>JBASRN010000257.1:0-29360 GCA_049273855.1 Blastocatellia bacterium
GGGTGAGGTTGATGCGGACACTAACACGCTCCTGTCAAACCGATTATTGTGCGGTGGCGTTCTAACTTCAATTCTCTGCGTTGTCTCTGCGTCTCGGCGCCTCTGCGGTTAGCGGGGTTTCGATGCCAACTAACCGCAAAGACGCCGAGACGCAGAGACAAACGTTGAGAATCACATCTTCGTCTCCTGCTATTGCCGTTTGCCTCGTCGTGCTTTCATGACTTTGGGCTTGATCTCTTCCACTCCAGCAGCGGCGCGCACCTCGATGAACGACTGATCCAACGCTTCCTTGAGTTTCTCAACGTCCGGCATCGCCTGCGTGTCCGACGTCAGCCCGAAATACAAATGCTGATCGTAGCTCATGATAGCGCAACCGCACCCGACCGCATAGCCGACCGGGACATAAGGGTAGTAGGCGATCATCCGTTTCCCCATCGCATACAGCGGAACCTGTGGGCCCGGCACGTTGGTCGAGACCATGTTGAACGCGGGGAATGGAGCCGCAGCCAGGGCGCCCGCGAATGCGTGCACCGGCGCCGGGAGGATTCCCATCAGCGCGGAAAAGAGGTTGAGTCCTTCGGCGACGCGCCCGCTCTTCATCACAGCGGTCTTCTGCTTAATGTAACGGAAGCGCTCGACGGGATTCGCGATGTCGAGCGGAATGTCTACCGGCAACATAGAAACCAGGTTGCCAAGCGCGCC
This sequence comes from Blastocatellia bacterium, assembly GCA_049273855.1. Classification (GTDB taxonomy): domain Bacteria; phylum Acidobacteriota; class Blastocatellia; order UBA7656; family UBA7656; genus Onstottus_B. The sequence continues at coordinate 703 of JBASRN010000257.1, forward strand.
CCGCTGACCTTCCTGGCGCAAACTCACCGGCACCATAACTCGAAGATGGCGGCCCTGTGTATGCTGTCCGTGAAGCTGAACATAGCGCGATACCGCGCCCGACAACACCGTCAACACTACGTCGTTGACTGTTCCATCCAGCGCGGCGCGGATGGCGCGCGCTTCGGCAAACGAGAACGTGCTCCAGACCAGCTTTCGATCGCCTGAGCAGGGCTTGTTGAACGGCATCAGCGATACCGGAGAAGCGAGTTGCGGAATAGTCCCCCCGGTTTCGAACATCGACTGCCGGCTCCGCTCATTTGTGAGAGCTTGCGTCAGATTCAGCAAGCCAGTCTGAAATTCCATCCAGCGGTTCATGCCTTCTTGCATGTTGCCGAGCAGCGTGTCAAAGAATCGTCGTGTCGCGTCAGCCCTTGGAGGTTGCGGCGGGCGCTCGGGCGCGGGCGAGGGTTTGGGTACCTCGGGAGAGATGTCAAGCACGATCTTCAGCAAGTCCACTCCCGAGACTCCGTCAACCATGCAGTGATGCACCCGAGCGATCATCGCGGTCCGCTTTCCTTCGAGTCCGTAGACAAGATGGATATCCCATAGCGGCTTGCGGCGATCCATCATTGGAGTGAAGATGCGGCCGGCCAACTCGATCAGCTCCGCTTCGCCGCCCGGCGCATCGATTTGAACCTTGAAGATGTGGCGCTTGAGGTCGAAGTTCTCATCGAACTCCCACGTTGGATGACCGAGGCCGAACGGGTCCGGCGCCACGACTTGTTGATATCGAGGTAGCAGATGCATCTTCGAGTTGAGCATTGCTACGAAGTCGTCGAAAGGAATCTCGCCCTCGAAGATGCTCACGCTGCCTATGTGCATCGCCGCTTCCTTCTTTTCAAAGTAGAGGAAGCTCGCATCCATCGAAGTGAGCCGGCGATTTAGACTGGGCTGTGACATGAATCTCTCCAGAAGTGGTCACTGCTTAGTGCTCTCCAGAAGTGGTCAGTGGTCAGTGGTCAGTGCGCCCGCCCATTCCTGGGAAGCTTGTTTGATAGACCGTTGATAAGTCGTCCAACCTCTAAAGACAACTCGTCGAAACCCTCAACGTCACGGCTTTCAAGATATCCGAGCCTGTGGGCAGCCAGACGATGAGGTCGCGATAACTTTTGATGGCCATCAAATCCTACTCACTTTCAGATATTTGGAGTGTGTCACCCACGACCACTGACCACTGCCCATTAACCACTGACCACTAACCACTATCTTCCTTCCACCACCATTTTCATCCCGTGCTTCGGTCTGAGTGTTATCAGGGGCTGCATCTTGACCGGGTGCCCGGGCACAAGCCGCAGCTTCCACTTCTGCGCGATCACAGCAACTATCAAGATGCCTTCCATCCAGGCGAACGGCTCGCCCACGCACAAGCGCGGGCCGCCGCCGAACGGAAAGTAAGCGTACCTGGGCCGCCCAGCTTTAGCCTCCGGAAGCCACCGGTCCGGATCGAATTTCTCAGGCTCAGAATAATATCGCTCATCGTGGTGCATGACGAACTGGCTGAGCAGCACAATCGACTTGGCCGGCACGTGGTAACCGCCTATCTTGCAGGCGCTTACCGAGCGCCGGCCCATCACCCAAACCGGCGGATAGAGACGCATCGACTCGGTCAGCACGCGCTCGGTGTAGCCCAATCGCGGCACGTCCTCGAACGTCGGCAGCTTGCCGCCGAGTACTTCGTCGATTTCGGCGTGCATCTGCGCCTCGACTTCCGGATTCTGCGACAGCAAATACCACGTCCACGCAAGCGCGTTCGCTGTTGTCTCGTGCCCGGCCAGAAACAGCGTCATCACCTCATCGCGCAGTTGCTCGTCGGACATGCCGCCGCTGCCCTCTTCGGTGTCCTGCGCCAGAAGCAGCATCGACAGCAGGTCGCCGCGATCTTCACTCGCCGCGCGATGCTCGGCGATGATGCGGTAGATAGTTTCATCCAGGCGTTGCTTGCCTCGTTTGACTCGGCGATTTCTCGCAGTCGGCAGCTGGTCCGTTATCACAGTGAGCGGCGAAGAAAACGTCGCGAACAACTCCAGCACCTCGGTCAACGCCTGGCCGATCTCTTGTGCTTCACCTTGCACGTCCGCGTCGAACAATGTCTTGGCGACAATCGCAAGAGTCAACTGCATCATGTCCTGCGCGATGTCTCGCGTCTCGCTTTCTTTCCAGCCGTTGCGAGTCCGCACGGCGTACTCAGTCATGACGGATGCGTAAGCCGCAATGCGCTGCTTATGAAACGCTGGCTGTGAAAGACGACGCTGGCGGCGATGGAAATTGCCTTCACTCGTGAGCAGTCCCTTGCCCAGAACCTTCTTTGCTCGCTGCAGCCCGCGGCCCTTCAGAAAGTTCCAGTCGTTTGCGACCAGAACGTCTTCGATATATTCGGGCTTGCTTAAAAGAAAAGTGCGCTGAGGGCCGAGCTTGAAGGTTGCGATGTCCGGATAGTCGTGAGCGATCCTTAGCAGGAACTTGAGCGGATCACGGCTCATCGGCACGAGCTGGTCGCCGAGCGCTTTTCGTTTAGGTCCCGGCGCAAGCTTGCGTTCGGGCTTGTTCTTTGCGAGTGGGGTCTTGGTTGCGCTTGTCATAGCTTTCGCCTTCGTAGGTTCACCTGCCCGACTAAGAGTCACGCGGCATCAGGATCGCGAAGCCGGTTCCGAACAGCGTGCTATGTTGTTTCAGCGCGCTTGCCAAACACCTGACGCGCGGGGGCATCTCGGAAGGCGATTCGATACCGGGCCCGATCGCGAAGGCTGTCGCCTCGCGCTCACGGCCCCCGAGCCAGTACCGAACCTCGGGATGCGCAGCCAGATTCTTCAACCAGTTCGTCCGGCGACGCACAGTGCTGACTACGACAAGATCGCCTATAAGCGCCGCCATCAAAGGCACCTTAGACCGGCGGCCACTCTTTCGTCCTTTTGCTTCTATGACAATCGCTCCCATCGGCGAGAGCACGGGCGCGCCCAGACCGGCTCTCACAAGCGGCTCGACAAACTGATTCAGCCCGCGAAAGAAATCGGATTCAAGACGTTCAAGGCCCGCGAGAAACATGAGAACTCCTTATTCGGTCAGACCTGTTACGTCATAAGACATAACGATCAGATCGTGTGTGCGCCCCTGGCGATCTATGACGTAGTCGCCCAACAACGCCTCTGCTCGAAAGCCCAATCGCTCGAAGACCTGTAGTGCGCCCCGCTGTTCTGAAGCCATGCGCGCTACGATCTTCTGCAGACCCAACTCACGCGCGATCGAAAAGAGCTCGTTTGCCAGCAGGTTTCCGAGACCTATGCCGCGGTAATCAGGGCTGATCAGCAGCATGATCTCCCCCAGATGCCTCGTCCACTGAAGCGCATTGTGGTTGAGCGTGCCGTGGCCAATCAGCTTACCGTTTGCTTCGGCGAGCACGGTCCGGATCTGGCCGCTCTTGATGTTGTGCGCCCATTGATCGAGTGCTTCCTTTCGGGTTATGTCCACCGCGAGGAAGAGCAGATCGTTTTCGGGAAGAGACCTGGCGAACCCCAACATCGCATCGCGGTCCTCAGACCCCATCGGACGCAGGGTGACTTGTTTGTCTTTGAGTGTGGTCTTCCACGGATAGATTCGTTTCGACTCGTTAGGCATCAGAATCTCCGGGGTTCAAGGTTCGAGGTTCAGAGTCTACCCTCAGACGGCGCAGTTGAACAGGCAGCAACCCGTAGCAAGCAAAGCTCGTAATCTCAACTCGTCTCGGCTCGCCCAGACAGACGGGTTTGTCGAAGGTGAAGGGTTTTGCTCTCGATGCTAATCCTTCACCCTCGCACAAAATACGCGTATGGTGTTTACTTCTTCTTTCCGGTAGGTCCCATAAACGGAAGCTGCGTTGCGAGATCGAGCCAGCGCTTCTGCACTTCGACATAGTTCGCCACCGCCTGCTGCGCGAAGTCCGCAAGCGCCGCAGCGGGCGAATTGTCGTCGAGATTGAGGCCGTCCTTCAACGCCTTTATCACCTGAGCATTCTGCTGAGCGGCGAAGTCAAGCCACTGCGTGCGCGCCTTAACGAAAGCCTCCAGGCCCTGACCCGCGTAGTCCGAGACGGCCCGCGAAATGTCGGACGGTGTGACGCCCACGCCTTCTCGGATGGCGTCGTAAAGCTGGCCGCTTTGCTGTGAGGCGATCTCGGCCCAGCGCTTCTGAGCTTCGACGATACCTTCGACTCCTTGACGAGCCCAGTCGGCCAACGCCGGCGTCGGAGCGGTTCTATAGAACGCCATGCCTTCCTCGATGGCCTTGAGTACCAGCGCGTTCTGCTGAGCGGTGAGATCAATCCACTTCTTCTGCGCGTCGACCAGGTGTTCGACAACTTGCTGGGCCCACTCTGCCGCGCCTGTCTCGGGCGCCTTGCCCGCCGCTGTGGCCTCGCTGGCTGTGTTCTGTTTGCCGGTTGATTTCGATTTCGTAGTCATGATGTTTTAGTCCTTTCGATCAAAAAGAGTCGGTTGTTGATAGCCGGCGCTCGTCCTCTTGCCGTTCAAGCGAGACGTCTCCGGCAGGTTCTATGGCTGTTCACTCTCCTTCAAGATTGCCCCGAAAGAATAGCACAGAATCAACCTCCGTCAAGTAGAAAATTTCGCAAGTGCGAAAGAAATCCGTTAACTAGAGCAATAATGCTAGTTAGTCCGCCATTGTCATCTCAGGTCGGCTGGTCAAGTTCCGAGAAGAAGGCAGTACTGGCGCGCTATCGGAAGAGTTTACACTGTTCGCATCTGCGAAGGGCATCTATCCGGCTGATAAAAGAAGGGATAGTGCAAACTCTTAGACATCAATGCTGCACTGTGCTAGAGTCCGTTATTGTCATGGGAAAAAGAGCAAAGGCACCAAAGACCGCGCCGAGCGACGCAAGCAGCGACCGCATTTTGATCAAACGTTACGGTAACCGCCGGCTTTATAACACGGAGACCAGTGGATACCTGAACTACCAGGAGTTGATCAAGCTAATTCGAGACGGCCACGACGTCCAGGTTATCGATTCCCGCACTAAGGCTGATGTCACCAAGGCGGTGCTGATGCAGGTCATTCTCGAAGAAGAGAAGAATCAGGGTGTACTTCCGGTTTCGTTTCTGTTACAGCTGATTCGCTCGCAAGAGACGGCGGTTCAGGATTTCTTCAAGAACTATTTGTCGAGCAGCTTCGAAGCGTACTTGAAGAGCAAGGAAGAATTCGACCGCCGCTTCCGCGGGTTCCTGCAGATGGGCTCGACATCGCCTCAGCTCTGGGAGAAACTCGTGCCGGGCGCCGACGCGGTCAAAGAGTTTTGGGGTCTCAGCAAAAAGGAAGAAGAAGACAAGAAGGAAGAAGAGAAGTAGCCCCGTTGGCGTTCGGCTGGACAGATGCCAGCCTCTGCCGCCATCTTGAAGGGGGTTGCCCGCTGCCGGAAAGTTCGAACGTCCGAAAGCGGGATCGAAGAAAGTATGGGCCTCCACATCTCTTGCTGGCACTCTGAAAGGTAGAAGATATGTCCAGTATCAAGCTTCGGATTCTCGCCATCTTTCCAGTCGCGATTTCACTGGCTTGCAATATGGCAACCGCCGCGGTGACCATCCCTGACCCGGTCATAGACGCGCCCCTGGCTGCGACTAAAGGCGAGCAGACAGCGGTCCTTGCCGGAGGCTGTTTTTGGGGTGTTGAAGCCGTGTACGAACACGTAAAAGGCGTCATTCACTCCGAATCCGGATACTGCGGGGGATCGGCCAGCGACGCTCAATATGAGATTATCTCGGCTGGGAGAACAAAGCACGCCGAGGCCGTTCGTATCAAGTATGATCCGTCGCAGATTTCGTACGGGCAGCTTCTCAAGGTGTTCTTCTCCGTCGCGCATAACCCGACGGAACTAAACCGGCAGGGACCCGATCACGGCCCTCAATACCGGTCGGCTATCTTCTGCTCCAACGAAGACCAAAGGCGGATTGCTGAGGCCTACATAGACCAGCTCAATCAGGCCAGGTCCTTTGTGGGCCCTATTGTGACCGAGGTGGTCGTCGGCAAAGCCTTTTATCAAGCTGAGCGCTATCATCAGGACTACGTCAAGCATCATCCAAACGAGCCGTACATCGTGATCAATGACCTTCCCAAGGTTGCTAACCTTCGCGAGCATTTTCCCAATCTCTATGTGGCCAGGTAGTGATGAGCGCTTGCCGTTGATCCGATCGAATACAATTGGTCAATCAAGAAGGGACCTCGCACTAGCGTCTCGACGCAACAAGTTCGATAGTGGGGTGATAATGTGTTGATGCCTGTGGCAGCCTCTCCTGCCACGAAGTCACTAAGGTATAAAGCCGCACAAAGAAAGCTTTGTGGGCCTTCGTGTCCTTGGTGGCCTAGTGGCGAGACTCCTCTCAACACGCTATTGCACCACTACCACAAGTTCCGTGTTCTTGTCTCCATATGAGCGCTCTGATATCCTCCGTGCGCCTTGCGTCAAGCTCATCGCCTTTGGAGCAAGGCATGGGGCTGGATTCTGATGAGGTCCTTTCGCCCGTTTGGCGGAAGGAATCGGCGCTGATTACCTCGCGACTCGTGAACGAAGCGCCGCGATCAAGTTCCTCTCCGGTAAGTTCAGCGAGAGTAAAGATTGCTTGTGGATAATTCAGAAGACCGCAGCCCACATCTGTTAACCAATCGGCTTAAGGTAGCTTCGCGAGTGCTTCCCGCCTGATTACGAAGGAGTCATTATCTTGACAACCCACTATTGCGTTTTGGGTATTGTACTTTGGACAGCGGGGGAAGAATGATCGGACAGAAGCTTTCCAGTCGGTACGAAATCATCTCCGAACTCGGTCGCGGAGGCATGGGGGTCGTCTATAAAGCTCACGACCCTCTGCTAAATCGCGAGGTCGCCATCAAGCTCATTCCCCCCTCGCTGCTCAGCGCCGAAGCAGAGCAGCGCTTCCAGCGCGAGGCGCAGCTGGTGGGACAGATGGATTTTCCCGAGATCGTGCCGATCTACGACTTTGGCAAGCACGAAGGCTCCCTGTTCTTTGTTATGCCCGTCGTGCAAGGAACAAACCTTCGCAGCTTCCTGCGCGAACAAGCGCTCACCCTCGGCGAAGTCATCGACATCGGGGTACAAGTCGCAGAAGCGCTCGACTACAGCCACGCGCGCGGCGTTATTCACCGCGACATCAAACCTGAAAACATCATGGTGGCTCGCGAGGAAGGCAGCCGAGTGAGAGTCCGCATAATGGACTTCGGGCTTGCGAGAGCGGCCACTGAAAGCCGCATCACCAAGACCGGGACCATTGCCGGCACGCTTGCCTATCTCAGTCCTGAGCAGGTCTCGGCGACGAGCGGCGTCGATTATCGGTCGGACATTTACTCTCTGGGCACTGTGATCTACGAATGCCTGACGGGTGAACCCCCGTTCTCGGGCGAGTTACAATCAATTCTCTACCGGATCGTTCACGAGATCCCACAGCCACCGCGTTCCCTCGGCGCAGCTATCAACGAGGACCTCGAAGCAATTGTCCTTTCCTGCATCGCGAAGGAACCGGCGAAGAGGCCACAGCGCGCAAGTGAGGTTGCAGAGGCGCTCCGTCGAGGCCAGTCGCGACTGCACGACAGCGACCTGAACAAGTCGGTTGTGCTCACCCGCATGCTGACGCTTCCGCGTCCAGTGCTCTCCCCGTTCATCGGGCGAGAAAGAGAACTGGCCGAGTTGCAGAAGCGGCTCAATGACGCTGTCAGCGGTGAGTGCCAATTCGTCATAGTGGGTGGCGGTCCTGGCGCGGGCAAGACTCGCCTGCTGGATGAGATTGAAACCCTGGCAAAGGCGCGCAAGCTTCTCGTACTTCACGGACGATCGGTCGAGCAGGATGGCGCCTTTCCTTATCAAGGATTCTGCGAAGCCATACAGGAATACTTCCGGCAGAGGGACGCAGGTATTTCGTCGGCCGGGTCGATAGACCTCTCAGACCTCGCCTCTGACCTCGTCTCGCTCTTTCCGATGCTCACCGAGATCAGCGACATTCGCTCGGCGGCCACTGGGGAGTCGAAGCTAACCAGGTTTGGCGAGTCGCAAGGTCCGGAGAACCGCACGCACATCTTCGAGTTGCTCGCGCGAACTCTGACTCGCATCGCCGCTGGCCGGACGCTGATTCTTTTCCTTGAAGATCTCCAAGCGGCGGAGGTTTCCATTGAAGCTCTACAATACATCGTTCGCCGCCTGGGTCCGACGCCGACCCTGATCGTTGGGACTTATCGCTCGACGGACGTGGACAGCCGGCACCCGCTCACTCGAATGCTCGACAGCTTTCGCGGCGACCGGCGTTTTTCCTCCTTCACGCTCGGACCCTTCTCACCGTCGGATCATAAGCTCTTCCTGGAGACGCTGATCGGCGGCCCCGAGCTTTCACGAGGTCTGACGGAAAGACTCTATGAGGGGACCGAAGGGAACCCGTTTTTCACCAAGGAACTCGTTCGTTCGCTGCTTGATTCGGGCGGGATCACCAAGGACAACACCGGCTCTTGGAGCCTCTCTGCCGAGACTGACCTTTCCACTGACGCGCTTCCGGCGACGATCCAGCAAGCGATTGAAAAACGGATCGAGCGATTGCCGGAAGACCTGAGGGAGATTCTCTCGATCGCATCGGTCATCGGCAAGACGTTTGATTTTCGGGATCTCGAGACTCTGGCCGGAGAAAAAGATGACGTCGAGAGTTCAGTTGATCGGCTTGTGGAAGATGGCTTGATTGAGGAAGAGCGGGAATCGCGGGGTGATCGATTGACCTTCTCAAGCGCCGTCGTTCGCGATGTCCTCTACGCATCGGTCTCCCGCCGGAAGCGAAGATCGCTCCATCGCAAGTATGCCGAGCATATCGAGAAGCGCCACGGTGGTCGCCTGGAGCGCGTCTACCCGCAACTCGTATATCACTTTTCTCAGGGCGACGTGGCTGACAAAACAGTCGAGTACGGTTTGCGTCTGGCAAAGAACGCGCTCGATGCTTTCAGCGCGGAAGAGGCGACCCGTTCGGCGAAGACGGCACTCGAATTCCTCGATGATGAATGGGAGGGCGATCGATCCATCGAGGGCGAAATGCGGCTACTGTTGGCCCAGTCCTACCGCATGGCTGGAGAAGTCGATGGAGCGCTCAAGGAGGCTGAGGGCGCAATTAGAATCTTCGAGCGTGAGAATCAATCGGCGCGCGCTGTGGTCGCACTGATGCTGGCTGCCGAGACGGCATGGCAAGCGAGAAGGGTAGAGGAGACGACACGATGGGTAAATCGGGGGATGGAGGCTGCGCGAACAGTCGGAGACACCGAGAGCCTAAGGCATTTGCTGTCGCTGGCTGCGACGCTCGCCAATCTCCGCGGCGAGTCCCAGAAGGCAAATGAGTACCTGGAGGAGACAGCAAGGCTGGCTCCCGGCGCAAAGGACGGCGCGGCGCAGGAAGAGATCCCGCGAGGTGGAAGGCTGGTCGTAGCGATGGCCAGTCCGGTGGAAGCGCGCGAGCCCATTAGTATCGAACTCCTTGAAGAGCAGGAGATCTTGTCAAACGTTTTCGAGACTCTGTTGACCACCGACCAGGAAGGCAATCTTGTTCCTTCGCTTTGCGAAAAGTGGGAGTTTGGTCAAGAGGGGAACTCGTTTTTGTTGACGCTCCAGAACAGCGCACGCTTCCAGGACGGGCAACCGCTGACGGCCGAGGGCGTCAAGGACTCATTCGAGCGCGCGGTTCGCTGCGCTGTTCACGATCTCCCGGCGGCCTTGGCGGCAATCAGCGGCGTTGTAGAATTCGCCGGACAGCGAGTGGATCGGCTGGCGGGAATGGTAGTCCACTCAAGCGACACACTCGAGATCCGGCTCAGCGAGCCGCTTTCGATCTATCCCGCTCTGCTGGCCGACTATAAGACGGGGATCACTCGAATCGGAGCGAACGACAGCTCGTTTCTGTTGGGCACTGGCCCCTTCCGGCTCTCGTCCTACCGCGCTGGAAGCATCGTACTGGAGCGGAACGAGCAGTATTGGAAAGGCGCGTCCGCACTCCTTGAAGCTCTCGAATTCCGCGTGGGTCTTAGCGCGGGGGCCATCGCTGCCGGCTTGCGTTCGGGAGAACTCGATTTAGCGCGCGACCTGTCCCCACAAGACCTGGAAGAGTTTATGCGAGACCCGCGGTTCCGCAATGGAATCGTCGAAGCCCCGCGCAAAAACACCTACTTCGTGCTTTTCAACTCGCGCAGCGGTCCGCTCGCGCGCAACCTGATGATGCGCCGAGCCCTTTCCGGAATCGTGCGGACGCACGACCTGGTGTGGCAGACGCTCGGGCGCTTCGCGGAACCCGCGGTCTGCCTGATCCCACCGGGAATGCTGGGGCACGATCCGGGCAAGCGGCGCCACACGCTGACGCGCGAAGAGGCGCTCGATATGCTGCGCGATGCCGAGGTGACTGCGCCCCTTCACCTTAAGGCATCCGTCCATCCGCTTCTTCAGGACCGCTACGGATCGCTGCTTACGACTCTGTTCTCGATCTGGTCGGAACTCGGAGTGGAAGTCGAGATCGCCACACCGACGATGGCTTCATTCCTGGAATCCGATCAAAACAACGAGGGACTTGACCTACGCGTCGGACGCTGGACTGCCGATTATGATGATCCCGATAACTTCACGCATAGTCTTTTTCACTCACAGGTAGGCCTTTACCGAAATTATATCGCATCCCCAGAGGGCGACCACATCCTTGAGGAGGCCCGCGCCGAGAGCCAGCCCGGCGTAAGAGCCTCACTCTACCGGAAGTACGAGAATCTCATTTTGGAATCCGGCACCATCCTGCCCCTTTTTCATGACATCGATCATCGCCTGGCCAGCCCGAAAGTGCGCGGGCTGAAGCTTGGAAGCAGCGCTCCCTATGCTAACTATTCCGAGCTCGGTAAGGTGGAAAGCGAGGCGAAGGCTGCCCACACAGTCAGGTTGAGTGGAGGGATGGTACAGGTTCCGATCGCCGGGTTGGTCAACAGCCTTGACCCATCATTGTCATCCACTGTGGAGCAGGCCGAGGTGCTTACCAGTATCTTCGAGGGTCTGACGCGCGATGTGGGAGGCAGCATCCTCCCATGGCTCGCCGCCGAATTTCGTGCGGAGGAAGGCGGCAGGCGTTATCGCTTCCGGTTGCGCGACGATGTCCGATTTCACGATGGCCGCCGGCTCACCGCGCGGGACGTTCGCTATTCCTTTGAACGGCTGATGCAAAACCGTGACAGCGAGTGCCGCTTTTTCTATTCCCCGATTCATGGAGCGAAGGCGCTGCTAAACGGCGAGGCGGGCGACCTCGCCGGCTTTCGAATACACTCGGCGACCGAGTTCACTATGGAGCTTGACGAACCAATCTCCTTCTTTCCAGCCCTCATCGCCTATGTAGGCGCGTCTATCGTTCCGGAGGGAAACGACCGATTCGGCTCGAGATGGCAGGACGGTTGTGTCGGGACCGGGCCCTTTCGTGTGGCCAAGTTTGAGCCGGGTCGGAGGCTTGATCTCGAACGCAACCGAACATACTGGCGCGAGGGTTATCCCATGAGCGACGGGTTAACGTTCAGCTTTGGGGTCTTGCCTGTTGATATCCTTGCAGAGTTTCGGGCCGGACGGTTCTCGGTTGCGTCTGATCTGCTGCCGGCCGACGTGGAAGCTTTGCGGCGCGAACCCGCCTTCGCCTCGAGCTACCGCGAGACGCCGCGCCTGATGACCTACTACGCGGCCTTCAACACTCACAGCGGTCCCTTGAGTGACAAACGACTGCGCCTGCGTCTGGTGCGGTCCGTTGATGTTCCGATGCTTGTCCGTCAGACGCTCGGCCGCCTTGCCGTGCCGGCACACGGTCTGATTCCTCCCGGTCTCCTCGGTCACGAATCCGGCGCGCGGCGTATCGCAGCAACCCCTGAAAACCTTGAGCGGCGATCTGCCGAGATCGAATTAACCGCGGCGCTCAACCCGGTGTTTTTCGGTGAGTATGCAGCGCTTGCCACCGAACTCTCAGGGGCCTTTACGGACCAGGGCGTGAAGATTCGAACCGTCAATAAGACCATGGCCGAGTGGATCGAAGCGGCATCCCGAGCCAGCGTTGACGTTGTCGTGGGACGGTGGAACGCTGATTATCCAGACGCGGACACCTTCGCCTACATTCTTCGTTCCCGAGAGGGATTGCTTGGGCGGCTCTGCGGCACTCCTGAGCTAGACAGTCTGATCGAAAGAGGACGAGCCGAAATCTCGCCCGCGATCCGGCACTCGATCTATCGCCAGATTGAAGAGATTATCGCTCGTGAAGCCTTGCTGCTTCCGCTCTTCCACGAGCAGACCTACCGATTTGCGAGGCCGGAAGTTGAAGGGCTGTCGCTTTCCTACGGTACGCCGGCGGTCGATTATGCAAGTCTGCGCGTCCGGGGCTAAGCGGGACCGACTTTGCCGCTGTTAAACGCTAGTTGACAATGATTATGTTGACAACCCTCAATGACTCGACCGGCGCTCTGTGCTAGTCTTGCACCGTCGCACCCGAGGAGGAACCATAGATGGCTCAGTACCTGCTCATCGAATCGCGCGATCCGTTTGAATCTAAGGACGTCGGCTACTATTACGACTTGGCAAAGGGACTGGTCGAGGGCGGTAACCAGGTGACGCTGTTCCTTGCCCAGAACGGGGTGCTGTCGGCGCGCCCGTCGGCCCACTCTGCCGCGCTCAGCGCGCTGGCGCGGAGCGGGGTGCAAGTGCTCGCCGATGACTTCTCGTTGCAGGAGCGTGGCATCACCACGCTGGCCGAAGGAGTCGTCGCGGCCCCCATCGACGTGGTCGTCGACCACCTCGCGGCCGGTCGCAAAACGCTCTGGCACTAGGAGACAAAGCATGTCCAAGAAGACACTGACCATCGCGCTCATGGATCCTCCCTACGAGTCAGAGAACCTGACGACGGCGTTTCGCATCCTCGACGTCGCCGCCCGGCGCGGGTACCACATAAACGTCTTCGCCTACGAGGGGGCCGCGGGCCTGGCGTTCGTGCGCCAGACGCCGCACCCGAACCCCGTCCACGGCAAGGACGTGGCCGAGGAGAACCACCCCACCACAAAGGACCAGGTCGCGGCCCTTCTCGCCGAAGCCGAGAAGAACGGCGGCATCGTGGACTGGGTAAACTGTGGCATGTGCGTCGACGAACGCGGCGTCAACGAGTTCGTGCCGGGCACACGGCGCGGCTCGCCCGCCGACTTCCACGCCTTCATCGAGGCGTCGGACAACGTTCTGGTCATCCCGACCAAGTGAGGTGAAGCCGTGGCCAAGAAGACGCTGAACATCGTGGAGTCGGCCTATCGGGCCGTGATGGAAGAGCAGGATGACACTATCCTCTGGCTGCTGGCGGCGATGCAGGGCGCGGGTGCGGAGCACACCGTAGTGCTGCGCGGCAACGCAGTGAACTACGCGGTCGCCGGCCAGGGCGTCCCGGGCCTCACGGTCGGCGAGTGGAAGCAGACTCAGGCTCCGAAGATGGATCGCGATGTACTGGACCTGATCGAGAACCGGAAGATCCCTGTGTACGTGGTCGCCGAGGACCTCGCCGACCGCGGGATCGAGCCCGGGGAGCTGGTGCCGGGTGTACGGCTGCTGTCACGGACGGCGCTGCCGGAGCTCTTCGCCGGGTACGCACTGGTCGCCCACTGGTAGCCCGTAGGCCACGCCGATTGAAGCAAGTGTGGGTTCCAATCCGCGACGCTGGGGCTTATTGAATCCAATGCACGATGACGGTTGAGTTATCTTGCACTCGAGTTAGGCTCATCTACATCGACTCGGCTGCGCGAGGTTCGAACAGGTCATCAATGGTAAGGAGGGCTCAAGCAAGCTCCGCGAGTGTGGCCCACCGATCGACGTCTTTCTCTAACTGTTGATTGAGCGACTGAAGCTCGGTGTAGGCCGCGTCGACCGCCACGAAATCGCTCGACGCTGCCGACAACTGGCGTTCAAGCTCGCCCTTTCGCGCTTCGGAAAGCTCGATTCTCTTCTCCAATTCTTCAAACTCGCGCCGCTCTTTGTACGACAGCCGGCGAGGCTCGTGGGATGCTCGGGCCGTGCGCGCCGGCTTCGGGAGGCTCGCGCTCGCTTCTATTTCAGAGACATCTCGCTCGCGGGCTTCGAGAAAGGCGGTGTAGTTGCCGGCGTGTTCGTTAATCCGCCCGTTTCCTTCGAAGCGAAAAATGCTTTCAACCGTTCGATCCAGGAAATAGCGGTCGTGGCTGACTACAACCAAACATCCCGCGAAGGAATCGAGATATTCTTCCAGCCGCACAAGCGTTTGAATGTCGAGATCATTGGTTGGCTCGTCCAGCATCAAGAGATTAGGAGCGCTCATCAGCACTCTGAGCAGGTACAGCCGCCGCTGTTCGCCCCCGGACAGTTTTGAGATAACGTCGTAATGCATCACCGGCGGAAAAAGAAACTTCTCGAGCATCTGGCTCGCGGTGATGACCTGACCATCGGCTGTCTCGATTCTCTCGGCGACTTCGCGGATATAGTCAATCACGCGCTGCGCGCCATTCAACTCACGGTTGTCTTGATCGTAGTAGCCGATGACGACCGTCTCCCCCCTCTCAACCTGACCCGCATCCGGCGTGACCCGGCCGGCGATTATGTCGAGCAGGGTTGTCTTTCCCGAACCGCTTGAACCAACGATGCCAATTCGATCATTGCGTTTCAGCGTATAGCTGAACCGGTCGATCAGGCTCTTGTCGTCATAGGACTTTGAGATGCCGTCGAGTTCGAGAATCTTCTTGCCCATCCGGCTGAAGCCTATTGAGATGTCCAGCTCGGAGTTGGCTGACCTGACGAGTTGTTGCTGAAGTTGTTCCGCTCGTTTTACGCGGGCCTTTTGTTTTGTGCTGCGGGCCCTGGCGCCGCGCCTGAGCCATGCAAGCTCGCGCCTGAGCAGCGCTTCGTGCTTCTCGCTTGCGACAGCGTGTTGAGTTTCCTGCTCCTCTTTCTTTTCGAGATAGTAGGCGTAGTTCCCTGCGAAGCTTTGCACGCGTCCTCGATCTATCTCGAGAATGCGATTGGTGACACGATCAAGAAAATAGCGGTCATGAGTCACAAGTAGAAGCGCACCGGCATAACGGGCTAAATATGTTTCAAACCACGCGATCGTATCGGCGTCCAGGTGATTGGTAGGCTCGTCCAGCATCAACAGGTCGGGGCGCGAGACGAGGGCGTGAGCCAGCGCGACTCGTTTCCGCTCGCCTCCCGACAGCGAGCCCATCGTTGCTCCTGTATCGCTGATGCCGAGTTGACTCAGAACGGTCTGCGCGTTTGTTTCCAGGTTCCACGCCCCCGCCGCTTCGAGCTGGTGTGCCAACATTGCGACCTGATCGAGTATTCGTTCATTCCCCGAGTGCAGTGACAAGTGGTGGCAGGCCATTTCGTAGTCCCTCAGCAATCGCATCGCTTCGTCGCTGGCAGTAAAGACTGCATCAAGCACGGTTTGATCTGGGTCGAACGGAGGGTTCTGCGGCAAGTATGCCACGACGCGCTCACCGGCGACGATGGCGCGACCCTTCTCGGGTTGTTCGCGTCCTGCGATTATTCGCAGGAGGGTAGACTTGCCTGAGCCGTTTAGTCCTATCAGGCCGACTCTGTCCCCCTCGTCGAGGCCGAATGACACGCCTTCAAACAGGCGTCTGGGTCCGTAGCCCATGGCGATGTCTTCGAGAGAGATGATTGTCATTGCAAGTCTGGAGATTGCGACAGCGAGGGCGACTTGTCTATCGGGTCAAGGACTTCCTGCACCCTTCCAATCTCTCCACTCATAAGTCGCACCTTGATCCCGTGCGGGTGAAAAGAAGAATTGGTAAGGATGTCCTTGACTATACCTCGGGTCAGTTTACCCGAGCCTTGATCCTGTTTCCGAATAATATCCACCTCGTCTCCTGCGCGGACGTTTTGCCGGTGTTGACCATTCATAACAACCTTTAGGATACCATTCTCGGTATCACAACCCTGAAACCGGGGTCGTCTTCCTGGCAAGTTTTCCTTGGCAGGCTTCTGAAAACCTGGGGTTCGCCACCAGGACACAAAACCGCTAAACGGCACCAAGTAGTCAGAGGAAAGCGGGCTTGTCGAACCTCCGTGCATTAACAGGTCCGGAAGGTGGGCTTGCCCCGCTGCCTGTGCTTCTCACCGAGCAGAACTCGATCTGGGCCAATAGTCGAAAGCGCCAGGCAGCGCGGGGCAAGCCCACCTTCCGGACCTTAATTCGCGGAGGTCGCAGGCATTTTGGGGTGCCTTGCCTCCCAGATTGTTCCAGTGCTATGAATCCTCGCTGATCTAGTTTGTGAAGTCGTTAGAATTGAGATCAATACATTATGAATCTCGGGAGGAGTCGAGACTGATGCCGTCTTACGCGCTTCGCCTTTTTCTTAGGATCGCATTGCTCGTTATGCTGGTTGGACCTTCACTGGCCCAGAACAACAAGCTGATTGACGCAAGCAGGAAGGAGAAGCGGCCGCGGGCAAGCCTTGGCAGACTGCCGATCATAGACGCGCACACTCATACAGACTTTTCCGGCAAGCTGGACAAAAACCGCGGAGTTCCAATAACGCAGAAACAGTACTTCGAAGAGTGGCGGCGCGCCGGCGTCGTAGGCGCAATATCACATTCACCCGCTGGAGGCGATCCTGGGCCCGACCTGAGAGCTCAAAATGTTATGAGCTGTGTGGGCATCGATGCTCAACCGAATGTCCCGTTTATAGAAGATGGACTCCGGTCTGGTAGATATGGGTGCATCAAGATATATCTCGGCTACGTGTATCAATACGCGTATGACAAGAACTATCAGCCCGTCTACGAGCTGGCGGAAAAGTACGATGTGCCGGTCGTGTTTCATACCGGCGATACTGATTCCTCGCAAGCAAAGCTAAAGTTTGCCGATCCGTTAACGATAGACGAAGTAGCCGTGGATCATCCTAAGGTGAGATTTGTGCTCGCGCACAGCGGTAACCCATGGATCGAGTCGGCCGCCGAAGTGGCATACAAGAATCCGAACGTGTATCTGGATGGCTCAGCTTTGTTGATAGGGAACCTGGATCGAATGCCGAGGGGTAAGGTAGATGAGTATGTCGTGCGACCGCTCGCCTGGGTGTTCGGTTATCTTGAAGATCCCGGAAAGCTGATGTTTGGATCGGACTGGCCTCTGACGGATATCAACTCATATGTGAAGGCTTTTAAGCGCGCGATTCCCAGAGAGCACTGGAAGGCCGTTTTTCACGACAACGCGGTGCGAGTATTTCGGCTGAAGATAGGACTGAGGACTGAGGACTGAGGATAGAGGATAGAGGATAGAGGAGTTGTTGTAGGCTCTTGCTCGTTTGCGTCATCGTGGCTCACGCGTGGTGAATTGGTCTTGCACGCCCTCATTCCTCAGTCTCAGTCCTCGATCCTCGATCCTCGATTTTCAATCCTCAATCCTCAGTCCTCCTTACCACTCCTCCTTCTCGAACTGCATCCCCGTTTGTGCTGCTATCCACTCGATATCCGCCATTCCGGCCGGGTTACCGCAGGTGAGGACTACCGTGCGTGATGGATCGATTCTCTGCTGAAGCAGCGCGAGCGGCCGCTCGGCAGGCAGGTCCGGTACGACCGCGTTTGACTCCAGCGGTGGGAATCCGAAGATATGCCGCAGCAGATTGTTTGCGCGGCCAACGCCGAGCCGCGCGTCGGCGCGGTCGCGTTCTGTCGGGCGACTAACCGAAGCAACGTAGACGAAATCAAACGCGTTCGTCGCTTCGATGTCGAGCAACTCCCGGTGATAGGCCAGCTCTTCATAAGTCCGATTGGCGTGTAGGAGGGTGTAGCGTGCGCGCGCCGCGCCTCGTTGCGAATCGTAGTGAAGCTGCTTGATCATTGATACGAAAGGTGCGAGACCGGTTCCCGTCCCTACCATCAGCACATGTTCGAAACCGGCCGCTCGTTTGGCTAGAGTGAAATCGCCCACTATGCGGTCCACGTAGTCGAGCCGATCATTCCCCCCGCTCTCTATTCGAAAGAGCGACTCGGTAAAGCGCCCCAACGCGCCGTCGCTTCCACTCTCGATCACCACATAGAATTCGAGATTGTTGTCACGGGCCGCCTCGAATGGGGCCGCAGCGATCGAATATGAGTGCGTGACCGGCCCCCGCTTCTGCTTTCCATCGGCATCGAGATCGGGTACAACGCGCACCTCGGTTCCTTCTTTCACCTTCTTGGTCAGCAGACAGTCGTCGCGTCGGAGCGCTATATACTGCCCCGCCTCGAACGGCGGAAACCGTGTTCCGTCATAGGGTATCAGATGAAAAATAGCTAAGCTCAAAGAGAGCCGATGCCACTCGACGATGCGTCCCGGTTTCATCTCCGCCATGGTTCAGACTCCAGGGTTCCTGCCTTTCACTCAACGCGGGCGCGTCGTCGCGCGTTCTCGCGCGGCTTGATAGCTTTGCAGCAGGCGCAAACGCCACAGCGTCACGAAGATCATACCTTGGGATCTTTTGGTTGGACGAGCGAGAAATCGCAGACCCGGGAGATTCCTCAGCCGGCCAGCTTCCCGGGTGCCGTGCTTGACCACCTCGACAAGACGCCTCGGCTTTGCTAGAGTCTGGTTTGAGTAAAGGTAACCTTAACTATTACTCGACGAGACGAGAGGTTGGATCACATGGCTGATAGGCGATCGGCGAACAGGAGCGGCGTCACATCCGAAGCGGCGGGGTGGCCGTTGGTTGGGGTCACTGTCGTGATTTTCGCCCTGCGCCGCAGTGGCGACTCGCACGAACTGGCCGTCCTGCTGGTTCGCAGGCAGTCACCACCGTTTAAGGGACTGTGGGCGCTTCCGGGCGGCTGGGTGCATGCCGGCGAAGGGCTCGAGGAGTCGGCGCGACGACACCTCCTGACCAAGACCGGACTCCGGGCAACGTATCTGGAGCAGCTCTATACATTCGGAAGACCGGATCGTGATCCGCGCGAACACCGAATTGCCGTAGCCTATTACGCGCTTGTACCCGGCGACCCGGTCGATCCGTCTACAGGTCAGCGTCAAGCACGCTGGTTTTCGGTCGAAGCCTTGCCGAAAAGGCTTGCCTTCGATAATCACCAGATTCTTCGGTACGCGCTCTGGAGGTTGCGAAACAAGGTCAGCTACGCGGATGTCGCCTTCCAGCTCTTGCCGAGAAACTTTACCCTCTCCGAACTGCGGGAGGTCTACGAGGTGATTCTGGACCGCAAACTCGATCCTACCAATTTCCGGCGCAAGGTCGACGCAAGCGGGACAATAATTCCAACCAGCAGCCGGGTAGAAGGCGGGGCCCACCGGCCTCCGCGACTCTACCGTGCGCAACGACGGATTCTGCCGGAGTCCTCACCCATGAGCTGAAACCAATGCTGTGTACACAACGCCCTGGTTGGCCTTTGCATCTTAGTTAAGGTAGTTGACACCTTAACTGGAGGAGATTAAGTGATGGCAAGCCCGAACGCACAATCAGCACTCGTGAGACTATGCAGCCCGAAACTGAAGGAGGCGCCCTGGCTTTTTGACGCGCCGCTCCCGCCGCACTATGGACCGGGGTCGAGCCAGGACGACGTAATCCCCGCCAACGCGCCTGTTCAAAACGCGCTGCCGTCGTTCTACCGCACACTCACCGAGGAACAAGCGGCCAGTCGCATCGAGCAAGCGAAGCAGAAGCTTGGCGAAAAGCTAATCGTGCTCGGACACCATTACCAGCGCGATGAGATAATTCGTCACGCCGATCTTCGCGGCGACTCGTTTAAGCTCTCTCAGCAAGCCGCGGCTCGAACGACGGTGGACTACATTGTCTTTTGCGGTGTCCACTTCATGGCAGAGAGCGCCGACGTGCTGGCTCAACCCCATCAGCAGGTGATCCTTCCGAACATGGCTGCGGGATGCTCGATGGCCGACATGGCCGACCCGGATGACGTGTTTGACGCCTGGGAAGCGCTTGCTGAAGTGCTGGATGCTGCCACAACCGAACGCGCACCAATCGTGCCGGTCACCTACATGAATTCGGCCGCGGCACTCAAGGCGTTCTGTGGCGAGAATGGTGGAATCGTATGCACTTCATCCAACGCGGAGCGCGTTTTGCGCTGGGCGTTCGAGCAAGGCGAGCGCGTGTTGTTTTTTCCGGATCAACATCTCGGGCGGAACACCGGATACAAGATGGGCGTCGCGCTGGACCGTATGCCTGTGTGGGATCCGAATCAGGAGCTCGGCGGCAACACCCCGGAACAGCTTCGCGATGCGCGCATCATCCTTTGGAAGGGGCACTGTTCGGTTCACAAGCGATTCACCGTGGCGCAAATTGAGAAGGCCCGCCGTGACTACCCTGGCATCAATGTCATCGTCCATCCCGAGTGCGAACTTCCGGTTGTTCAAGCCGCTGATCTCTCCGGTTCGACTGAATTCATACTGGCTCGCATTGCCGGCGCCGAGCCCGGTTCGCGATGGGCGGTTGGGACCGAGGTCAGTATGGTGCACCGGCTGGCGTCGGAGAATCGCGATAAGTTGATTTTCTGCCTCGATCCGATCGTCTGCCCCTGCTCGACCATGTACAGGATCCATCCCGCTTACCTTGCCTGGGTCCTTGACAACCTTGTTGAAGGGCGCGTTGTGAATCGCGTTCAAGTCGGCGTGGAGACGAAACGATGGGCGAAGGTAGCGCTCGAGCGCATGCTGGCGCTGCCCTAGCACGCTGCTGAGATGGGAGTTCGCCACATGTATGACTACATAGTCATCGGAAGCGGGATAGCCGGGTTGTTCACAGCGCTGTTGGCATCGAAGCGCGGCAAAGTCCTTGTACTAACCAAGGCGTCGCTTGAAGAGAGCAACACCCGCTATGCTCAGGGCGGGATCGCCGCCGCGATGTCACCTGCTGATAGCCCGGCCCTTCACTACGAGGACACGATCGCCGCCGGCGGCGGGCTTTGTGATGAACGCGCCGCCGAAGTGCTCACCCGTGAAGCGCCAGGCCGAATCAAGGATCTGCTCAGTCTCAATGTCCCATTCGACCGGGAGGTTGGCGAGCTGGCGCTTGGGCTTGAAGGCGGGCATCGAGCGCGGCGTGTATTGCACGCGGGCGGAGACGCGACCGGCTTCCACGTCGAGCAGACGCTTTGTCGCGCGCTTCGCGAGGCTGGCGTCGAAATCATCGAGGGCAGCTTTGTCACCGAGATCGTGATCGATGGAGGCCGAGCGGCAGGGGTTCGAACTTGTTCTAATCAGGCGTCCGCCGCCAACGCGCCGCGTTTGATGCTTCACCGCGGACGTCACATCGTTCTCGCAAGCGGCGGGGCGGGGCAGTTGTTCTCCCACACGACGAACCCTTCGGTGGCGACCGGCGACGGGTTGGCGCTAGCCTACCGGGCGGGCGCGACGCTTGCCGACATCGAGTTCTATCAGTTTCATCCGACGGCGCTGGCCATCCCGGGCCTGCCAGCTTTCCTGATCTCCGAAGCCGTGCGCGGCGAGGGGGCATACTTGCGAAACGGCGAAGGCGTACGGTTCATTCTCCGAGTCGATCGGCGAGGCGAGCTCGCTCCGCGGGATGTCGTGGCAAAAGCCATCTCAGCCGAGTTGCTGCGGAACGGGACGACACACGTGCTTCTCGACCTGAGTCACCTGCCTCGCGAGAGAGTCAGGAGCCGGTTTCCGACGATCGATGCGTTCTGTCGCAAAGCTGGTCTCGATATGACAATAGATCCGCTGCCGGTGGCTCCCGCTGCGCACTACTTGATGGGAGGCGTGAAAACCAATCTCTGGGGCGAAGCAAGCCTGCCCGGTCTGTATGCCTGCGGCGAAGTTGCCTGCACCGGAGTTCACGGCGCGAACAGGCTCGCCAGCAACTCGTTGCTGGAAGGGTTGGTTTTTGGGGCTCGTATTGTCGAGCGTACAACCAATGTGGCAACGCGCGACGCTGTTTCGGTTGATGCGAATGAAGTACGCATCAGCGAGACTTTGCCCGGCGGCTTGAATCAACCTCAAATTGAAAAGCCCGACCTGGCAGCGATGCAGACACTGATGTGGAATCAGGTCGGTCTGGTGCGCGACAAGGCCGGTTTGACTGCGGCGCGAACCGACCTGAAGGCATGGGAATCCGCACTGCGCGAACCGATTACTCCTGCCGAGCATGAGTTGAAGAACATGATGTTGATCGGCAAATTGATGGCGACCGCCGCGCTGGAGCGCCGCGAGAGCCGTGGCAGTCATTGTCGCAGCGATTTTCCCAATACCGATCCGGGATGGCGAAAGCACATCGTTTTGTCAAAAGCACCGGCCGCGCGTTACGCGAAGGAGGTCAGGTGAGCAGGAGCGAGCTTCGAGCCTCTGACTATATGACCGAGAATGCCTTGCGCCGGCTCGTCGCGCGCGCCCTGGAAGAAGACCTCGGCCGAGGCGATGTCACCAGCGATCTCCTTATTCCATCAGGTGCCGCCGCGCGAGCCGTGTTTAGGAGCCGCAGCCACGGTGTGATTGCCGGACTCGATGTTGTGGCGATGGTATTCGATGTCGTGGATGCACGAGTGCATTTTGCCGCTTCGATCCCGGACGGCGCCGCGGTTGTTTCGGCTCAGGAGATCGGAGTGGTTACCGGTGCGGCCCGCAGTGTGCTCCGAGGCGAGAGGGTTGCCCTCAACTTCTTGCAGCGATTGAGCGGCATAGCGACACTGACGTCTCGCTACGTAGAGGGTGTGCGAGGCACTCGGGCTCGAATCGTTGACACACGAAAGACCACCCCGGGATTGCGTTCACTGGAAAAGTACGCAGTCCGCGCGGGCGGCGGCTTCAATCACCGGCGAGACTTGAGCGACGCTATGCTGATAAAAGACAACCACCTCGCCGTGATGGCGGCCCTTGGGATTTCCCTGGGCGAAGCGATCGGAAAAGCTCGCGAGTCGCTCCCGCACACCTTGAAGATTGAAGTTGAAGTCGACCGGTTTGATCAAATTCCCGAGGCACTGGCTGCGGGCGCGGACATAATCCTGCTGGACAACATGACGACCGAGGACTTAAAGAGAGCGGTGAAGTTAATTGATGGCCGAGCCGTAACCGAAGCTTCAGGTGGAGTGAGTCTTGCGACGATCTCGGAGATCGCGGCAACCGGGGTTGATGTGATTTCGGTTGGGGCGCTCACCCACTCGGCGCCGGCTTTGGACATCGGGTTGGATTTCGAGGCGTCAATTCATCGCCACTAAGCCACGAAAACACGAAGGAGCACAAAAACTAATGGTGCGGCTTCCAGTCTTTGCGGCCTAGTGGCGAACCCCGATTTCCATGCAGCCGGCCAAAATAGGTCAGCTCGAGCAGGATTTGGAAAAAAAGTGCTAAACCTGTCGATCTGGCTGTCCGTCGTTCGATGTATAAGTAGAGCCGGGGTTCAGCCGCTCGAAGATGCTGAGCTCAAGGCCGAATTTAAAACCACAAGGAGATATTAGGATGCGAGTCATGGTCATCATCAAAGCAAATAAAGAATCAGAGGCGGGCGTTATGCCTGACGAGAAGTTCCTCGGCGAAATGATGAAGTACAACGAAGAGCTGGTGAAAGCCGGCGTGATGTTGGCGGGCGAAGGGCTCCACCCCAGCTCAAAGGCCAAGCGCGTGATGTTCTCGCTAGGAAAAAACCCGGTCGTGCTCGACGGGCCGTTCGCCGAGACAAAGGAGTTGATCGCCGGCTTCTGGTTGTGGAAGGTGAATTCGCTGGACGAAGCCGTCGAGTGGATCAAACGCTGCCCCAGCCCCGCCGACGGGCCGGACGGTGAGATGGAGATTCGTCAGGTGTTCGACATGGACGACTTCGGCGCCGAGTGTACTCCCGAGATCAGGGGGCAGGAGGAGCGCCTGCGCGCGCAGATCGAGAAGCAAAAGAACTCGTGAATCCGCGATAAGCGGCTGGCTGCACTTTCACAAGAAAGGGAAGACGAAACTGTCGATTTCGCTCCCCCGTATTCGATCTACAGGTGGAGCCCGGGTTCATCCGATCAAGACTGTTCGGAAGCCGGCTCGTAAATAAAAGCCAGAAGGAGAAAACGACTATGCGAATACTTGGACTGCTCAAGGGCGATAACGAATCCGAAGCGGGCGCTCCCCCGAGCAAGGAGCTGATTGAAAACATGGGGAAATTCATCGAGGAGATCACGAAGGCCGGTGTGTTGCTTGCGACTGACGGGCTCCAGCCGAGCTCAAAGGGCGCGCGCGTCAAGTTGTCCGAAGGCAAGGTCACTGTTACCGACGGGCCGTTTATTGAGACCAAAGAGCTGGTCGCCTCCTACGCGCTGTTCCAGGTTGACACGATGGCCGAGGCGATCGACTGGACCACTCGCTTCCTGACGGTACTGGGCGAAGGGGAAGTCGAGCTGCGGCCGATCTTCGAGGCGTCGGATTTCGCTCCCGAGATCTTTTCGCCCGAGGAGGCCGCGCGCGAGGAAGCAAATCGGGAACAGATGCAGAAGAATGCCGCGAAGCAGTAAGGTAGAGCACGCTGCCAGCTCGCTCGACGGGAATCCCTTCGCAGCCGGCGGCGTGCGCCACAACAAATCCTGTCGCACGCCGGCGGCGTGCGCTTTGTGGACAACCACGCCCGCCAATCTCGCCCGCCGGAGAGACGGCGCGCTTAGCTCACGAGATGGACCTGTACGGGCGTCCCTCCGGGGGCGCCTCTCGGTCGCGACCGTACCTCTTGCGCGGGGAGGGGCGCCCGCGGAGGGACGCCCGTACAGGTGTTCAACATTATGGTGACTGAACGATAGAAGAGAACACGCATGCCGCCCAAGAAGAAGACCCCTCGCGCCAAGCCAACCAGAAAGAGAGCGCAGACGGTGAGTTCGCGCGCTCAATCCAAATTGTCAGCAGGCGCCAACGCCAAGCCGACAGAGAAGGGAACGCAACGCTCGCTCGAAGATCAGGTTCAGGCGGTGCTCAAGTCGCTGGAGCGCCTTGCTGACAAGCGCGTCCGCGAGGACATGTCAAAGAGATACGGCGTCTACACGGACAAGGCGTTTGGCGTTTCGATGTCCAACATGCAGAAGGTGGCCAGGCCCCTGGGTCGGAATCACGAACTTGCCGCCGCGCTCTGGGAGACAGGCTGGTACGAAGCGCGGATGCTGACGTCGTTCGTGGACGAACCGGCGCGCGTCACTTCGGCACAGATGGACCGATGGGCTCGGGACTTCGACAACTGGGGGATCGTCGACACCCTGTGCTTCAATCTGTTCGACGGCACTCCGCATGCCTGGAGCAAAGTCACCGAGTGGAGCAACCAGGAAGCCGAGTTCGTCAAGCGCGCAGCCTTTGCGCTGCTGTGGTCTCTTACGGTGCATGACAAGCTCTCTGGTGATGAGCCGTTTCTGCAGGGCTTGGTTTTCATCGAGCGCGCCGCCGCCGACGAACGGCACTTCGTCAAGAAGGCGGTGAACATGGCGCTGCGTGCGATCGGAAAACGCAATCCCGCCTTGAACGCAGCCGCGGTGACAGTAGCCCGGCGATTAACAGATTCACCAAACGCCGCTGCGCGATGGGTAGGCAAGGACGCGCTTCGGGAGCTGACGGGCCCTTCGGTAACCCGGCGCCTCGCCTCGCGACGCCACTCCGCAAAGGGCTTAACGAAGGGGCCGCACAGGCTGTGAGTACGAACGTCAGC
Source organism: Blastocatellia bacterium (assembly GCA_049273855.1). Lineage (GTDB taxonomy): Bacteria > Acidobacteriota > Blastocatellia > UBA7656 > UBA7656 > Onstottus_B. The sequence continues at coordinate 26,398 of JBASRN010000257.1, forward strand.
CCACATCAGGCCTGATGACAATCTCCCGCTTACCACTACAAATCATCGTCATGTACCGCAGCAGCCTGCCGTCTGCCAGGGTCTGTGTGCACGGTAGTCGTAAGATAGGCTCGCAAGACTTCTTGATGAGCGTCCTTCATCGCGTCGCTGAAAGGAAACCTTTGAAGACCTACTTGCCCTATGTCCTTCAGTTCCTCAAGCTCTTGATTCAGTTTCGGAGATGGATATTTTCTTAGATATCGTAACTTATGCGCAACAAGGGCCGAATAGCCGTAAGAATCTTCGTGACCCCTCTCTCGAATCTGATCCCGAAGAATCTCTTCGCCCTTTGCAGCGTCGGCCGCGGCCTGCCTTGCATTCTCTTGGAAGAGTGCCCTCTTTAGGTAGAGTACTCCCATATCGTGCTTAGCTTGGAAATTCCCTGTACCTCGGATGGTGAGAGAGCCCGAATCCAAGTGAAATAGTCGCCACCAGAATCGCCGCCGAGAAGAAGTACGGCGCCGGGACCCCGATCGAATCAAACGCCCAACCGAGGAACAGCGGCGCGATGATGTGAGCGACCCCGCCCGCGATGATCAGAAATAAACCAATTATCTTGATGCCTTGAAAGGAGGCTATTACAGGAACACCTCCGCAGAGACGTGAAAGAAGTCTGCCAACGCCTTCGCCTGCGCTTTACTGATGGCTCGTTTACCATTCACCAACTCTGAGACGCGTCCACGCCCTCCGAGAATTGGCACTAAATCGGCCTGCTTTGCATTCCGACTCTCCATCAAGTGCTGCAGAATCCGGTGTGGCGGCGAGTCCGGTATCGGATAGTTCTCCTCTTCAAATCTCTCAACCAGGACCAACATCAGTTCGAGCAAAGCCAATTCCTCGGCTGAGAGCTTATCCTCTCCTTTTTTCATCAATTCCCAGATGGCCGCCAACATCTCTTCGTTTTCTTCTTCTGTGCGTATTACCGTCGGAAGCCGCTGCGAGAGCAAGCGATCATAGCGCCGAGGATTCAGCCCACGGGCCACGCTGGTTCGATTCATTGCCACCGTTTTCATTTCAACTTCCTTATGCTCCACAATCTTTCTTCCAAATGCCTCTGCTATATGCCGCGTGGGTTAGCAGATTTCGCACATAAACGCGCTTGATGCCATAGATAGTTGTATGACGGCGGCTTCGCCCTTACGCCTCTCTCTTGTCGCTGCTCGCCTCCGGAGCGACAGCGAGCCCCGGCCTCGCATACTTATCCAACCCGAATCCAAGTGAAATCGTCGCCAACAGAATCGCCGACGAGAAGAAGTACGGCGCCGAGACCCCGATCGAATCAAACGCCCATCCGAAGAACAACGGGGCAATAATACGGGCTACGCCTCCATACGTTTGTTGCATTCCCATATACAAGCCCCGTTCTCCGGAGGCAATCACCCGTGAGAGAAGCGCTGTCACGCACGGAAACGTAAACGCGGTACCCAACGGAATCAGCGCGACTGCCAAGGCCAGCATCGCGAGGTTTCCCGACAAAGGCATCCCCAGAACTCCAGCCGCGAGCAGCACGAGCCCCAGACGCGAAAGATTCGCTTCGCCGAGCCAATCGACCGCTCGCCCCAAAAGCAGCACGCGAGCGAAAACCGAAATCGACCCGATGTACATGAAGAAATAGCCGATCGTTTGTTCGGTGACTTGAAACCGCACGTTCAGGAAGAGCGCGAGCACCGTGAATGTACCCTGGTAGGCGCCAATGGCAATCGCATAAATCCAGATAAGCCGCGACGAGGGCTCGCTGGAATGCGAGATCACCCGCCAGATCGCCTGACGCGAGGTTGGGCGTATGTATCCCCCCTCGGGCTGGTCGCCGACATCACGCGACTCGGTCAGATAGCGCGCCGCGAAGATCATGTTTAGCACGCAGAGCGCAGCCGCCATGATTCCCGGCATCGCACGCCCGACTTGCAAAGTCCCCGCTCCCGGCATCAGGTCGCGATTGCCTAATGCAATCGCGAAGGAACCGAGCACCGGGCCCAGCGCCACACCGAGATTTGTTGTCGCCGAGAGCCATCCGAGCGCACGCGCGCGATCCTTCGGATCAGTCGAGTCGGCCACGTACGCCTGGATCACGCCTACTGTGCCCCCGCCCGCCCCCTGCACCATTCGCGAGACGAACAAAAGGAGCAGCGAGTGCGCGAAGCCGAAAATCAGATAGGCGATTGCTGATGCGCCTAACGCGATCAGCAGCACCGGCCGTCGCCCCACGCGATCTGAAAACCGGCCCCACATCGGTGCGCTTAACAGTTGGGCGACGGTGAACGAGGAGACGATTAATCCGAGGATGATCCCTATTCCAAAGTGCGCTCCCAGTATGTCGATTCCCGACCCGCCGAGTTCCTTTACATAAAACGGCAGGAGCGGAATGATCATCAACAGCCCCACCATGTCCACGAAGGCCGTAGCCATCAGTGTGAACAGGCGGGCGGGTATCTTCCGGACCTCCTTCCAGAGTATGTACAGCAGCGATATCGCGATCGCGCCGAGCAAGACTCGCACGACAGGCGATTGGAAGGACTGGGCGATGTTTTGCTGGATTAATGAGAGGCTAACCCGACTGTTTTCAATTCCGTTTCGAAACATATTCCCCGGAGGGATCGATTTGTTTGAGCGCGGTTATCCGGCCGTTCTCTTCGACAAACTCAACGACCACGTCCGCAAACTCCTGAACCCGAAACTTGAGCCCTTTGTATGGGATCAGCTTTTGCTCGGGTGCGCCGGAAAAAACGACGGACAGTCCGCCGCCCGGTTTCATCACCACCTGAAACTTGCCCCCGCCTGGAGTTTCATAGGTTCCGGCCAGCCGCTGTGCCACTGCCGCGTCGACGGTCGGCGGCCGTCGCGTGAATACCGCTTCAGCCTCGTCCAGCGACATCGTAGCTTTGTCGATGTCACCCTGCGGATTGGTTGAGAAATTTACTGACCAC
>JBASRN010000302.1:0-12394 GCA_049273855.1 Blastocatellia bacterium
TTTATCACCGGCAGTTCCGCTAGAGTGCCCAACTAAATGCTGGCAACTAGTGGTAAGGGTTGCGCTCGTTGCGGGACTTAACCCAACATCTCACGACACGAGCTGACGACAGCCATGCAGCACCTTCAAAAGTACCTATTGCTAGGGGAACTGATCTCTCAGCCTTGCACCTTTGATTTAACCCAGGTAAGGTTCTTCGCGTTGCGTCGAATTAAACCACATGCTCCACCGCTTGTGCGGGTCCCCGTCAATTCCTTTGAGTTTCAGTCTTGCGACCGTACTCCCCAGGCGGAATGCTTAAAGCGTTAGCGACGGCACCCGGGGACTATATAACCCCAGACACCAAGCATTCATCGTTTAAGGCCAGGACTACCGGGGTATCTAATCCCGTTCGCTCCCCTAGCTTTCGCGCCTCAGCGTCAGTGTCGGCCCAGCAACCCGCCTTCGCCGCAGGTGTTCCTCTTGATATCTACGCATTTCACCGCTACACCAAGAATTCCAGTTGCCCCTTCCGCACTCTAGCCCCGCAGTATCAGTTGACCTTTCCGAGTTAAGCTCGGAGATTTCACAACTGACTTGCGGAGGCCGCCTACGCGCCCTTTACGCCCAGTAAATCCGAACAACGCTTGCTCCCCCCGTATTACCGCGGCTGCTGGCACGGAGTTAGCCGGAGCTTACAAACAGTACCGTCATCGCTTGTGGTGTTAGCACAAACTTATTCTTCCCGTTCTTGCGAAGTTTACATCCCGAGGGATTTCATCCTTCACGCGGCGTTGCTGGGTCAGGCTTTCGCCCATTGCCCAAAATTCCCGACTGCTGCCTCCCGTAGGAGTCTGACCCGTATGTCAGTGTCAGTGTGGCCGACCGCCCTCTCAGGCCGGCTACAGATCATCGCCTTGGTAAGCCGTTACCTTACCAACTAGCTAATCTGCCGCAGGCTCCTCTTCAGACGCGAGGTCTTACGATCCCCCGCTTTAACAACTGTCACCATTAGGTGCCGCTGCATTATGCGGTATTAGCCACCGTTTCCGGTGGTTATTCCCCATCCAAAGGTAGATTACCTACGTGTTACTCACCCGTGCGCCACTCTACTTGCCCCCCGAAGGGGGCTTTCGCGTTCGACTTGCATGTCTGAGGCACGCCGCCAGCGTTGATTCTGAGCCAGGATCAAACTCTCAGTTAAATCCTGGCCACCTTCGAGCTTCCTCGAAGATGACCTTTTACTCTTGGTCACTTCTGCTCGAAACTCTTCAGAACGTCTGGTTCGTTTATACGCTCTATCTAGTTTTCAAAGATCGCTTGTTCGCTCTTTGCCATCAAAGGCAAAACTCGATTATACGCGGTTGATGCGTTATGTCAACCAGTTGATCAACTTATTTTAGGAATCTTTTCTCGTGAACCCTTGTCCGAAGAATCCCGGCGAGACTTCCGTATCAAATAGGCGAAGGTTTGGCAACGACCGTTATCTGCGCCAGCGGGACAAGGCAAAAGAGCTTGGAGAAGATTCAAACTCTGTTTGAGAGTATTTGAACTCCTTGACTAGTATGCACGCCGAAGCTCGTCGCGGTAACGCGCTTCTCCTCGTCCATTGGAGTAGGCTAAGAACCCCAGTTTCGCAGGACTAGTGCCCGCCAGCAAGCTTTCCGATCAGCGTGAACAATGGCAGGTACATAGCAATGACGATCGTGCCAATCGTGACGCCGAGGAACATTATCATTGCAGGCTCCATCAAGCTCAGGAGGTTGGCGATTGCGGCATCAACCTCTTGCTCATAGAAGTCGGCGATCTTTGAGAGCATCGCATCTAAAGCACCGGTCTGCTCGCCAACCCCTATCATCTGAGAAACCATTATCGGGAATACCCCACTCGCTTTGAGCGGCTCTACGAAGGTTTGACCTTGCTCGATGCCCGTTCGTACTTTCTGAATCGCTTCCGACACGATGACGTTGCCCGCAGTCCGGGAAGTGATTTCGAGTGATTCCAGAATTGGAACACCCGAACTCAAGAGCGTTGATAGCGTCCTGCTGAAGCGAGCTACGGCGATCTTCCTCATTATCGGTCCGAATACGGGTAGCCTGAGTATGAGACCGTCGATCGCGTGATGCCCCCTCTCGGTCTTGTACCAAGCCTTTGCCGCGAAAACAAAGACACCGATGACGAGCGAAATCAGCCACCAGTAACTTGCCATAAACTGCGAGATGGCAACCACCAACTCTGTAAGCCACGGCAGCTTCTCTCCGGGTCCTAACAGACCCTCGAATATGTTCTTAAAGGCCGGGATCACAACGATCATAATGATCGAGATCACAATGATTGAAATCACGATTACAGCGATCGGATAAATCAGAGCGCTCTTCACATCACTCTTCAACTTGACCATCTTTTCGAGGTAAGTCGACAATCGCTGGAGAATAATGTCAAGGATACCTCCGGTTTCACCGGCCGCCACCATATTGGTATACAATGACTCGAAGACGCGCGGGTGCTTGGCCATTGCGTCGGCCAGTGTCATCCCAGACTCGACGTCTCCTCGGGTCTGAAAGATAACCTTCTGAAAGAACTTGTTGTCCTGCTGCTGAGCGAGAATCTCAAGGCACTGTACGAGCGGTAGGCCAGCGTCGAGCATTACTGAGAATTGCCTCGTGAACAGAGCAAGGTCCTTATGCTTGACCTTTTCTCGACCCAGTTTGGGTAGACTGATCTCGCGGCCCTTTTCGCGCGCGTTAGTCAGAATTACCTGCTCGCGCCGGAGCATCGCCTCTAGAGTTGCTCGGTCGGCCGCCACGCGCTCGCCAACAACGATCTCATTCAAGCGATTGCGACCCTTGAAAACATAAGTCGGCATCTTGGTCTCCCACTCTCTGCTGGTGTTCTGCTGCTCAAATCTCTACAGGGGCATCCTTTAGCTGGATCATCTACCGACACGGCCAAGAGGAGCCTGCGGTTTCGTTCCTTGACCGGGATAAGTCGGCGTACGCTGCGACGTCTGCAGAGCTGCCGCTCCCCTATTGATTAAGTCCTGCAACTCTTCGGCGTTCGATGAGCGCGCCATGGCCAATTCCAGAGTTATGTGCTTTTTGAAGTAGAGGCTCGCCAGCGCCTGATTGAACGTTTGCATTCCGAATTTGTCCTGCCCAGTCTGCATCATGGAATAGATCTGGTGAACCTTGTCTTCGCGGATCAGATTTCGAATGGCAGCGTTTGGCACGAGGATCTCCATCGCCAACGCGCGCCCCTGACCGCTGGCCTTGGGGAGCAGGGCTTGAGTGACTATGCCTTCCAACACCATCGACAATTGAGTTCGTATCTGAGCCTGTTGGCCCGAAGGAAAAATATCAATGATGCGATTGATGGAGGAGGCCGCTGAGTTAGTGTGCAGTGTAGCAAAGGTCAGGTGACCTGTCTCGGCTATTCGCAACGCGGTTTCCGTGGTCTCGAGATCTCGCATCTCACCTATGAGTACGACGTCCGGGTCCTGCCGTAGCGCAGACCTCAGCGCACTCGCGAATGAATGCGTATCAGCCTGCACCTCTCGCTGATTCACGATGCAACCCTTATGGCCGTGCAGGTACTCGATAGGGTCTTCAACCGTAATGATATGTTCGTGGCGGTCCCTGTTGACCTTATCGACCATCGCTGCCAGGGTGGTTGATTTGCCTGAGCCGGTCGGGCCGGTGACGAGAATCAACCCTCGAGGCTTGTCGCAGAGCTTGTCCACAACGGACGGAAGACCCAGTTCTTCAAATGACTTTATCTCATACGGAATTGACCTGAACACCGCCCCCACCGCGCCCCGCTGGTTAAAGATGTTCGCCCGAAAGCGCGACAGTCCCTTGATACCAAACGAAAAGTCTAGCTCGAGCGTCTCCTCGAATCGATGTTTCTGCGCGTCTGTGAGCACCGAGTACGCGAGCTGCTTCGTTTCAGCAGGCGTAAGCTCCTGATATTCCATTGGCCTCAAAATCCCGTGCACCCGAACCATCGGAGCCGAGTTCGTCGTAATATGAAGGTCCGACCCGCCTTGCTCGATCATTTTCCTCAGCAACTCACTCAACGCAATGTCTGGCATATTCCCTCCAGCAGTCAGTCGTCACGAGTCAGGAGTAGGGCCATTCGATCGATCCCGCCCTCCCGACTGTTTCGGGCCCGGCTACTTCACAGTCTCTCTGACTACCTCTTCGACGGTTGTCAAACCCTGCCTGATCTTTTCCAAGCCGCTCTGTCTAAGTGTCAGCATTCCTTCTTCTATCGACTTTCTCCGAAGTTCAAGCCCCGACGCGCCAACAAGTATTAGCTCACGCAAATCCTCGCTTATCTCCATGACCTCGTACAAACCCACACGCCCCTTGTAGCCCGTTCCGTTACAAGCCGGACATCCCGCACCCTTAAACGTCTTGATCTCCCCGATCTCACTGGCTGGCAGGCCCACATCAATCAGCGCCTCCTCCGGCGTGTGCACGTGCGCCTTGCAGTCCTTGCAGATTCTCCGCACCAGTCGTTGAGCCTGAATCAAATTCACCGAAGTCGCTACCAGAAACGGTTCGATTCCCATATTCATAAGCCGACTTATGGTCGACGGCGCATCGTTCGTGTGCAGCGTCGACAGCACCAGATGTCCAGTGAGCGCCGCCTTCACAGCGATCTCGGCCGTCTCGAAATCTCTGATCTCCCCAACCAGAATGATGTTCGGATCCTGACGTAGAAACGAGCGTAACGCCGCCGCAAAGTTGAGGCCTATCTGCTCCTTCATCTGGACCTGATTGATTCCTTGGAGATTGAATTCGACAGGGTCCTCAGCCGTGATGATATTGGTTTCAGGTGTGTTCAGGCTCTGAATCGCAGAGTACAGGGTCGAGGTCTTACCGGATCCCGTTGGACCCGTTACCAAAACCATACCGTAAGGTTTCGAGATGTTCCGTTTGAACTTGTCGAGGCTAGCCGGCTCGAATCCTAGTTGGGTCATGTCCAGTCTGAGGTTCTCCTTATCTAGAAGGCGCAGCACCATTTTCTCGCCAAAAATCGTCGGCAGCGTCGACACTCGAAAGTCCAACTCGCGCGACCGGTTCTCCAGCCGCACCCTTATCTTGATCCGCCCGTCCTGCGGCAAGCGCTTCTCCGCTATATCAAGTCGTGCCATGATCTTCAGCCTCGACGTAAGCGCATCGCGCATCTTCATTGGCGGAGTCATTATGCTGTAAAGTACCCCGTCCATACGGAACCGAACTCTGAACTCCTTCTCATAAGGCTCGATGTGGATGTCCGAAGCTCCACGTCTCAGAGCATCTACCAGTATTACGTTGACCAGTTTCACCACAGGAGCGTCTTCGGACATCCGCTCCAGATTCTCAAGATCGATCTCTTCGTCAGCAGCCTCAACCTCAACCTGATCTATGTCCTCGCCGTAGTCAGGCAGCGAAGTGCTTTCGGCAACCAGGTCTTCCATGACCTTCGCAAGCTCCAGCTCGCGCGAGCTGCCGTAGTACCTCTTGATAACTGTGTTGAGAGCGGTCTCGCTCACCACCACTGGCTCAATCGAGAGTCCGGTCATGAACTTGATATCGTCAATCGCGAACACGTTGGTCGGATCCACCATCGCCAGCGTTAGCGTAGCTCCGACCCGCGACAACGGCAGAACCGAATAACGCTCTGCTGTCTCTTGCGGCACCAAGGCCACCGCTGCTGGATCAACTTCAAACAGATCCAGGTTGACCGACGGCACCCCGTACTGACGGCTGAGCACCGCTGTAACCTCTTCATCCGACAGCATTCCAAGCTTTACTAACGTCGCAGCGAGTCGGCCGCCATTGATCCTCTGGTAGTCGAGCGCCTCCTTCAACTGCTGCGGGGTGATGAGGTTGTCCTTAAGCAGTGACTCGCCCAATTTCGCCGACATAGTTCACAACACAATCTTCCGCTCCCACTCTCGGAGCAGTTGTTTGACCAAGTGAGCGTCGCTCAAATCGACAAAGTCGTCGCCCGACTCCGTTTCAAACTTGGTAGCTTAGCGTGTCACTAGACCTCAAAGCGCACCGAAGCCCATCCCAGTTAGGGCGCTCGCGCTCATCGAGAGAAGGCAGAATTTGGGGAGCGGTAAAACGGCGAATATGAGTCGACAACTGGGGGGCAAGCTCTGCGGGAGTCCTCGTCAGCGTTAGATGGGAGGCGTACTTTCAACCAAGCTTAGGATCGATAACCTTTTAACATTCGCTAGAAGGCATGTCAATAATAATGTCTGGCGCTTAGAGCTTGTGCGCAAACTGAATGAGAAGAAGAACAAACGCAGCAATAAGCGCAGAAAGCGGTATGGTTAAGACCCACGCCCATACAACCGTTCGGGCCACCCCCCATCGCACCGCAGACAGTCTTCGCGTGGCGCCCACTCCCACTATTGCACCGGTTATTGTGTGCGTCGTGCTTACAGGAATGCCGCCATAGGTCGCGATCGCCAGCGTGATTGCGCCCGCAGTTTCGGCAGCAAAGCCCCCGACCGGTCGCAGCTTGGTCAACCGCGAGCCCATAGTGTGCACGATTCGCCATCCGCCGGACATCGTTCCCAGCGCGATCGCCGCGTGACAACTCAAAACCACCCAGAGAGGAATCGCGGGAAGCTTGCCTTCCGGCCCACTTCCCAGCAGGCCTCCCGCTACCAGCACCGCGGTGATGATACCCATCGTCTTCTGGGCGTCGTTACCGCCGTGACCGAGGCTGTAGAGAGCCGCAGACACAAGCTGTCCCTTCCGAAATATTCGATCCACGCGGTCAGCCGATGAGCTGTGAAACATCCAAAGCAGACCGACCATGATAGCGAATCCGAGCGCCAAACCTACAAGCGGTGATATTAGGATGAACGAAACCGTTTTTATCCAACCAGCGGCTATTAGCAATCCCTCCAGCCCCTGACCGGCACCAAGGCGCGCGGTTATAGCGGCGCCGGCGTAACCCCCCACCAATGCGTGAGACGAACTAGACGGCAAGCCAAAGTACCAGGTGATTACGTTCCACACGATCGCACCAATCAGTCCGCTTAGTAGCACCCAGAGCTGCCAGTTCTTGCCGATTAACGCGATGTCGATCAAATCACCGCCGATGGTCTTCGCCACTCCTGTTCCGTAAACGGCGAACGCTACGAAGTTGAAGACAGCAGCCCACACCACCGCGATCCCGGGCGAGAGCACGCGGGTTGACACGACGGTCGCGATAGAGTTTGCTGCGTCGTGCCAACCGTTGGCGAAATCAAAGATGAGCGCAACGATGATTATGAACAGAACAAACGCTAGGGGCGTCGTCATTCAGTCTGACCTCCGCTCCTGAAGACGACGAGCACCAACAGAGGAACCGGCGTCGAGCCCAGTTCCCTTATTCGCATCGATCATCAGCGGTTCTCCTCATTTGTTCTTGACTACTACGGCCTCCAGAGCTTCGGCAACGTCTTTGCAGCGATCAATAGAGTTTTCAAGTTCCTCGTAGATCGACATCCATTTGATGACTTCGATGGCGTCCTTTTCTTCAGCGAACAGACGGCGGACGGCGTTGCGATAAAGAGTGTCAGCCTGCCTCTCCAGCTCACTTATGTTTAGTATCTGCTCTCCCACGCCTTTATGCTGCTCCAGATTCGCAAATGCCGCCTGGACTTCCTTGGTCGCCTTGCTCAACACCTCGGCGATTTCCACCGCGTCCGGTCTTGGTGTTGTCACGCCGTAGATCTCTAGCCTGCGCGCCAGGTCGTTGATCATATCGATCACATCGTCCACCTCGGTCACCAGCAAGTAGATGTCCTCGCGGTCGATCGGAGTGATGAATGTCGAGTTGAGCTTCTGTATAATCTTCGCTGACAACTCGTCGCACGACACCTCTATCGACTTGATGTGCTCCGCGTGCCGCCCGTGATTGTGGTATTCTCGGAAAATCTTCACGAACAGGTCGGCGCTCTCTCGCACCTGAGAGGCCAATTCATTGAGCATACCAAAGTACTTCTCTTCTCTGGGAACCAAGCGCATGATATAACCTCGTCAGATTCGGATTTGCTTGGTCACGGTGAACTTCTACATTGCATCGATGTTGAGTCCGCGACAAAGTTGGTCAATCGTATATGCCGACTCACAGTCAGTCAACGCAGATGTTCACTTCCCACTTGCTCAATTCTCTACCAAACAGTTCTGAAAAAGCGCCGCTACAACCGGAGACACCTTCGAAGCTTCTTTCTTTGGCTGCGATTACTAGCGTTTTGGAGGTGGTCAAGGCGAGTGGTGGCTCGAAGCCCGATCGCATGGGGGCCGGATGACCGGCCCCGTGGGCGAGCAAACGCTGAGGTTAATCACTGTGGTCGCCGGCGGCCGAAGGGTTGGCCCGATGCACCAGGAAGCCTACACGGTCAGTTTCAGCCTGTACGGCACAGAAATCTTCATAGGCGGAAGCGTGATCCTCGGAATTCTAATCTGCGGGATACTGATTTCAGGAATTGCAAGAGGTGTGACATTGACAAGAGGTGTGACATTGAGAGGACCAACTACGATCCTCGGAATGTGAATCGGATCAATCAGCACGCTCGGAATCGGGACAATGTTAATGTCAGGTTCAGCGACATCGAAATCACCTGGTGAAACGAACCATGACGTCTTGGCCTTCTCGAGCTGCACCGTAAGCGTCTTCTCCTGCTTGTCGCGCAACACTCGAATCTCGATTGAACCCTCCGCCTTAGACTTAAGCGCCTCATGCACCTTGATTGGATCGTCCGTGGTTTCACCACCGACCGACAAGATGACGTCGCCTGCCTTTATCCCTGCATTTGCCGCGGGCGAGTCGGGGTAGACGTAAAGCACCAGAGCTCCGTTGCGGCCGGTCAATCCGAAATACTCCGCAAGCTGCGGCGACATGCTCTGAAGCGAAACTCCCATTCGATAGCGATCGCGTACCATTACCCTCGACTCGCGAGCCGGCCTCACCCTCGCGACCGCGGCAGCAGGCGCAACTCTGACACGGGTTGCGTATTCACGTCGTTCACCCAGTGTCACACTTGACTCGGTCTCGTTGCCGTCTCGAACCACGCCCAGCCGCACCGTCCGGCCAGCCGGCGTTTCCCGTATTCGGCGAGAAACCTCTCTGGCGCTCTCAATCAACTCTCCGTTCCATTTGACGATCACGTCATCCTTCTTGAGACCACCCTTCGCCGCGCTGCTCTCCGGAGTGACGTTCTCGATAAGCGCGCCCCGCTCTGCGCTGAGCTTCAACCGTTGGGCCGACTCGCGGGTGACCTCTTGAAGCTCGACCCCCAGGAAGCTCGGCCTGGAGATTTCCACCCGCCGCGGCCGATCGCCGTCCTGGTCCGATCGCTGGGCGAGGCCATCTTCCGCCAAAGTCGTCGAGCTGCTTACTAGCAGCACGCTCAAAAACAGAATCACGCTCCCTTTCATAAAGCTGGCTCCTCCTTGGTGAAGCTTGAATTCAATCAATTAATCGCAGCCGGTCAGCCTTGGTTCCGATACTTTACGCCGTGGGTGCTTCGGCTGTTAGTGACGGTCCTGCCACGAAGGTTTCAGAATAATCGCAATCCCGCTTGCGGCAGGTTGAAACCGGTCCACACCTGCTCCATCGCAAGTCCCACCAAACTCAAATGCTCCGCCGAAAAAGATACGACGTCTTGATAAAGAAAGTCCGTCCGTTACGTCGAAAGCCGGGTTCGTGTTGACTCGTGAACGGGTTGAACCCGTTCACGTTCACATCGTCGTTGTAACCGACATACAACGAGGTCCCCGGATTGGGCGTCCAGCCAAAAAGGTACTGGCCACGAAAACTCGACGACAGCGTGTCGTAGTCCAACCGCGCCCGAACCGAGGTAAACCGCGTGAACTGATAGGTCGCTCGCAGCGAGTAAATGTTCGCGATGAAGACGGTCCTTCCGGTCTCTTCGCGAGTAAACCGGCTTCTGTTGTAATCGAGCGACACGCGGATTGCCGCTGTAGGCTTGTACTCGCCGCTCGCCCCCAAATCGAAAGCGTTTGCAGCACCGGGATCGAGCGGTGCATCCGGATCGATGAGCGCTGCAGAACTGGCTCGCGGGAATCTTGGATTCGCGCCGAAATCGAAGTCAAACGCACTCCATCGATGACCGACGAACAGGAACGCTGAATAGTTCTTTGACCGGTTTGTTCCGGCGAACCCGCGGACGGCCCTGCCTCGCAACGAACGCTCGGGATCATCGCCCGCAAATGCGCCCGATTGCGTTGAGCTTCGTCTCGCGCCAAATTCCTCTTCAAAGATTCGCTCGTAGAATTCCTCGTATCCTATGTTGAAGAAAGTCTGCCTTGTTAGATTGAAATTCGACTGCACAAAGCCGCCCAGATTCTGCGTCCGGCCGCTAAAATCAAAGTTCGAATTCGTTCCGCCGACGAGCCTCCACGAGATCAGCATCGCTTTCGGTTTCGGGTCGGTGCTAAAACGAAAGAACGCCCCTTGATAGTTGGTGTTTACCCGCCGCGTGAAACCCACCTCGGCCCGGTAGTCCCGCGTGCGCCCTTCGCCTTGCAAGTTGAAGCCCACATTCCGCCCGGTCTTGTCGTAGTTCCAGGAGTAACCAACCGCATTGCCCGTGCGATAGACGCCGTCGTTTATCGCGGGGTCGAAGAAAAATGCGCGCGTTGTCGTACCCACCACTTGAAACGTAAACGTCGTTTGCTTGTCCAAACGAAAGTACCCGTCAAAACCGCCGAGCTGGTTATGCTTCTCGGCGAAGTTGTAACTGGTCGCGATCATTCCCAGGTGAGACTCGCGGCCGATATCACGCTTCAATCGAGCCACTCCGATGTACGCGTTCTTCTCGATCAGTCCAGCAATGTCCGGGAAAAGATCAGGGTCGCTTTTCTCATCGTCGGTGAATTGGCCCGGCGCATTGTCTGACGCCAACAGAAGCCCAAATGAGGTGCGGCCCTGCTTTCCGCTCAGCTTCACTGCGTAATCCGGGTCGATGATTGTTCGGGTGTGAACGGCTTGAAGCGGCGTCTGGAAGATGTCCGCCCCCTCGAGAAAGAAAGGCCGCTTCTCATCAAAGAAAATCGGAAAGCGCTGATTGGCTGTCAGCACGGGCTGGTCGGCTTCCACCTGCGCGAAGTCCGGATTCGCGGTGAAGTCCAAGGTTACCGTCGGCGTGATCCCGAACTTCACGGTAAGCCCCGGGTCGAAATTAGCGGCCGGGTTAACGAATCGCCCGGGGTCCTGAAGCGACGGGTCGCCGTTCACCGCGGCGATTGACAGCGTACGAACTCTCATCCCGCTTTCCGAGAGCGTCAGCGTCGGAATGATTTCCAGAGTGCGCTCGGTCGATATGCCTTCAAGACCTGTGATGTGTCCCGCTTGATTCAGCAAGCTCGACTCCTCCCGCGAGATCGGCATCCACGAATCACTCTCGTTGTCGAGCCGGGTAATTTTTCGAAATGCATGGAGGCCCCAGAGCTTGCCCTTCCCCGCTTCATACCGAAGCGATTTGAACGGAATCGCCACTTCGACGATGTAGCCGTCTTCGGTCAGTCTGCCTTTCGACTCCATCACGATGTCGAGGCTGTAGTCCTCGCTTCCGTTCGGGCCGGTCTGCGAACCTTCAGAGATGATTCCGTCTGCTTGCACGCCGAGCGGATTGAACGCGAGGACATAGCCTTTGCGCCTGTCGTTGAACGTGTCCAGAATCAAATGGACTGTATCGTCGCCGAAGATCTGATCGCGCTTTGCCACCGTTGCGCGAACCTTGTGCGGCTCGTCGTAAGCCCGAAATGCGACGTATAGGCTCTTGCTGTCGTAGCCGATCAGAACGCTGGTCGGATGTGAAGGAGGGGTGTTGTCGCCGGGCTGCGTCTGATAGAAGTTCCCGAGCGCGGCAGCCCGCTGCCACACCTCTTCGTCAAGCTTTCCGTCGATGACCGGAGGCCTTTCGAAACGAGCGATCGGAACAGGATTGGCTTTTTCCGGAGACAACACGAGGGTTCCGGTCTTCGCTGTGACGGGTTTGGCGCTCATTTTCACACCGGGATCATCCTTCAAGCCGGATGGCTCCAGCTTCTGCGCCAGGTCCTCAGTTACGCAAAACAACAACGCGCAAAGCAACGTCGCCAATCTCATTTCGATTCGTACCCGCTCTATTGTCAGCTAATCAAGGGAAGGCTCGGTGCACCCGCCTGATATTCCTGCGCCGTCCTCACATTAGACGCACCAGTCCAGGCCGTTGTTCCAATTGTTCTTCCTCGTCCGCCCGGACCTCGCGGGGCGTGGCATCAAAGCGGTCCAGAGCCGACCGCGCAATGGGTGCCTTCAGATGAGGAGGCTTTGTCTCTAGACGTTGTGCGCCAACCTCGGAGGTTATCACAAGCCGACGGAACTGCATAAGATCGGGACAAAGAAGGGAATAGAG
>JBASRN010000290.1:0-2045 GCA_049273855.1 Blastocatellia bacterium
GTGTCAACTCGCGCAAACTACGACGCGAGTCCTCCACTGCGTTCCGGCCCTACGGGTGACACACGGGGACCCCGACGCCAGGTTCTGTCCTTTAAGGGGAACAAGCAGTTAAGAAAGCTTTTTTTAACGGACAACTCCGCCCAAAAGATGGAGACCCGTTCGATACAAACTCGAAAGGAGACTTACATGTCAGAGACTCAACCGCAGATCAAACAACCCTTGTTCGCATTAGGCAGACTCGTTGCCACTCCCGGCGCATTGGAACTTTTAACACGCTCACAGCAGACGCCCTTGGAGTTTCTTGCTCGACATTCGCGCGGAGACTGGGGCGAGTGCGGTCCTGAAGACGCCACAGAGAACGACTTCTCAGTCAAAGCCGGCTTCCGAATCTTCAGCGTCTACCGCACTCGCGATGGCGAAAAGCTTTGGGTCATCACGGAAGCCGACCGCAGCGTAACAACTCTGCTTTTGCCGAGCGAATACTAAAACTCAAACGGGCTAGAAAGCGCGCCAACGCCTCTAGCCCAAAACACCGACCTTCAACGACTAGGGAGAAAATCGATGCTCAGTCAAGAATCTATCACCGCTGTCTCTCACGCGCCAACACCCGCGACCCTTGATTGTGACCTGATCGCAGGGACAGAGAGCCTGATCGAAGAGATTCATCAACGCTTGCTCGCCGGTCAGTCAGTCAACAACCGAACGCTTACAGAGATTGCAGACCGAGCCTATGACGGAAGCCGGGCGCGAGGTACCTACACCGCAAGAGACGCTTACGACGCGACGGAAACCGCAGTCAACAAGGTACTCGAAACCCAGGCGAGCAAGTTAATGACAATGAGTGTAAGCGACGCGCTCAGTCAGACCTTGCGACCTCTCACCGAGCGCTTGCCCAGGCAATCAGACCGCACACGCGAGCAAGTACAGTTTCAGCAATTCTCAACACCGCCCGCCCTCTCTTACATCGCCGCTCGACTCTTGAATGCTTCACCAACTGACACAGTGCTAGAACCGTCAGCAGGAACAGGCAGCCTCGCTATATGGCCGCGTGCTATCGGCGCTCGCGTGGTATGCAACGAGATAAGCACGCGCCGCCGCATGCTCCTCGACCAGATACTAGGATTCGAGACGCACGCGGTAGACGCCGAATTCATACACGATCTACTCGACTCAGAAGTAAGGCCCACCGCCGTTCTGATGAATCCGCCATTCAGCTCAACAGGGGGACGCGTAAGCGCTAACCGAATGATCTATGGTGCGCGACACGTCGAAAGCGCTCTCAGACGATTGGAGCAAGGCGGCAGACTCGTTGCGATTGCAAGCGAAGCGATGGGCTTCACTCGACCTGCGTTTAGCGATTGGTGGAAGGTGTTAGCCGCGACTTACAACGTCCGCGCCAACTTTCATCTGGCCGGCAATGAATATGGTAAGTACGGAACGGGCTACGGCCTGCAGATTCTTGTTATTGACAAGACAGACCCCACGCCCGGCGACAATTTTGAGCAGCGGCTTAGCAACATCAATTGGGGTGAAGCAAACAACCTCGAGAGTCTATGGGAGTCACTTAAAGACCTCGCAACCCGCGAGACGAACAAGGCGGACGAGAGCGATAACGCGGAGTCACTCAGCAAGAAGACTCTTTTTGTTCCCTACACACCGGCAAGGTTGACAGGCGGAAAAGCACATCCCGCGCCGATCGTGGAGTCAGCATCAATGGCAGCTGTGCAGCCGCCGGAGATAACTTACAGGCCGCACCTGTCGCGCGAGATCGTAACCGAAGGCCGCTTGTCTGACATTCAGCTTGAGCGCGTTATCTATGCAGGACAGCGACACGAGCAGCGACTACCCGATGGCTCACGGGCGGGCTACTACGTTGGCGATGGTACCGGAGTCGGCAAAGGCCGCATTCTTGCCGGTATCATCCTCGACAACTTCAACCAACAGCGAAAGCGCGCCATCTGGCTATCGGTCAACAATGACTTGCTCGACTCCACAAGGCGAGACCTTAACGACTTGGGCGCTGATATAGCCCTCGCGCGCATCAA
>JBASRN010000292.1:0-1998 GCA_049273855.1 Blastocatellia bacterium
GCCACGGCGCGGTTGAACCACCGGCACACCGGCGGCCATCGCCTCGAGCAGCGACATGCCCTTTGGTTCATCGTAAGTCGCCGGCACCGACAGCACGTCGAGCCCGTGCAGAAACTCGATCTTCGCGTTGCGGTCAAGCACCCCTCGGTACCGAAACTCTCCACCAAGTCCCCAGTCGTTAATCCGACCCTCGATCCCTGCGAGATACTCGTGATGCTCGGGAGCAAGGTAGCCGGCGACCTCGAGCCTGACTTGACGGCCCGGTGTTCGTTGTCTCAACAGCCGGTAGGCTTCCGCCAGAACGTGCAGCCCCTTCTCGGGTGCCAGCCTGGCAAAATATCCGACTACGAACTCACTCGACGCAGTCCGCTCTCTCCTCTCAAAGCCGTCGAAGCCAATGCCAAGCGGCACAACGTGCATCTTGCTTTCCGGAACGCCGAGATCACGACACATTCTCTTTGCGTAGAAATCGCTCACCGCAAGAAAGCCGTCTACAAACTCAATGTTTGATCGGATCAATCCCAGCGCTTCGCTTCGATATGGTTCGCCCAGACCGTCGATGAACAGGTCCTCACCCTGCAGCGTGCAAAAGACCGGAAGATTCAGATCTCGTTTGATAGGCTCGGCCAGCGCGATCAAAAGCGAATTGGGCAGGTTCACTACGTCGGGGCGTGCTTCGGTCTTTAGCCAGTCGATGAGGTTATCGAGTTCCTTCCGCTGATACCCATCTTCACCCTTCAACATCGAAATCGTCAGTTCTGCGAGGGACTTTGGATCGACTGCAATCGAGCGCCGGGCAACCATGTTCAGCGCCGACTCGGAGTCCCATATCCGGTCGAGAAACTTCGGCGTATGCCTGAACATCGGAACATGTTGTTCGAGATAGACACTGATGCCGCCAAAGAAGACTCGATGCTGGCTGACGTTCTCTTCGTCGGTCAGCGTAGGCGTGTAGATCGGGACGAGCAGAACGTCATGTCCCTGTCTCAGCAGTTCAGCAGCCAGCGCATTGTCCCTCAGACAACTGCCGCAGTACATACCCGCCGCGCCTGCTGTGATCGAAAGAATCTTCATGGATTGCGGATCGCTGGTCTGGTTCTGGGTTCCGGGTTCGTGGTTCAGGGTTGGAGCCCTCTATGGGAACACAACCCGGAACCCTGAACCCGGAACCCTGAACCACTCAGCTATCAGTACACTCCCTCAACAACACTCGTCTGGAACCGCGAGAACGGCCGCACGTTTCGAACTCCGTCCCACGGGTACAGGTCACACGGCGCTTCGCGTTCGGCTTCATCTCGCTCGAGAAAGCGCGGCATGAAGAACTCGCGTGTCAGCGTGGTTAGCCGCACACGCCCCGTCTCGCCGTACTCCACAACTCTCGCAGGCTCGTCAGGATCAACGACTTCTATCATCGCGCGGGGTGCAGGCGGATAGTAGATCACCGCATAGTTGTCTTCCGGCAGACGAGGCTTATGAACCGCGAGCCCCATAAGAGTGTTCCCGTAAGTCGGCGCGAAATACACCCCGTCCAACAACTCTTCCACGGCAAAGCGATAAAACTGCGGAGTCATCTCGGTTCCGCCGCAAAACACGCCTGTGATGCCGACGCGTTTCAACGAGACCTTTTCGCAAAGCGCTTCAAGCAGCTTGGGAGTCGTGAACAGACAGCGAATGTTATCGTGCGCTTTCAACAGCGTGAGCCCCTGGTCGATCACGTGCTGTTTGTATTTCTCGGCCATGTCCATGCGGCCCATCTTCATCAGCTTGATGACCCAGCGCGGATCAAGGTCGACCGTGAAGCAGATACCGCCGCGATGCTGAGCCAGGTGTTCGACCGCCAACCTGAGTCTTCGCGGTCCCGTTGGACCAAGCATCAGCCAATCCGAGCCCGTCGGAAAAGATTCGTCGGGAAGCGTATCGCTGAAACCCTCGTAGTCTATTCGAAAGTCATCGATGTTGATTCGCGACTTGGGCACTCCGGTGCTTCCGCCGGTCTCA
>JBASRN010000309.1:0-6545 GCA_049273855.1 Blastocatellia bacterium
GATATTCTTGTGCATCGAGCTCATGCTGAACGCCGCCAACCTGACCCTGGTTTCGCTATCCAGCTACTTTGGCGACGTAGACGGCCAGCTATTTGTCTTCATTGTGATGACTGTGGCCGCCGCCGAAGCGGCGGTGGGACTGGCTATCATCATTTCGATCTTCAGAAACCGCGAATCTCTAAACGTCGATGAGGTAGACACGCTCAAGCTCTGAACCGCGAAAGGACCGCCGAAAGTTTGAAACATCCGTTAGCGAACATAATACTCGCGCCGCTTATTGGCGCCGCCGTGCTGGGGCTGTTCGGCAAGAAGATGAGCGAACGCGTGATCGGCTGGATCGCCTGCTCGACCGTAGCCATATCGTCGATCCTGTCGTTCTATTTGTTCTTCAAGCATAGCGCGGCGTTGGGGCACGGCGAAAAGACTCACGAGTATCTGTTCACCTGGATCAACGTGGGCAACTTCCGAGCTGACTTCTCGCTGCTTCTGGATTCCCTCTCGGCGATCTACATCCTCTTCGTCACGTTCGTAGCGTTCTGGATACACGTCTTCGCGACCGGCTACATGCGCGGCGACAAGGGCTATTGGAGATTCTTCAGCTACCTTAATCTCTTCATGTTCTCGATGTTGACCCTGGTCCTCGCGGACAACTTCCTCCTGATGTTTGTCGGCTGGGAAGGCGTGGGGCTGTGCTCGTACCTGCTGATCGGGTTCTGGTTCGAGAAAAACTCGAACAACGACGCAGCAAAGAAGGCGTTCGTGGTGAATCGCATTGGGGACTTCGGCTTCGCAATAGGGTTAATGCTTCTGTTTTTCAAGTCGGGCTCGATCTTCTACTT
Organism: Blastocatellia bacterium; assembly: GCA_049273855.1. Lineage (GTDB taxonomy): Bacteria > Acidobacteriota > Blastocatellia > UBA7656 > UBA7656 > Onstottus_B. The sequence goes on from JBASRN010000309.1 coordinate 840, forward strand.
TGACGATGCGGCTCGCGGCATTCGCGGCGCCTTCGACTGGGCGATGAATCAACCGGCTGACCCGCTTGCGTTGTCGGCCATCTTCGCGGGAGGGATCACCACCATCGCGGTGTTGATGTTTTTCGGGGCGACCGGCAAGAGCGCGCAGATACCGCTGTTCGTCTGGCTGCCTGACGCGATGGCCGGACCGACCCCGGTGTCGGCGTTGATTCACGCAGCCACGATGGTGACCGCAGGGGTGTACCTCGTTGCGCGGGCGAGCTCCATCTACGTTCACGCGCCCACGGCGATGATGATTATTGCGATCATCGGCGCGGCGACTGCGCTGTTTGCGGCCACGATCGGCCTGGCGCAGTGGGACATCAAGAAGGTCCTTGCCTACTCCACGATCTCGCAACTCGGCTATATGTTCCTGGCTTGCGGTGTCGGAGCTTTCTCAGCGGGTATCTTCCACGTCTTTACTCACGCGTTCTTCAAGGCTCTTCTCTTCCTGGGTTCGGGCTCGGTAATCGCCGGCATGCATCACGAGCAGGACATGAGGCGAATGGGCGGGCTTAAGAAGCTCATGCCGCTGACTTTCGCCACGATGTTGGTCGGTTGGTTTGCGATTTCGGGCGTGCCGTTGCTGTCGGGTTTCTTCAGCAAGGATGAAATCCTCTATCGCTCGTTTATCGCAAGCGGGCTACCCGATCCGTGGCCGAAAGTCTTGTGGTTCCTCGGAGCGATCACTGCATTGCTCACCGCGGTGTACATGACGCGTCTGATGGTGTTGACGTTCTGGGGAAAGGAACGATTCGGCGAATCGCATCATGAATCCGCTATCGGCGGCTCGCATCAAACGGATGACAATCACGCAGGTCCGCCGCGCGAGTCTCCCCTGTCGATGACGGTGCCGCTTGTGGTGCTTGCGGCCGGCGCGATCTTCGCCGGCTATGTGGGCGTGCCGGAAGGTCTGTCCGGAGGCAAGCTCCCCAACTACTTCGAGCACTTCCTCGACTCTTCGATCGCTCACACGACGGGAGCGCACGCACCTGAAGCCGGCGCGCTGTCGCAGCGCGCTGATACATCGGGTGACTCAGGAACGCCCGCGATTCACTCTCCGGAAAGTGACCACAGCATTGAACTATTGCTGACAGCTGTTTCGATAATCATTGCGTTTGGCGGAATCGCCGCGGGCTGGGTCCGGTTCCAGAAAAAGCCGCTCTGGGAGCCGCCGCGATTGCTGGAGAAGAAATACTACGTCGACGAGGCGTACGACGCGGCGGTCGTTCAGCCGATCAAGACCGGCTCGAAGAGTGTGCTCTGGCAGATGATAGACGTGAAGATCATCGACGGCGCCGTGAACGGAGCGGGCTACCTGGCTAGCAAATTGGGGCGGGCTTTGGGTTACCTGCAATCGGGACTCGCGCGAAGCTACGTAGCCTTCGTAGTCCTCGGGGCTCTGCTGATCATCGGCTACTTCGTGCTGAAATGAAGAGCAGCTTGTGGGGGCGGCCCTCCGTGGCCGGCCCTTCTTGAAAGCGCAGGCGCCTGTGCCGTCATTGAAAGGCGGCCACCGAGGGCCGCCCATACAGGAAGACCGAAAGAAGATGGCAACGTTCCTTCTAACAATCATTGCGCTGCTGCCGCTCGCCGGCGCAGCCGCGCTTCTTCTGATAGCCCGCGGCGAGCGGCCGAACGTGAATGCCTCAAAGTGGACCGCTCTTCTGTTCGCGACCGCGACCTTCGTCTTATCGCTCGCGCTTCCTCTTGGCTTCAATTCCACCGCCGGGCGCCAGTTTGAAACAAACGTCTCGTGGATAAGCGCTTTTGACCTCGGAGTCCGTTACCACGTCGCGGTCGACGGGTTGAGCCTCTGGCTGGTCTTGCTCACAACGCTGCTCGTTCCTCTCGCATTGATCTCCTCCTGGAACTCGATTCATCACCGCGTGCGCGAGTTTCTGATCGCGATTCTCGGACTGGAGACAGGGATGATAGGCGTGTTCATCGCCTGGGATATGTTCCTGTTCTACCTCTTCTGGGAAGTCATGCTTGTGCCGATGTATTTCCTCATCGGGGTGTGGGGCGGCGATCGCCGAGTCTACGCGGCAGTGAAGTTCGTGATCTACACAGTGGTTGCATCGCTGTTGATGCTGGCCGGAATCATCGCGCTGTACTATCTGCACGGTGAAGCGACGCTCAATTACACCTTCGATATCGGAGCAATCACCGAAGCCGTTCAAAACCACGTGCTGGTGTTGAGTCCGACTACGCAGAGCTGGCTGTTCTGGGCGTTCGGCCTGGCGTTCTTCGTCAAGGTCCCGCTCTTCCCATTCCACACCTGGCTCCCCGATGCGCACGTCGAAGCGCCAACCGCCGGCTCAGTCCTCCTGGCTGGCGTGCTGCTCAAGATGGGGACCTACGGCCTTATGCGTTTCAACCTGCCGATTTTCGCGGACGCCGCGCGCGAATGGGCGCCGCTGGTTGCTACGCTCGCCGTCATCGGAATCATCTACGGCGCTCTTGTAGCGATGGTACAGCCCGACTTGAAGAAGCTTGTCGCTTATTCATCGGTGAGCCATCTGGGATTCGTCGTGCTCGGGATCTTTTCGTTCACCGACAAGGGTATGCAAGGCGCCCTGTATCAGATGCTCAATCACGGCGTCTCGACGGGCGCGCTTTTCATGATCGTCGGGATGATCTACGACCGGCGGCACACTCGGCTCATCGCCGAGTTCGGCGGGCTGGCACGCGTGATGCCCGTCTACTCGACTCTGTTTTTGATCGTGACTCTTTCGTCGATCGCGCTCCCGCTGTTGAACGGTTTCGTCGGTGAATTCCTCGTGCTGATCGGCACGTTCACATCCCCGGTGCTTCCGCGCGCGAAGCTGTTCGCCTCGCTCGCCGCGATCGGTATGATCCTCTCAGCCGTGTACATGCTCTGGATGTATCAACGAGTCATCTACGGCGAAGTGACCAACGCAGCCAATCAGAAACTCGCGGACCTGAGCGCCCGAGAGCGGCTCGCGCTCGCGCCGCTCATCGCTTTGATCTTCGTGATGGGCGTTTTTCCCGGGCCGTTTCTTTCACGCAGCAACGCAACCATTCAAGCAATCAAGGCGCGGTTTAGTGCGCCGGTCGAGACCGCTGAGACATCGCCCGCGGCAGATACTCTTACTCAAGAGCGATAGATGGAAAAAGTTGGAATCAATTTTCACGCGATCCTGCCTGAAATAATCACGGCAGTAGTCGCAATTCTCATAATGGTTTTTGATGCGATCTCGCGCAAGATCGAGCGGCGCTTCGCGGGCGTTCTCTCGCTTGGCGGTCTGGCCGCGGCAGCCATCGCGGTGGTCAGTCTGTGGAATCACGACGGCGAAACATCCTACGGGGGAATGATCATCAACGATCATCTCCGGCTAACGTTTTCGATGATCTTTCTGATTGTCACTCTCCTGACCGTGCTCATTTCGCTTCGGTGGATCAAAGACGAAGAGCTTCCGGTAGGAGAATACTTTGCGTTGCTCATGTTCGCGACGACCGGAATGTTGTTCATGTCGGCGGCGAACAACCTGGTGATGATCTTCCTCGGGCTCGAGATCACCTCGATATCGACATACGTGCTTTGTGGGTATCGCCGTCGTGACACCCGGTCGAACGAATCGGCGATGAAGTACTTCATCCTCGGCTCGTTCTCGACCGCGTTTTTGCTTTACGGGATGGCGTTGGTCTACGGAGCTACGTATCAGCCGGGCGCAAGCCCCGCTGCGACGACGGACCTTCACCTGATCGGACAGCGAATAGCATCAGGCCATCTCTTCTCGAGGGAGATGTTGTTCGCGGGCGCGGCGATGATGATCGTAGGCTTCGGTTTCAAAGTCGCTACCGTGCCGTTTCACATCTGGTCGCCCGACGTCTACGAAGGCGCACCCACGCCGGTCACCGCATTTCTTTCGACAGGCTCGAAAGCTGCCGCCTTTGCCGCGTTCTCACGCGTGTTCATTCTGACATTCGCGGCTACTTCGGTCGGCGCCGGCACCGGGTTGCTCCCGGCGCTTCAGGCTACTTCGACAAGCGTGCTGGTGGTGATGGCGATTCTGACGATGACGCTTGGCAACATCGTCGCGATCGTTCAGAGCAACATCAAGCGGATGCTCGCCTACTCGTCGATCGCGCACGCCGGTTACGCCCTGGTCGGACTTATTGCTTTGAACTGGCAGTCGGTCGCCTTTTATCTGTTGAGCTATGTCTTGATCAATATTGGCGCGTTTGCGGTGATAGAAGTGATCGCGCATCGCGGCGACCGGCGTACAGAAATCAGCGACTATGCCGGCATAGGGTTTCAATCGTTGGGGCTTGCTTCCGCGCTCTCCCTGTTTCTGTTGAGCCTCGCGGGTATCCCGCTGACTGCCGGGTTCGTTGGCAAGCTGCTGGTGTTCAAGTCGGCGTGGGCGGCGGGCTTTCATGCATTGGTGATCATCGCGGTCATCAACAGCGCGATCTCGTGGTACTACTACCTGCGAGTGATCGTAGCGATGTTCTTTGCCGAACCCGCGACCGGGTTCAAGTCGCCGCCTCTCGCTCGCTCCCTCGTGACGGCGCTTGTGCTGGCGGTGCTGGGGACGCTTTACCTGGGAGTATTGCCTGGCCGCGTGCTGGATGCGTTGGACAAACCAATGGCGGGCATCACTGCGGCGAAGAAGTAATCACCCTATGCCGTGTGAAGACAACCGGACCAGATGAGTTCGTTCGAACCGAAGAGAGAGACGTTTTTGCACACGGCTTCACCCCGCTAGAGGTGATATGTTTATGGACCGATTGACGCGTAAGCCGCTCACCCCAGAGGGGTGATATGTTTGTAGATCGATTGACGCGTGAGCCGCTCACCCCGGAGGGGTGATATGTTCATAGAACGATTGACGCGTGCACCGCTCACCCCAGAGGGGTGATATGGGGCGCGTCACCAAATAAGTTGCGCCGTGCGAGTGCGAGAGATCTTCACCTACAATCGGTATTTAGGTTGCGGCGGCGACATAGCACCCCTAAGGGGTGCGGGTCGATTCACAACGCTGGTCTATAAACATTCCACCCCGCCGGGGTGGCGGGGTCACAGAAACGCAATCTGCAAACTAGCTCGATCTGGTTTATGCAACCAAAACCCGACATCGAATTCATCACCGACCGGCTCGGCAAGTCTCCGCGCGCGGTCCGAGCCGAAGACATCGTCTCCGAGATCACTCGGCAACTCGACGACAAGTCCATCCCAGCTATCTACCGAAAAAAGATACTCAGCCAACGCACCCGCCAATACGAACTTCGGGCGCCCGTAAAAAAGCTGCACGTCGAAGTGCTTCACACGTTGCTTGGGATTGAGCTGAAGATTGGAAATCGCCGTCTGCTCTGCCCAGACCTGGCGACCGCGCGGTATCTCGCGGTCTTCGCACGAGTGGGTGTTGAAGTGATAGCGGTGCCTTACGACATCACTCAGATTTCCTGGATAGGCGATGAGCTGGAATCGAGCTGGCACCGAATGATCTTGTTGATCGAACACTTTACCGACGGTCGCAGCGAGCGGTTGAGAAACTCAGTCCGCCGGCGCCTGTTGGAGCAGACTCGCGCGGAGATTGTGCAACTCGGGGCCGGCGCGAAGTTTCCCGAGTTCAATACAAAGACTCGGCAAAGAAATCACTAGGGACGAACTGGCCGTTATGATATCAGGTCTCTTAT
>JBASRN010000311.1:0-17561 GCA_049273855.1 Blastocatellia bacterium
GTCCCCATCACTCCTCTAGGAGTGATATGTCTTTGCGGCAACGAGAGAGTGTGTAAGCCAACCCTGACATAACAACTCCTGACGGAGTTGGGAAACAGGCTCGCCGAGCCTCTTTCACGCCCACTAAACTCGCTCGCACCGAGTGCCGTCTACTTCGCACGCTCGAGGTAGACTCCCTTCGCGGGATCGACGCGAATGCGGTCGCCCTCCTTGACGAACGGCGGGACCTGTACCATCACGCCGGTTTCGAGTTTCGCCGGCTTCGGACTGTTTGAAGCGGTCGCGCCCTTCAGCTCGGGCGTCGTCTCGACGACTGTCAGCTCAACCGAGGGCGGCAACTCGACGCCGATGGGCGCGCCTTCGAAGAACTGGACCTGAATCTTTGTGCCTTGAGTCAAATAGTTGGTAGCGTCGCCCAGCGCTTCAGCGTCCAGCCCGATCTGATCATAAGTCTCGGTGTTCATGAAATGATGCATATCGCCGTCGGAGTAAAGGTACTCCATTTCGTGATCTTCCAGGGAGGCGCGCTCTATGTTCTCGGTCGAGCTGAACCGCACTTCGGTAGATGAGCCGTTGATGAGGCTGCGCAGTTTCGCCTGTACGAATGCGCGAAGATTGCCGGGCGTTCGGTGCTGAAAGTCGAGCACGCGATGCGGCGTATTGTTATAGATGATTACCATCCCGCGACGGATGTCATTAGCTTGCATAGTAGCTTCCTTCCTCGTCGTTGGTCAGTATGTCACAGATTTTGCCCTCGAACCAACTTGGTAGGATAGAGTATCGACGCGGAGTGCTGCAAGGCTGCGGTTTGGCTGACTGCCGGAGACGAAGACAGCTACTTCAGCTCTCATCCCACTCCCGAGCAACAACCTTTGGCGGAAGAAAGAGTGTGCCGGGAGCTAGGGTTTGACAAGGTGTCCAAGGGTGCGCTGTGTGTTTCAAAGAACAGTAGAAGGGTTTCTAGTCTATGCGGATATCCGGCACTAGGGGTCCATCAAATTCCTTGTGTTCGAGCCGCATGCAGTCGAGGAGGGGAGAAGGCGCCCTGAGTTGAGGACGCCCCGGCACGCTCTCACAACCATAAGCCTCCGGGATCGCTGGAAAACAGATATCGCCGGGAAGGTGACTGAACAGATTCGCACCGAAGGGTCACGGAGTTGTATCGTTTCGGCGGAAGTCTCCAAGGTAGGTTCCGGGGAAACCTGAAACCCGGTAGCTCTCTGGTCCGTGAGCTGCCATATCTCGACTGTTTGTTCCCAAAGGGAGAGAACGCGCGTCTTCCGCCTAACCGATCCGAGTCTATAGCCGGTATCGAAAAGTGGTGCCCTTCACATCAGTGGGTGCCTGTCCGGTCCAGCTTAGGTTGATCGGGGCGTTCCGCGCCAGGTCCTTGCGCGCCGGGGCGACGAAGCGATAAGTGTTCGGCCCGATCTCGGTCACCTCCGTCACCATCGTCTCGCCAACGTGGAGGGCCGGACCGACGGCGCGAATCGGGATTGGTCCGTCGGTTTTGACGATGAACTCGACACCATCGCCCCCGCGTGGCAGGGATGAAGTGAAGTTGCGGTGAGGCGGCCGCTTGAACTTAATCGCCCGCATCTTGACATCCAGCACTTTCGGCATCGTGAAGTCGGGTCGCGGCGGGTCGGGCAACCGTTTTCCATCATCACTGCTCATGATCGTCTCCTTCCCATGCGCGTCAGGGCTTGACGATCTGGAGATCGTCGAAGGCGGTTGCGCGCTTATCTTTCCGGTTGCAGGCGATTAGCAGGGCGCGTACCCTGCTGAGATTCAGGCGGCGTTGCCCGACCTTGAAGCACTCGGCCTTGAAGCGGATCGTGTTCAACATGGATTTGGTGCTGAACGGGTGCGCATAGGGCCGGGGCAGTCCGCCGACCAGGTCCACGTCCACGAAGGCGGTGACGCCGTTTATGTCCTCGACCCCCAGTTGAAAGCCGCTCGCGCCGTCCGGGACGGCCCCCTGCTGCGCCACCACCTCGGCGGCGCGTATCCAGATCTCCTTCTTTCTCAGATCCTTGTCACCGATCTCGGAGCGGAAGAGCCTGCCCGTGCCGCCGGGGCGAACAACCATGCCTGTAGTCTGGCCGAAGAAGGAATCGTTGAACGCCCCTGGTGCGCCGCCGCCCCCGGGTGCCTGCGCGAAAGGGAACTCATCGGCGCTCAGGCCCCCGGATTGCGCGGTCGCCAGACCCAGCGAGTTCTTGCCGATGCCGTTGCCGTCCTCGTGGTGGTCTACCGTCGTCTGCCCTTTCTTCAAAAACGACAGGTACACGTGCTGGCTTAGAACGCCACCCGGTTTCTGATAGCCGGCCAAGTAGCTGTCGGTACCATGCCCCAGCAGCACGTTGCGGTAAAAGGCGCAGCCGTAGGCCGTCAGAATCCGCTCATGATCTGCCCGCGAAACCACCGGCGGCCCAGCGCCGTCGTCAAAGAGCCACTGCCGGTTGAAGAAGTTGTGATTCGTGAAGTGAACGTACAACTGAGACTTATACGAGTCCGGCGTCGCCTGATCGTAGAACTGCGCCCCGTTGTTATCTATCACGTCGCCGTCCCCTGCGGGCAGGATCGTCATGAAGGGGGAGCCCTTCGGCTGGATCGTGCTGAGGCCCGACCAGAACCGGAAGTTCGTTGGGGCCAACGCCAGCACGCCGCGTATTGTGACGCCGGACAGACTGATGACCGTGGGAACGGTCACGACCGCGTCCCCGCCCCGCGAATGGCCCATCAGGCCCAGCCGCTTGAAATCGATCCGCTGGAAGAAGAGCGACGTGATGTCGGCGTCGAGCGACTGGAAGTGTTTGATCGAGTCGATGATCAGGTCAGCCCGGTCCTCGATATTCTGGACGCCGCTGCCGGCGCCGTTCAGTGCGTTGCAGTCCACCGAGACCGCGATAATGCCCATCTTCGCAAGGTCGGCCTGGAAGTAGTCGTAACCCAGATAGCTAGGGTCGGCAGGAGAGTGATTGCCGTGCGCCATGAAAACTATCGGCGTGCGCCCCAGCTTGGTTAGGCGCTTGTTGAAAGGCTGGTCCTCGCCGTCGTCCTCCGCCGGGTAGTAGACGCTGCCCTTGACGGAGCCGCCGTCACTATACTCAGTGTGGCCGACGGGGAAGAGGTTTAGCCCGGCGGGATTGCCGGTGACCGGCGGGTCCACGCAGGCGACTCTCACTTCCAGCGCAGTTTGCCCCTTGCATCCAGGCAGATCCTGCACGACATGGATGATGTCGCCGAGCTTGAGGGTCGTGCCCCCCAGAAGAACGACGGGCGCGGAGCCCGTGGCGACGTGGACGCCGTTCACCCAGACTTTGATCGTCGCGCCCGGCGCGGCACTGGTGATAATGATCAGCGTGTCGCCTGCCTGCACCGGACCGATGTGGGGCGCGGGCAGGCTTGAGCAGGGGATGACCGTGCCGGTGCCGGGCGGGCTTTCCGGGTCGCCGGGGCACATCTTCTGCGTCGCAGTGAAAACGTCGCCTGCACTGAAGGTCGGATTCAGGCCCACTTGCAGCCTGCCACCCCAGCAACCCCAAGTCCCTTGGTTGACGCCGTTTCGCAGCAGCGTCACCGCTGCCCCGTTGACGATGTTGTTGATGACGAGCTGCTCGCCCCCCTCGGCGATGGGATCGAAACCAGGTGCAGGGAGCGGGGCCGGCGGATTCTGTGTGATCTCCTCGACCGACGGCGGGCTGGCGTCCTTGCAGAGCTCGAACCAGGCGCGCACGCGCTGATTCAGGCTGTAGGCGGGGGAGACGTTCACCCCCTGCTGCGGGTTGCAACCGTCGACCCTGCCCACCTCGGTGCCATCGGCGGTGATCCAGACGTTGCCGCCAGCCAGCAGGTTGCCGACGCCTGTGCGGATACCACACTCAAAGACTGGAGCCGGGTTGATCACGGGGCGCGGCGGACCTGCCGGGAATTCTTGGGTGTGGTCGAGCGTAGTTGCAGGGGCGGACCAGTCGCTCGTTGCAGTCCCGAATGTCTGCCGCGTGCGGACGGCCTGACCGGCGACGAGGGGCGTCGGAAGCGCCAACGTCGCGCCGACCGGCTGCGGAAAATTGACCGGCTGAGTAACCACTATCGCTCCAGCCACTTCGACGTCGATTGTCGCGTGGGGAACGAAGCCGTAAACCGTTACGGCCGTGGCGCACTGGTAGGGCTGCGCGAGATAGGGCGGGGAGAGCAGCTTCGGGTTCTCCTTCAGTTTAAGGCGCTCGCGCGGGACCTCTTTTTCATTCATGACGACTCCTTTTCGTTCGTCTTGGAGCCACCGAAACCGCTCAACACGGTTCGGCCGGCGTCAATACCTCACTCAAAGTACCGCAATCGAATGCCATCCTCGGATTATGCCGTTTGCAAACCAGCGGCGCCATAGACGGCTAACACTAACGCTTCCGCCACGTCATACTCTCGCACAGCACAACGCCTACGGGCGGAGGGTGTCGCGCGCGGCCCATCGTTAGGGAGATTGGTTTTGCGAACGTGCTGGCGCTGGCGGGTAGGCCGTCGCGCCCAGAATGAGAATGCCATTCCCATAGTTGTTTCTCCAACGGGGATTTAGTAACCCTCCCTAAGTCTATGACGCGAAAAATGACTGATTTAATGCATGAACATTATTGACGGGGCTGGAACTGCTTTGGCCATCGACGATTAATGGAGTTTTATCTTCAGTTTGGCTATCAGAAGCGAGTCTTTGCCACTGCGCTTGGTACAGCGATGTGCCACTTTGAGCCTGACGAGGTCCTCGCGGAGATCAGCGAAGAAGATCTTGTCTAAGCGTTGATATGCTTGAGCAACGCATTCGAGCCAACTTGAATAGGGATACTGATGGCGGTAGTATTCTGCCGCTTTTAGTAGGGTTTCATGTTAGCCAGTCATAAGCCCGCGGGTTGCTGCCGCCGATGGAACGGCTCGATACGAAGGAACTCATGGCGCCAAATCAAAACATGAACACCAAGTTTCGAGCAGCATTGCGAAACGAATTGCCGATCTGGATTCGGGAAGGCCTGGTCTCTGAAGACGCCGCAGCCCATCTGTCAAGCACGTATCAACTCAGCAACCTCAAGGAAGAGTCCTCGCGCTTGTTGTCCGCAGTCATCTTCACGATAGGCGGTCTGCTGCTCGGCGGCGGCGTGATCAGCTTTGTAGCCGCGAACTGGGAAGATATTTCAACGCCTGTCAAACTGGCGATCCTCTTCTCCGCGCTGTTAGGTTTTCACGCCGTTGGATACTGGCTTTGGCGCTCGGCTGGTTGGAGGCGGCTCGGTCACGCGTTGATCTTCTGCGGCTGTCTGGTTTTTGGAGCAAACATCGGCTTGGTGGCGCAAATCTTTCACATTCGCGGCGACTGGTATGGAGCATTCGGAGCGTGGGCGGTTGGTTCGCTGGTGATGGCGTGGGCTCTCAGGAGCTGGATAATTGGCGTGCTTGTTCTCTGCACTTCATTCCTTTGGTTCATCGGCTTCCAGGATGACAATCACCAACGCGCAGCGGTGCTTTATCCTTTCGTTTTAGCCATTGCTTTGATTCCGCTTGCCTGGATTATTCCTTCCCGTGTGCTCTACGCCGGCACCCTGCTTGGCATTGTGATTGCGGCCGGCGTCATAGCCGGCAATCATGGCAGCGCAAATCAAACGCTGCTTTCGATGGGCGCGGGCGGCTTGTTCATGTGGACATTGGGTGAACTTCATCGCGCCGCAGGGTGGCGTAGAGAGTTCGCAAACATAACTGCCGGTTTAGGGTTGAGCGTGTTGGCGGCGACCGCCTATATCTGGTCGTTTCACGATCTCTGGAATACCCCAAAACTAAGACTGATGCAGTCACTACTGGGGATTCTATTTCTTGCGTTATCAATCGCCGCAACATTCCTGTTGTGGCGAAGAGAAAGACAAACTCACCCGTGGCTCATCATCGGCGTGTTGGTTGTTGGCTCACTGCTGACGTGCGCGAGCCTGATCAATGGAGAGATATCCTTCACGATCATCACAAATCTAGCGGCGTTGACCTTAGCGGCGGTTATGATTGGCATGAGTTTGATTGATGAACAGCGCGTAGTCTTCTGGTTAGGCTCGCTGTACCTGGTCCTGCTCATTCTTTCACGTTTCCTGGAATACGAAACATCTTTGCTGGTCAAGTCTGCTGCTTTTCTTGCCTGCGGCGTAGCAGTCATCCTCGCCGGCATAAGCTACGAAAAGTATTTGCGACGCAAAGTCTCCTCAATGGAAGGCAACAAGGATAAGGAGATTGTGTATGAGTGAGCGCGCCTCCTTAATCGCCTTCATAGCTGCCGTAGCCGTGCAGGCGCTCATTCTCGTTGGTGTGCCTGCCCGTAAAGCAATTACGCTTGCCAGTGGAAAGAGCGCCGTTCTTAAGGTAGAACCAGTTGACCCTTACAGCATTCTGAGTGGTTACTATGTGACGCTGGCTTATGAAATCAACCGTGTTGCCAGTTTTCCGAATGCGCCCGAACTCTCAGATGGGGACGAGTGCTATGCAGTAATTGAAATGGGCGAAGACGGAACATGGAAGCCGGTATCGCTCGAGCGTGAACTGCCGGAAAATCTGGCCGACGATCGTGCCGCTCTACTCGGACGAATCAGGTACGGCAGGATTGAATACGGCATAGAGGAATTCTTTATTCCTGAAACAAAACGCGACGCGATTGCCGATGATCTGAGAGTTAATCGGGAGAAAGCGCGCGTCGATATCAAGATTGACGGTAGCGGTCACGCTGCGCTGGAGCGACTGAGAATTGAAGATAGAGTCTATGAATGATGACGTATTCAACGGAAGTCGAACGCTCAGTATGAGTGCAGCTACCGGGCTGGCAGGGCCGGGAAAAAGGGGAAGTCGCTACCAAGACAGTAAGACTCAAAGCTGCACTAAGTCAGGGAATTTGTGCTCCTTCGTGCCCTGGCGGCTTAGTGGCGGCCGCACTCAGCTGTGTAACAACATCGTCCACGAGGTGAAGAATGAACGCTGACACTCTCTCGAACACCCCCACGCACGGCGCGCTACGCGCAATTCTTGTCTTTCTCTGCCTCCTTGCCGGATTCTCTCTTCTGTCGACGACAAGTTCCTGGGCGAGCGATCAATCGGCGAAGGGGCAAGCGAAGCTCTACACGCAGGATCAGGCCAACAGGGGAAAGGTGTTGTACGCAACGAACTGCGCCTCCTGCCATGGCGTGAATCTGGAGGGAACACCGGCGACCGCGCTTGCGGGCGAGCGCTTCATGGCGAAGTGGGGCCAGGGCAAGCACACCATCGACGACCTGTATTACATCACCCGGACGCAGATGCCTTACGAGAAACCCGGGTCGCTAACGGCACGGCAGTACATCGACATCGTTGCATACATACTTGCAAGCAACGGGTATCAGGCGGGATCTCGGGCGCTGCCGGCGGACCCGAAGATTCTCAGGCAGTCAAAGATCACACCGCAGTTTTCATCAGGGCAGATCGCGGCACGGCCTGAACCTGCAGAGCCTGTTTTTACTCAAGTTCCTGGCGGAGCGTCTTCCGGGAGGCCAACTCAAACCGAGCTGAACGCGGCGCAAACGAACACGACCGACTGGCTGTTGTCGAATCACGATTATAGCGGTCAGCGCTTCGTGGACCTCAAGCAGATCAATCGTCAGAACATCGCTTCGCTCAGACCAGTCGCCATGTACCAGGCCGGAGACATGAACCCGTTTCACACCAATCCAATCATCCATCGCGGGCTGATGTACATCACCACTCCCAACTCGACGATTGCGCTTGACGCCGCAACGCTCAAACAGCGTTGTCGCTACAACCGCAAGCCCAAAGGTAAGGATGGGTGGGAGCTGTCGAGGGGCGTCGCCATCAAGGATGGCAAAGTCGTGCGCGGAACTCACGACGGTTACCTGCTCGCCCTCGACGCGGAGACCGGCAAGCTGATCTGGGAGAGAGCCATCGTCGAAATGAAAAAGAATGAAGGCGGCTTCACGATGGCGCCGCTAATCTACGAGGACCTGATTATCATAGGTCCCGCCGGCAGCGAACTTGGAGTCAAGGGATGGGTCGGCGCATTTCGGCTTGAAAACGGCGAAGAGGTTTGGCGGTTCAACACCGTCCCGGATGATGGCGAGCCCGGCGTCGAGACCTGGGGAAATGCGGATGCGCGATTGAAGGGAGGCGGTTCGGTCTGGGCTCCGCTCTCGCTCGATCCTGCGCGGGGATTGGTCTATGTACCGGTCGCCAATCCTGCTCCTGATTTCTACGGAGAGATACGGCCGGGGAAGAACCTCTATACCTGTTCTATGGTCGCGCTGGAGGTTCGAACCGGTAAGCTGAAATGGTTTTATCAAGTCGTGCCCCACGACGTGCACGATTGGGACCTGACGCAGGCAAGCCCGCTGTTTGAAGCGACAGTTGCCGGAAAGTCGCGGAGGCTGGTCGCCACCGTTGGCAAGGACGGCCTGCTTCACGTGCTGGATCGCGAGACGCGCGAGCATCTCTACGAAGTTCCGGTGACAACGCGGCTTAACACGGATGTGCCGCTTACGAAGGAAGGCGTCCGCGCTTGTCCGGGCGTGTTGGGCGGCGTGCAGTGGAACGGGCCGGCGTTTAATCCCGGGACAAACATGCTCTATGTGCCTGCGGTCGATTGGTGCGCGGTTTTCAAGGTGGCTGAGGAGATTCGATTCATCGAAGGCCGGTTTTACATGGGCGGTTCGACTACTGCAGATCCTTTGGAAAAATCGACTGGGTGGCTGACGGCGATCGATGCTTCCACGGGTAGGGTCCGGTGGCGCTATCACTCTTCGAGGCCGATGCTGGCGGCGGTGACGACGACATCGGCTGACCTTGTGTTTACCGGCGAGCTTACCGGAGATTTTATGACGCTCGATGCGAAGAACGGCGATGTGCTCTATCGGTTCAACACGGGGGGCCCGATGAACGGCGGCGTTGTGTCTTACGCCATCAACGGGAAACAGTACATCGCTGTGGCGTCAGGGAGCGCGAACGGGTTCTGGCAAGCCGCGCCCGCTGCGTCAACGATAATTCTCTTCGCTCTCCCGGACGCCAAGCCCTGAGCGCCAGGGTGAAAGAAGAGCAGTGAAGGGAGACTCCGGATGATTTTTGTGACCAACATGATCTTGACTAGCCGTCGCACTGCAATCACGGGTTTCGCCATCGTTAGTTTTCTGGTTGGGCCTGCTGGCAGCGAGGGGTTCTCTCAGTCGCCTTCACGCCTCGGGATTAAGACCCTGTCTTCGCGGCCTGATCTGGTGAGCGGCGGCGACGCGCTCGTAGAGGTAAAAGCGCCGCCGGGCGTTTTGTTGAACCAGATAGTCCTGACGCTGAACGGCAAGGATGTCACGAACCAGCTCAAGCTCCACTCGGATACCGGCAGCTTTCGCGGCCTCATCACTAGCATGGCCGTCGGAGATAACACGCTGCGCGCGACTCTCAGATCTGGTGGCAAGTCTGATGGCAAATCGGGCAAGAGTATTCAAGCGAATCTTACGCTGAAGAACTATCCGATCACCGGACCGATTCTATCAGGGCCGCATCTGGCACCGTATGAGTGCCGCACCGTCGAATCCGGTTTGGGACCGCCGCTGGACTCCAACTGTTCTGCCACCGGGAAGAGCGAGTACTTCTACCGAGCCTCGAACAACACCTTTAAGCCGCTGACCGACCCGGCCGGGCCGCGGCCGCCGGACCTGGCCAACACGACGACCATCGAAGGGAAGACCGTGCCCTACATTGTCCGTGTCGAATCAGGAACCATTAACCGCTCGATCTACCGGATTGCGTTCCTCGACGATCCCAGTCCCGAGACGGCTTCGGCCGAATGGAGGCCCGGCACGGGTTGGAATCAAAGGCTTGCTGTGGGCTTCGGAGGCGGCGCGGGGACTCAGTACAACCAGGGAGTCAATCAGTCAACCGGCGCGCTTAACCATTTGTACCTCTCACGCGGCTTCGCTTTTGTGATCTCGACGGAACTCGTCAATCAGCAGCACGGCAACGCGGTGCTTCAAGGCGAGACGTTGATGATGCTCAAGGAATATTTCATCGAGCGGTACGGCGTGCCGAAGTGGGCAGTCGGCTATGGCGGGTCGGGCGGCGCGATCCAACAATTGCTGATCACTCAAATATATCCGGGCCTGCTCGACGGGTTGCAGCCGACGCTTTCGTTCCCGGATTCGACAATGCACACGCCGGACTGTGGACTCTTCCAAAGCTTCTGGCGCAAAGCCGATCCTGCCGTCTGGACCGACACAAAGAAGACGGCGGTAGAGGGCTACACCAAGGGAACCTGCGCCGCGTGGGAGCGGACGTTCGTGCCGGTCTACACCGCAACCAACGCCCGCGGGTGTGCGCTGAATGATGCAAGCAAGGTTTACGACCCGGTGAATAATCCAAGGGGTGCTCGGTGCACCGTGCAGGACATGCGAGTCAACATCTACGGCCGCAATCCGTCGACCGGTTTTGCGCGCAAGCCGCAGGACAACGTTGGGTTGCAATACGGACTTGCGGCGCTCAATAACGGCGCGATAAGCGTGGACGAGTTCCTGGATCTGAACGAGAAGATGGGCGGCAACGACATCGATGGGAACTTCATTCCAAGACGCTCGGTTGGGGATCCGGTAGCGATCCGCGCGGTGTACGAAAGCGGCTTGATGAACTCCGGCGGCGGCGGGCTCGCGAATGTGCCCATCCTGCACTCGCGTCCCTATACGGATGCTATAGGCGACATACATGACCGGCATCGGGACTTCACGATTCGAGCGCGTTTGCAAAAGGCCAACGGGCGATCTGACAATCAGGTCATCTGGCTTGGGCCGGTACGTGAGAGAAATCAGACTACCGGCGTGGACCTTGCTGCGCTCTCGCTGGATACGATGACCAGGTGGCTCGATAATATCGCGGCAGATCAGGCGGCGCTCTCTATCGATAAGGTTGTGCGCAACAAGCCAGCCGAAGCTGTCGATGCGTACTGGGACGCGGCGGGCAAGAAGTTCGTCGAGCCGGCGAGCTTTAGCGGAAGGGGTGGCTTCAATACGATGTACCCCGTGCATAGCGAGCCGCGCCTTGTGGCAGGGGCGCCGCTGACCAACGATGTGCTCAAGTGTCAACTAAAGCCGATCAACTACGGCGACTACAAGGTTACGTTCAGCGAAGCGCAGAAGGCGCGCATGGCACGAACCTTCTCGACGGGCGTTTGCGACTTCAGCAAGCCGGGCGCCGAGCAAGTGCCGCTCAAGGGGACTTACCGGCAATATTAGCTGACAGGTCTTGAACGATATCCAGCGGTCCAGCGCGTCGCGACAACCCGCGTAGTGACGAATTCATTCGTTCGGCGCGATTCTGCACGACGGCAAGGATGACGAGTGAATTCGTTACTACTAGGAGGCGCGTGCGAAGCGTGGCTAGCGCCGGTTGGTTTTGTGAACGTAAGGAGCACGAATGAATACGCTGGATAGAATCGTTATTGGATCTTTGTTTTGTGCCATCATTTCCTCCATACTCATGTGTCCCGCCGTCTCTCTATCTTATGAGCCGCGCGCGACTTTTCTGTACCAACAGACGCCGATCACGTCTCCCGAAGGCGAAGCTCTCTACAAGCAAAAATGTGCGGTCTGCCACGACGACCCGCAGGATCGTGTCCCGCCGCTGTTCCTCATCAGAAGGCGCTCAGCGGAAGATGTGATACAAACCCTCAGTGCCGGCTCGATGAAGCAACAGGCATCCGGGCTTAGAGCTGATCAGATTCGCGCCCTTGCGGTTCACCTGACCGGGAAGCAGCCGAGTGCGCCGATTCAGGAAAACCTCGAAGCGAATCGCTGCAAAGATAGCGGTAGGCCCATCAACCTCAACGGTTCGCAGTGGAACGGCTGGGGCCGTGATCTGGACAACTCGCGTTACCAACCGAAGCCGGGGATCAAGCCAGAAGATATTCCAAGGTTGAAGGTCAAGTGGGCGTTCGCGCATCCGGGTCCGATGGCGACAGGCCAGCCCACCATCGTCGGCGACCGCATATACCTAACCATCGAAGCGGGGCTGATTTATTGCCTGAACGCGCAGACCGGTTGCACGTATTGGACGATCAATGCGGGAGCCGCGGTTCGCGCGGCCATCAGCGTCGGCCCGCTACCTCCCGGGTCTTCGGCAAAGTTCGCAGCTTATTTCGGTGACGAGAAATCGAACGTCCAGGCAGTGGATGCCGCGACCGGCAAGCTGCTCTGGAAAACAAAGATCGAAGACCATTTATTGTCTCGCGTCACGGGCGCTCCGGTGCTGTATCGGAATCGCATCTACGTACCGGTGTCCTCTTTTGAAGAGACCGCCGGACGCGACATCAAGTATGAGTGCTGCAGGTTCCGCGGCAGCATCGTCGCGCTCGATGCCTACACTGGGAAGATCATCTGGAAGAGTTTTACGGTCCAGAATGAGCCGAAACCGTTCAAGAAGAACTCAGCCGGGACGCAGATGCATGGGCCCGCGGGCGGCGCTATCTGGTCGGCCCCCACTCTGGATTTGAAGCGCAGGTTGATCTACGCAGGAACCGGGAACTCGTACACCGACGTCGCGACCCTTCACGCCGACGCGATCATGGCGTTCGAAATGGACACCGGCAAGCTCAAGTGGACGAATCAAGTCACGCCCAAAGACAACTTCCTGGTCGGCTGTCGCCAGCCGGGTGTCGGCAATTGCCCTGAAGAGGCTGGGCCTGATTACGACTTTGGCAGCTCACCCGTCCTGCGCACTTTGGCAAACGGCAAACAAGTGATTCTGGCCGGGCAGAAGTCAGGAGTGATCTACGCGCTCGATCCGGATGACAGCGGGAAAGTGCTGTGGCAGGTCAAGGTTGGTAACGGCGGCGCGTTGGGCGGCATCGAGTGGGGAATTGCGGCCGATCAAGAAAACGTATACGTTCCGGTCGCCGATGTGAGCGGAGCGGCTCGCAAGCCTGGTTTGACCGCGCTCAAGATCGCTACCGGAGAGCTCCTCTGGCACGTACCTGCGCCAAGAGTTCCATGTAGTTGGGGAACGACCAGGTGTAACAACTCTCAATCCGCGGCCGCGTCGGTCATCCCGGGAATAGTGTTCTCCGGCACGGCAGACGGACACTTGCGCGCTTACTCGACCAGGGACGGCGCGATCGTTTGGGACTTTGATACGTCAACGCCGTTGGACACAGTAAACGGCGGGCGTGCGAAGGGCGGCGCTCTGGATGGCGGAGGGCCGACGATTGTTGATGGCGTGCTATATACGAATTCGGGCTATGGTCGCCTGATAGGGCAGCCCGGCAACCTGCTGCTGGCTTTCACGGTGGATGGGAAATGACAATGAAACACAGCTTCCTGAGAGCGCGGGCATCTTCCCGGTATTCCGCGGCGTTTTTCGGAGCACTGATTGTCGCGATGCTCGCGGTCCCAACGCCTTCTCACTCCGCGTTCGCAAGCGAAGTGGAAGACGTGTTTGATCGCGTGAAGCATGGCTACGCGGACTCAGGCGGCGTCAAGATTCACTATGCGCTGCTGGGTCCCACGTCCGGGTCCGGCAACGCGCCTCTCATCGTGATGATCCACGGGTTTCCTGATTTTTGGTACTCCTGGCGACATCAGATGGCCGTTCTTTCGGAAGACTATCAAGTCGTCGCGATCGATCAGCGGGGCTACAACCTGAGCGACAAACCCAAAGGCAAAGAGAAATACGATATGAGCCTGCTCGTTGACGACGTGCGGGCGGTCGTCAAACACCTACGACGCGACCGAGCTGTGATCGTCGGGCACGACTGGGGAGGGCGCGTGGCGTGGGGTTTTGCGATGAAGTACCCGGAGATGACGCACCGTCTGATCGTCTGCAATCTGCCGCATCCGCGCGGCATCGCTTACGAGCGCGCTCACAACAAAGAGCAGCAGGCCAATACTGCTTATGCGCAGCGCTTCAAGCAGGAAGACGCAGCTAAGATTCTGACCGCTGAAGGGCTGGCCGCGAGGATCAAAGACCCGAAGGAGCGCGCACACTACGTCGAAGCATTCCGGCGCTCGGACTTCGAAGCGATGTTGAACTACTACAAGCAGAACTATCCGGCCCCGCCCTACCTGGAGGATACCTCGCCGGTGGTGAAGGTGAAGCCGCCGGTGCTTCTCATTCACGGGCTTGAAGACAGGGCGTTGATGCATGGCGCGCTGAACCACACGTGGGAATGGCTCGAGAAGGATTTGACGCTGGTGACGATTCCCGGCGTCGGGCACTTTGTTCAGAACGACGCGGCTGAGTTTGTCTCGGCGATGATGAAATCGTGGCTTGAGCTGCAATCGGCAAAGCCGTGAGCGCGAGCTTTGCGTTTCCTGACCTGGATGAGCCGCCGGATTCTCCGTTGATCGATCGGCTGTACAAATCAATATTGGCGACGGAGGCGCAAGTGGCAAGTAACGCGGAGGGGATTGCTATGCGGCGCCGTAAACATCACAGACTTAAAGAAGAACCTGAGCCGCTACCTGAATGAAGTGCGTCGCGGCGCCGAGGTACTGATCAAGGATCGCAACACGCCAATCGCAAGGATCGTCCCGCTCGCAGAGCAGGAAGACGACGAAGGAGAGCTCATAGCGGCGGGTTGCGCGCGGCTCCCCAAGAGCGCCAATCCGCTCCCCAAGTATTTCTGGAGCGAGCCGTTGCCAAAGACGAGCCTTGATTTGATCGATCTGCTTAGAGAGGACCGAGATGCCCCGTAGCATGGAATTGTTCGTTGAGATCTGCAATCTGAAAGGGAGATGATGATGTTGAAACGTCGTTGGTTGCCGCTGTTCTATTTAGTCTTAATAGTGGGCATCACCCAAGCCCAAAGCACCGAGACGAAGCCGCCAGCCCCAGACATCGCCGGGGACTGGACCGGCACGTGGGCGACTTACAGTCCCGCACAGGGAGCAGTTCCCCCAAAGGACATCTGCAAGAGCCTCGTTTGCAAAGTCGCTTACAAGGACGGAGTCTGGGAAGCGACGTTTGAAGGCGACTGCGGGCGGCCCTACAAATACACGATCAAGATGGAAGGCCGTCAGATCGGCAAGGTCGTGATGTTCAAAGGCACGACCGACCTTGGCGCGAAAGACGGCGGTGTCTTCGATTGGATCGGCCGAGCTACGGATAAGGAGTTCGTCGGGTTCTTCACGAGCGGGTATTACACCGGGGTGTTCAGTCTCTCGCGCGCGAAATGAGGAAACCGGGATAGGTCGGGTTTCGCCGGTAAGACACAAACCACGAAGTGCCTTGAAGGCTAACTTTGTGCTGCTTCGTGGCTTCGTGCATTAGTGAGGAGAGTACGATCAACGATTGATTCTCAGCCGCTAAGACATGCCCAAGTCTCCGCCTCCAACCGAAGAATTGATTCGGCTGCTCTCGCACTACGATCTGAAGGTCGGCGAGCTGGCGCTCGAGCTGCGTGAGATGGTGCTCAAAGAAGCGCCTGCCGCGGTCGAGAGGCTCCTTCAAGTGTACGCCCTTGTGTTCTGGTACTCGCTCACCGGCAAAATGAGCGACGCTTTCTGTCAGGTCGTGACTTATCCCAAAGGCGTCAATCTCATGTTCAATCGCGGCGCGGAGCTTGAAGACCCCGATGGAGTGCTCGTGGGCGAGGGCAAGATCATCCGCCATATCAAGGTCCGGCGGCCGGAAGATCTGAAGAACCCTCATCTTCGAAAGTTCATCCGAGCAGCGGTAAAGCACGCCAAGTTGAGAGCGAAAGAGAAGAAGCTGGCGAGCCAATCGGCCAAACCGGCGGCCCGAGCGCATGCGAAGAGTCGCGCTCAGCGGTGATTAACCTGGAATAGGGGTTTTGAAGCTTTGCACCTCCTAAGCTCAACGGTGCGTATCACGTTTGTAAATACTCAGGAACACTAACGTAGCCCGGGTCGTACGCCTTATGCAAGCGATGCAGGCGAAGAGTTTGTAACGCAGCTAAAGCTCTTAGTCACATTCGGTTTAAACCGAAGTTACCTTTGGGAGAGGGATTATGAAGCGTATTCGTTTTGCAGCTATCACGCTGATCTCAGTTGTTGCGGCAGCTATCTACGCTTTGCCTTCAGTTGGGGCAAAAGGACCAGATCCATCAGCCAAAACCGTCACGTTCAACAAAGAAGTCGCGCCGATCTTCTACAAGAGCTGCGCCGAATGTCATCGCCCCGGGGAGGCCGCGCCGTTTTCGGTGCTCAACTACAAAGATGTCCGCCCCTGGGCGAAGTCGATTAAAGAGAAGGTCGTCAGTCGCCAAATGCCTCCGTGGCATGCCGATCCGCACGTCGGCAAATGGGCCAACGATCCGCGGCTGACGCAGGCTCAAGTCGATACCATTGCCGCCTGGGTAGATTCCGGGGCCAGGGAAGGAGATCCGAAAGACCTGCCGGCCACGCCGCAATTCGTCGAAGGTTGGGGTATCGGCAAACCCGATGTGATTATCCAGATGCCCGAAGAGTACACCGTCGAAGCCAGTGGTCCTGACGAGTACCAGTACTTTGATGTGCCGACCAACTTCAAAGAGGACAAGTACGTGCAGATGGCCGAAGCGCGGCCCGGCAATCGAAAGGTCGTTCATCACGTCATCGCCTTCGTGGTTCCCCCTGGCCAACCGAGCCTCAACATGGTGCCTAAGGAGCAGCGCTCTGCCGCTCTTGAAGGGTCGCTGAAGAACACGCCATTTTATCGCGACGGTCTGTTGATTCGAATGAAGGCTGATCAGCCGGTCTACGATGACGCGAGCGAAATCCCGGCCAATCTCAAAGGCTACAACCAGGTCGACGATTTTCTTACGGCTTACGCGCCCGGCAGCGACTACGGCGCGTGGGAGCCCGGAACCGCGAAGAAGATTCCAGCCGGCGCTACCATCCGCTTCCAGATTCACTACTCCAAGATCGCCGGCAGCGTTCAGACGGATCGTTCAATGGTTGGTTTGATTTTCGCGAAACAACAGCCTGAACGGCTAATGAAGACGCGCGCGGTTTCGAACGTTTTCTTCAAGATCCCTGCGAATGCCGATCATCACAAGGTTACCGGCGTGTGGAAGCCGAGCCTGGACATCACGCTTTACTCGCTGATGCCGCACATGCATTATCGCGGAGCGGCTATGGAGTACAAGGTCTTCTATCCCGACGGGAAAACCGACGTGCTGCTGAACGTGCCTGCTTACAGTTTCAACTGGCAGATGGCTTATCGTCCGCAGGCTCCGATTCGCATTCCCGCCGGCAGCAAGATTCAGGTCACGGGCTACTTCGACAACTCGACGAAGAACAAGTTCAATCCCGACCCGACCAAAGCCGTGCGTCAGGGTGAGCCGACCTACGACGAGATGATGATGGGATTCATGGATTACACCGCGGAGAAGCCGCAGACTCTAGCGAAGGTAGATCCGAAGGTCTTCGATACATACGTCGGTAAGTACGAATTCCCGAACAAACTCCTGTACGCAGTGACCAGAGAAGTCGACCGCTACTTCGGACAGGCTCCGAACAATCCGAAGCGTGAACTCTTCCCGTTTTCCGAGTCCCGGTTCTTCATCCCGGAAGTCGAGTCAC
>JBASRN010000324.1:0-3227 GCA_049273855.1 Blastocatellia bacterium
GACAAAGACAAGCGAGTTGAAACCGGAACAATTGAGCTGGCTCGAGGCAGGCTTGAAGGCTTCAACGGCGCGTTGGAAAGTAGCTTACTTTCACCATTCAATTTACTCGTCAGGCCGGATGCATTCCCCTTACACCGGGCTGCGAGAACAGATCGAGCCTCTCTTTGTGAAGTATCGAGTGAATGTCGTCTTCTCAGGGCATTATCACGTCTACGAACGAATCAAGCCGCAAAAGGGAGTCCAGTATATCGTGGCGGGATCGGGCGGAAAGCTGATGAAGGGGAATCTCAATAAGAACAGCGCATTGACGGCTTTCGGTAATGATCAGACGCGGATCTTTCTGCTGGCAACCGTTGAGGAAAACCAAATGCTGGTCAAAGCGATCACTTCGGATGGGACGGAGGTCGACTCGGTTAAGATAGAATTGGCTCCGAGCGCGGACGGCGGGTCGTGAGACAGCCAGTTAGTGCATGTTCGCCGGCGGGAACTCCTGATTCACACGCTAAATCA
The DNA here is from genome assembly GCA_049273855.1 of Blastocatellia bacterium. Taxonomy (GTDB): domain Bacteria; phylum Acidobacteriota; class Blastocatellia; order UBA7656; family UBA7656; genus Onstottus_B. The sequence continues at coordinate 511 of JBASRN010000324.1, forward strand.
CAAGGGAGAGGAAGAAGAGAATGCCCAGGGTCCATAGAGAACGACATCGCACGCAGCGGATCGGCTGGTTACGGGCCGCGGTCTTGGGTGCAAACGACGGCATTGTGTCAACTGCAAGCCTGGTCGTTGGTGTCGCTGCAGCGCACGGGTCCCAGGGCGAAGTATTAGTTGCCGGTGTGGCCGGCCTGGTCGCAGGGGCCATGTCAATGGCCGCTGGCGAGTATGTATCTGTAAGCTCACAAGCCGACACCGAGGCGGCTGACCTCGCGCGTGAACGCAAAGAACTCGACACCGACGAACGATTCGAGCGTGAGGAACTTGCTTCTATCTACGTGGATCGTGGCCTCGATGCGTCATTAGCAAAACAAGTCGCAGAGCAGTTGATGGCCCGTGACGCCTTAGCTGCACACGCGCGCGACGAACTGGGCATCTCCGAGAGCCTGACAGCTCGACCGGTTCAAGCTGCGCTCGCATCGGCAGGCACGTTCGCTCTCGGCGCCGCCATGCCGCTAATAACTGTGCTTCCAACCCCGGAATCGAAAATGATTCCAGTTGTGTCGGTAGTCTCTCTATTCTTTCTTGCTGTGCTTGGGGTACTGGCGGCGCGCGCAGGCGGGGCGCCGGTCATGAAATCGGCTGTTCGAGTAACCTTTTGGGGTGCGCTCGCGATGGGACTGACTGCTGCTGTGGGTGCCCTGTTCGGAACGGTCTTATAAGCTAAGTGCACAACGGTGCTGCGCCAACCTACCGCAGGGCATGCACCGGCGCGCGGCGCGAGTCTCGCAAGGCGTCACGCTTCCTTCTCGGCTAGCAAGCCCTGCTCGAGCGCTTCCTGGCAGCGTATGCAGTGAGGGGTCCACGGGATAGCGTCGAGCCGCTTGACCTGGATCTCCTCGCTGCAGTTGATGCACTCACCAAAGGTGCGTTCGGTGATTCGATCCAGTGCTTCATCGATCAGCTTGAGGGTGTTACGCTCATTGGTGCTTTGTGAAAAGAGTAGTTCTTTTGTGTATGAGTTTGAGGCCTTATCGGCGGGGTCCTGGCTGACGTCGCGGTCGGCTTCGCGGCCGTAATCCTCGGTTCGCTCGACCATCCCGAGCAGCATGTTTCTCTGCTCCATTAGCTTTGCTTCATATTGTCTGATTTTCTTCTTGTCCATCGATGCTCCTGGCACTCCCTATGAATCTCTAACCGCGCTAGGGCAAAATCGCCCTACTCACTTGTGATACGGCAGGTCATGAATAATCGTGAACGCGCGGTAGACCTGCTCGACCAACACAATTCTCGCAAGCTCGTGAGTCAGTGTCATCCTGGAAAGCGAAAACACCAAGTCTGCGCGTTTGCGAACCACGTCCGAAATCCCGGCGTGTCCTCCAAGCACAAACGTAATCTGCCTGGTCCCGGCAATGCGGTGCCTTTCGACAAGCTCCGCCAGCTTTAAGGAATCGAGCTGTCGCCCCCGCTCATCCAGAACGACCACGAACGGATCGGAGGTAGTGCGTGCGAGGATGTCGGCGCCTTCCTTATCAAGGATCACTCGCGTGTCGCTTCCAACTTCGTTGCGGTCGCGAAGCTCGGCTACCTCGACCTGCGCAAATCTGCCAATGCGTCCGAGATACTCCGTGACCAGTTCCCTGATCGGGAGTCTCCTGGTCTTGCCGATCCAAACGAACCTCAACTTCATATCGGTTTCGGGTTCCGGGTTTCGTGTTCGCGATTCAAACCCAACTCGGAACCCGGAACTCGGAACCGATCAATTCAACGCGAGACTCGCACTCCTGACTTTGCCGACGTTGTATCGCCGCATTTTCTCGTAGAGGTTCTTGCGGCTAATACCCAGTATTTCGGCGGCGCGAGTCTTGTTACCGCGCGTGTGTTCGAGCACCTCGCGGATATAGACCGCCTCTATCTCAGCAAGCGATGGTTTGTGAATTCGCGATTGCATAAAGCGCGCCGCGGACCTCAAGTAGTCCGGCAAATGCTCGGCCTCGATCATCTCGCCGTCCGACTTCAGCACTGCTTGCTCCACGATGTTTCGAAGCTCGCGGACATTGCCAGGAAAATCGTACGCGCCGAGAAGCTCGAGAGCCTCGGGTGAGAGCCCCGCGCCGCGGCGTCCGTTTCGCAACGCGAACTGTCTGACAAATTCGCCAGCCAGTTCCGGGAGATCTTCGTTCCGGTCGACAAGCCGCGGCAGCTCGATGCTGACCACCGCCAGACGATAGTAAAGATCGTCTCGAAAGGCGCGCGCTCTAACGGCTTCCTTCATATCGACGTTAGCCAACGCGACGATGCGAACATCGATGCTGATCGACTCCTTTCCGCCGAGCCGCTCGAAGCTTCGTTCTTCGATCACCCGCAAGAGCTTCGCTTGCGAGGCTGAGATGAGACTTGCGATCTCATCCAGCACAATTGTCCCGCCGTGCGCCGCTTCGAAGCGTCCCGGTTTCGAATCGGTCGCGCCGGTGAAGGCGCCCTTCTCGTAGCCGAACAACTCCGACTCCAACAGGTCTTCCGGCAGCGACGCGCAATCGATCTTAACGAACGGCCGGTCGCGGCGCGGGCTTCGCTCATGAATCAGCCGCGCAACAGCATCCTTTCCGGTTCCGGAATCGCCAAGCACCAGGATGTTTGCATCTGTAGCCGCCACTCGATCGACGAGCTCAACGACCCTCTGCATGGCTGGCGAACTGGACGCAATCTTCATACTTCCATTG
>JBASRN010000325.1:0-2242 GCA_049273855.1 Blastocatellia bacterium
TCATTGAGGGGCGGCCACGGAGGGCCGCCCGTACATGTCAAACCCTTAGGTTGTCGTTCCGGTTCCCCTAATGGAAAATTATCCGCAATGACGAAGCAAAGCTCCGAGTTCAACCGCAGCGTCACCAGCGCACTCCTGATCTTCGCGATCGTAGCGAGCGCGTCTCTGGCTTGCCGGCAGCGCGCGGCGGGACCGGAGCAGCGCTATCCTGTCAAAGGCAAGGTGGTAAACGTGGACAAGCGCGGGTCGGCAGTCACCGTAGCGCACGAAGCAATACCCGGCTACATGGACGCGATGACCATGCCGTTCAAACTCAAAGACCCGGCGCTGCTCGACGTGATGGCCGACGGAGACCGCCTGCAAGCCATGCTTGTTGTTTCCGGCACTCGCTCGTGGCTTGAAGAAGTTGTTGTCGTGCGCGAGGAAGCCGATACGAACATGAACTCCGCAGGCTCGCTCGAGCCAAGGCCTGGCGACGACGTCCCCGACTTCGCATTAGTCAATCAAGACGGCAAACGAATCACGGTTCGGCAGTATCGCGGCCGCGCGCTTGTCGTCACGTTCATCTACACGCGCTGCCCGCTGCCCGACTACTGTCCGTTGATGACCGCGCACTTTGGTGATCTTGAGAAAGCGCTGGCGACCGAACCCGCGCTTTATGCAAAGACTCATCTGCTCAGCATCACGGTCGATCCTGAATACGACACTCCGCAAGTCTTGCGGAAGTACGGAGCAAAAGAGATGACCGGCGGCGAGGAGACGAGGCAGCCGCCGTTCGCGCACTGGGAGCTTGCCACTGGCAGCAAGGAACAGGTGAAGGCGGTCGCGACTTATTTTGGAATGCAGTACTGGCGGGAAGGCGATCAGATCATCCACTCGCTTCGAACGGCGGTGATCGGACCTGACGGGAACCTGGTGAAGCTCTATCCGGGGAACGAGTGGAAACCAGAGGACATTCTCAGCGAGCTTCATAGGATCGCGGGGGTCAATCAGACGGCTGATGCTAAACAACCGGCGCAAGCTTCCGAGGAAAAACTGCCGCCTAACGTTTATCGCGGAGTCGGCGTCGTCGAAGAGATCCGCAAGAAAACGGCTACCGTTCTAATCAATCACGAGGAGATTCCGGATTTCATGACGGCTATGAGCATGCCGCTTAAGGTCAGGAACGCTTCGATGTTGGACTCGATCTCAGTTGGTGATCAGGTTGAGTTTCACGTCACAGGTGATCTGGTGGTGATTGCGATCAAAAAACGGTAGATGGCTTCGTCTCTGCCGACACACGTGCTTTCAAGTGGAGGAGAACGTCAGAGTTATCAGAACGAAAGATCGTACGCGTAGAGAGCAAAGCGGTAGGGCGTGAGCGGACCCTCTTGTTGTTTTCGGACACGACGAATGATGCTTTGGCCTGTACGCTCTGGTCAAGCAAGCTCCGGGTCCCTGGCATGGGCGGCTGAAAATCCCTGGCGATGGCTTGAGCATGATCCGTTCTTGACTGAGCGTTAGCGGAAAGATGCCGGAAAACTGACTCATCGGTCGGCTTAGCCACTATTTCTTTTTGTGTTTGATCGCCGTGATCGCGTCGGTAAGCGTGCGGGCTAGGAATTCGTTGTGGGTCGTATTCAGCAGCTTTTCGAGCACCGGTAAGGCGCGGGCATCGCCTATGCTTTCTAACACCATTACTGCGTTTATCTGTATCCGCGTTATTTGCCACTCAACGTTTCTTTGCTTTGCCTCCTCGCTTAACTCTGGTGCAGTGACATGGGGCGACGACCCAGCTGTGATACCTGCATTCTCAATTGATTCAATCAGCCGTGGAACCGCTACGGGTCCTATCTGCCAAAGCTCGCATTACCGGATTCATCCCGGGAATCAGGTTATCGATCTCTTGGTTTTCCACGGTCTTTCATGTTGATAGGGTCGTTTATCGCATAACCATATCGATTCCAGCTCTGTGGAAGAATGTCCTTCGAGCTTGCGGCCAAGGGGTCGACTCGGTTGAATCGACCGACGCTCTGCGAGCATTGCCTGTTCCAAGCGTAGTCAGTGTTGCTCTCTGAGTCTCGCTCGTAACTTGTGAAATGATGCTTCTCCTGCGTGCCGCTCCCTCCGAAGTCTTCTCCAAACGGCAAGTGCGCTTGACGACCCAACACACTCCCGCTGTTATCCAGCGTCATCCTCACGCTCAATCGGTCGCTAAGAAACCACCTCGTAGTCCAAGGCGCCGTGCTGCTCGTACGCTGGC
>JBASRN010000022.1:0-79887 GCA_049273855.1 Blastocatellia bacterium
CCCTCGACTACTCCCGAGCGCCGAGGCCCGGGAGTAGTCGCTTGATTACTCCGAAACAGCGTAGCGGTGACCCTCGGAGTCGCTGATCCCGCGTCCTGTTTCCGAATGGAATCTGTGGCCCAACGGGCAAGTGAACCACACCGAGTCCTCGGTGGAGGCTACCCGTCGGAGGGGGTTAAAGCACTTTGGGCATTTCATAACCAGAATTCTAACATGACTTGCCCCCTTTGTGGGCTTTTTCTTTCGCCGCCGTTTCGGTCCGCAGTCGCACTTATTATCGCCCGCACCTACTCAATTGCGATGACCCTCAAGGACCCGAGGGTTAAGATTCTCTTACCCCAAGATCGAATCAATAGTTTACTGTTCTGGCCTCGGGTTAGCGATTAGTACTCTTCTGATTCAAGCATCCGCCCCGCCTTTTTGCCCCTCCGCGTTAACTCCCTCCTCGTTCGGAACTTCATGGGACGATTTCAATTCGAGTAAGTGGGGGGCGCCACATTAATTTCTTGACATTGATCGGGCAAGTGTTTTATTGTGGCGCCACTTCCAAGGTGATCCCTTCGGATTGGCATTGAAAGGGAAGACACACTCGGAAGCAATCCGCTTCTTTTGCTCAGCGTTTTAGGCAAGTTCCAGTGGGTGAGGATGACGTCAGGCCCATAAGCAGGCCGGATGGTTACGCAATCTGGATTTCGTGACTTTCTCCCCTGCTACCCACGCAGTCGCGGAACCAGGTCACCAAACCTGTCTTGGATGAACCGCGTCCAAGCGCCTAAAGGAGGAACCTAAGCGATGAAACGTCTCAAGATTTATGTCTTGCTGTTGTTCGCGGCGGCGCTCGTTTTGCCCTTCGCATTTACGAGTTCCGTCGAAGGTCAGGCGGTAACGGAAGCTCCAGTAACCCAGATGGATGCTCGCCTTCCCGACACCGATCTCTTCAACGGTTTCGGGGTTCTTGGCAATCCCATCGATGAGTGCACCAACCCGCCGGTAGCAAGTCGCTCGTTCCGGGATAACAAGGCAATATTCGAGGAACGGGAAGAGGTAGACGAGGGCCTTGGGCCCACCTACAACGACGTCGCTTGCTCAGCCTGTCACCAGGCTCCGGTCACGGGGCACATTAGTCAGATCAACGAATTCAGGGCCGGGAGTGTCGTCAACGGCGTGTTCCAAGCCCCGCCGGGCGGACAGACGCTGATCCAGGACCGCGGGATCGATGCGGAGGCACAGGAACGGATCAACACGGGGCTCAACGCCCATGAGTTCCGCTCGACCAGGACGGTACTTGGTGATGGCTTTGTCGAGGCGATAGCAAATGGCACGCTTCAAAACAACGTGGCCGCACAGCCTGCAGCACAGCGCGGCCAGCTCCGGACCGTGGCCGTTCTAGAGCGGCCAGGGCAGACACGCATTGGGCGCTTCGGCCACAAATCACAACACGCCAGCCTGGTTTCATTCTCGGCGGATGCTTATTTGAACGAGATGGGAATAACCAGCTCGTTGCTCCCCAATGAGAATAACATTCTGGGGCAGTCAGCGGCTCCCTTTGATGAAGTAGACGACCCGGAGGATCAGGACAACGAGGACGTCGAAGCCTTCGCTGCTTTCATGAGGGCGTTGAGGGTTCCGGGTCGCGGGCCGATCAATTCGGATGTCAATGCCGGCCAGAACCTCTTCAATGCGATTGGCTGTGCTGTGTGTCACACTCCTCAATTCACGACCTCACCGGCAGGGACGATCATCAACGGCGGAGCGTTCATCGTGCCAGTGGCACTGGGCAACAAGATCATCCGTCCGTTCAGCGACTTCGCGCTGCACAATATTGGAACCAGCGGCGGGATAGGCGCTGAACCCGGAGTCAACGACAGGTTCGCGACAACCACGATAGCGCTGTGGGGTGTGCGTACCAAGCACCGCTTCATGATGCAGGGTAATCAGCACACCATCTTCGATAGCATTCAGGTTCATGGCGGTCAGGCATCGACCGCAAGGAACAACTTCAACAACGCGTTGAACAACACCCAGAAGAACCAGCTCATCGCGTTCGTGCTGTCGCTATAAGGCCCTGTATCTGCAGGTTGGTTTCCAGATCAGGTTTCAGAGGCTCGTCAGGTGACTGCCTGACGGGTCTCTGCTTTCACTATGAGGAGAAGGGAATGCCGGCCAGAAAACCAATCCAAGCATTATCATACCTGATTGTTATCATTGGGACTGTGGCTTTATGCGGATGCGCAAGGCCACCCGCCCAGCCAAACATTGAGCAGCCGCTGGTGCCTCAAAAAAGCGAAGCGGTCAGCTCAACACCGCAGCCGCAGGAAGCGCCGCAGTTTCCTCCAGCAACATTGGAAGAAGTTCTGGGAGCCGTCAAACGCGTCTTCAAAGGCGCGGCGGTGATCGACGTAAGCCGCAAGCCCAACTTCCTCGTTGGCGATTTCAACGGTGACCTGTCACAAGATCTGGCGGTCATTCTGAACCCGGCTGAAGGCAAGCTATCAGAGCTCAATCAGGAATTTCCGAGCTGGATTGCCCGGGAGCCATTGGAGGAGGTGCTGCTGCCCAAATCTAAGTTATTGGCTCATTCCAACGCAAAACCGTTGCCCAATCCGGCGGCAGGACAAACCGTTCGCTTTGAACAAAGTGATGTGTTGCTGGCAATAATCCATGGGAGTGGGCCTAAGGGTTGGCACGACCCGGACGCCACACAGACTCACCTCCTCAGACATGTGGTCGGCGCTAATATGAGAACTCTGCCGATAAAGGCGGCGGTTAAGGCTTACAAGGGAGTAAAGCCGTTTCCCACCATTTACGGGGATTTGATTCAGCAGACTCTGATTGGGCAGTCTGGATTCCTCCATTTCACTGGTGGAATCTACGGCTGGTATGATCCCAGGAACTACAAACCCGTGGCTTTGCCGATGCCCGGTCACGTAGGTATGTCCACGATAACCGCGAAGTCAAAATCGACTAATCCGAATTCGATAGGGATTCGTTGAGAGTTCCCGGGTGTCTCCCGGTTTCAGATTGCAGGGGGTAGTCGCATGAGATTCAACAGATGGATCGGTGTTCTGGCTGCGGCTTTGGCCGGCTTTGGGAATGTCTCGTTCGCCCATCAGAAAGTCGACCCTTCGGGAACAAATCCCAGAAACAAACAGGAGCAGGTCGTCCAGGTCGAATTCATAACAGCCGAGGAGTTGAAGACAAAGATCGCTAACAACGAGCCTGTTGCCATCGTCGATTTACGCGGGCCAAGTCTGTACGCGCAAAGCGATAAAACGATCAAGGGTTCGGTACACATCAAAGTTCGCAGAGTAGCGTCCCGGCTGAGAGGAGTTCCTCGTGATAGGGAGATCATACCCTATTGCTCCTGCCCGTCTGACGAAGCCGCGACTCTCGCCGCTCGGACGCTTATCGCCAATGGCTTCAAAAGAGTTCGCGTGCTGAAGGGAGGCTGGACCGCCTGGCTCCAGGCCGGTGGCCAGGTGCAGCCGAGGCCGAAATAATCTGGGATTTCGAGGTCCTGCTGCGACCTCCGCGTTATGAACTGGTGAAATCCTGGATGTCCTTAAACGGTACCTGCGCGACACCGAAGTCGGGGCGATAATACTCCGCCGCCGAGTCAAAGTCCTGCATCCAGCCCTCTTCCATTGCCAGCGATTCCATCTGCTCGATAGCGCTCAGCCATTCGCTCCAGCGGATCTTGCGCGAGATCAATGGGTATCGTTCCAGTCCAACCTTGTTGGTCGGGAAGTACTGCGCCATCAGACTGACCGCCACCTTTGGCGATAACTCGTCGCGAATCCAGGCAAGCGATTCGTGAATGCCCGCGATATCGTTGGGCAGCACAAGGAGCCGAATTATCAACCCGCGTTTCAACAAACCATTCTCGTCGTACTCGAGCGAGTCCCCCATCTGCCTATACATCTCTTTGATTGCCGCCCGTGAGTGACGAACGTACGCGGTGACCTTCGAGTATTCGCGTCCCGCTTCGTCATCGCTGTACTTCAAGTCCGGAAGATAAACGTCGACGATCCCGTCGAGGAGCTTCAAAACGTCAACCGAATCGAAAGCGTTCGTGTTATAGACGACCGGCAACCGCAATCCGCGGCGCCCGGCGAGCAGCAGCGATTTCGCCAACTGGGGAGCGAAGTGAGTCGGAGAAACCCAGTTGATGTTGTGACAACCTTGCTCCTGAAGCTCAAGAAACATTTCCGCGAGCCGCTCAAACGAGACTTCGTTCTTGCGCTGCTCTTTGAACGTCTGACTGATCTGGTAGTTCTGACAATAGACGCAACGGAGATTGCACAACCCAAGAAAGACATTCCCCGCGCCGTGCGTCCCGACCAGCGCGGGCTCTTCGCCAAAGTGCGGCGTGTAAGCCGAAACGATGGGCAGCAGCCCCGAGTAGCACGCGGCCACGTCGTTGTTGAGTCGATCGACATCGCAGTCGCGCGGACATATGCGGCAAGTGCGGAGCATCCCCATCAGGCTTTCGATGCGTTGTTCAAGTTCGCCTGACTCGAGAAGCGCGACATAAGAAGGTTGACGCATAGCCGCATTCTACAGACGCACAACATTCGGTTCAACGCTCCTGCGGACCAGTGCGCCCGGCAAGCCTTACTCGCCCGACTACATTGACTCCCCGCACAAAAGAGATGTCCCGCCGGATGAGCGCGGCTCACCGGGCGGGACAGGGTTGCTTTCCCTTCTTCTGCCAGAGTTGATTAGTTGGAGTCTCTGACTTGAATCCTGGTGGCGACTATCGAACCGTCGGCCAAGCGAAGCCCTTTTATCTTCACTCGTGTTCCGATTACGAACGAACCGTGTTCCGTTTTCAGTTTCGTCGACGAGGTCACGTGCACCGTCTGGTTATTGACCCGCCAGTCACCGATCAAGGTCGAGCCGTTCGGAAAGCTCTGGATTGTACCTTTAAGATTGGCGCTCTGGCCTTCGGCGCCGGATCCGCTCGACGCGTTTTGCAATTCGATCCTCATGGCGTCTATCGAACCATCGGCGCGCATCGTTCCCTTAACTTCAACCGGCGCCCCGATAACAAAGGCTCCGTGTTCCTGGTTCAGGATCGTTGCCAGAGTGACATGAACCGTCCGCCCGTTTACTCGCCAGTCGCCAACGAACCCTTGCCCGGCTGGCAGACTCTCGATCGCGCCCTTCAGCTCGTCTCGGCCGTCGTCACCGGCGACGTTTGATTTGACTTCAATCTTATTGGCGTCCATAGAGCCATCCGCTTGCACGGCACCCTTGATCTCAACAAAAGCCCCCATTGAAACCGGGCCGTATTCGGTCTCAATGCGCGTGGATGAAGAGACGTGGATCGTGCGACCTCCGACTCTCCAGTCGCCGATGAAGCCTCCCGTGCCGGGCAGACTCTGGATCGTGCCCTTGAACTTCGGTTGGTCGCTGGAATCGTCGCTGCCGCTACCACTGCCATTCCCGTCATCGCCCCCTGAGCCAGTCTTGACTTCGATTTTCGTAGCGTCGACAGAGTTATCGGAGCGCACCCGGCCTTCGACCTTGACGCTGGCTCCGACTTCTACGCGGCCATCTTGTTGCTCGATGGTTGTCGCGCTGGTGACGTGAACGATGCGGCCTCCCACGCGCCAATCGCCGATGAAGCCCGCCGTGCTCGGCAAGCTCTCAATGATGCCAGTTAACTTGGTTTCGTTCTCACCAAGGGCAAGCGCGGTATTTCCTGAAGAAAGACCGAACGTTAGTGCCACAAGCGCCGCGACTTTCAATAAAAGATTGCTTTTCATCATTACCCTCATAACCGTTTCAAGATTTCGTCCTACCGTTACAGGAGAGCCGCGGCTTGCTCAAGAAATACCTCGTTGCGCGGGGAGCGCGACAAAAGCGGGTTCGCGGATCACTTTAGCGGAACTTAGCCGAGTTCCGCTAAAGCCAACCCCGTTCCGGTCGCTAATCGATCCGCCGAAGCACGGTTGACAGGCGCCTTTTCCAGCACTTAAGCTCCGCCAGTAACCCGTAGTGGCTGATCCTTAGAGAGGCGACTATGAAGGCCGTCCGTTTTGAAGGTTTCTCACCCCAGCTCTTCCGTTTTTTGTCCGGGCTCTCAGCAAACAACAGCAAGCCGTGGTTCGACGAGCATCGCAGCGAGTACGAATCTGAGGTGTTGTCGCCGGTGAAAGCCTTCGTCGCCGACCTTGGGCCGATCATGCGAATGCTCAACGAAGAGCTTGAGACTGAGCCGCGAGTCGGCCGCACCGTGAGCCGGATCAGCAACGACATGCGATTTCACAAGAATCGGCCGCCATACCGGCCGTTTATCTATGTGAGCTTCCCGCGCCGCGGCGAGAAGTGGACGAGCGGGGCGCTGCTTTACGCAGGTATTTATTCGAAAGGTGTTTCAATAGGCTTTTACCCCGGAGGCCACAACCCGCTCCTGACAGGCCCGACCCAGCAAGCCATCAAGCAAAACCTTCGGTTGTTTCAGCGATACCTGGATGACCGGCGCATACCGGAGTACTATTCCGAGCTGGCCGGGGAGGAAGGCGGCAAAGTGACCAAGTGGCCCTTGCCAAAAATGGCTCGGCGATGGGTCGAGCTGGAGAACCTCGTCGTTGGCGAGCACTTCGCATGCAACGACCCTCGGCTGTCGCGCCGTACTTTTCTCGACCGGGCTCAGGCGATCTTGTTGGACCTGTATCCCCTCTGGTTGTTCGCAACCAGTGACAATCTCAAGGATGATCTTCAATTGTACCGCGAGAACGCCGAACTGCTTGCGCGTCCACTCACGAAAGCGGTCGGTTGAAATCGGCAGGGCGTACCGTTGTCGCGCGATTCACAACGGGCGCAATCCACGGAGTTTGACTCGAACGCTACCAGCGGCTTTGAATTGATAGCAGTCTCCCGGCTTTGGCTTCGGAGCGACGGCGCGGAATCGAAAGTGATGGACCACGAAGAGAACATAAAGCCGACCGAGAAGCGGCGCATGCGGGTGTCCGCGGCTCACAACGACGTGCTCGTCAAGGTGCTCGACGTTCCCGAGGCGGATTACGAGTGCGTGATGGTGAACAGCCCATGGCCGGAGCGAGGCTTGTTGAAAGGCGACATTGTGTTGTGCAACGCGAGTTCCGAAGGGGGCGCTGGCGATATCGTCATGATCGAAGAAGAAGGTCAGGTGAGACTGGGCATTCTCTCAACGCCCGGCTATCTCGAAACGCCGTTTGGCTTTCGACCGCTGGAAGCTTCTGAGCGAATCGTCGGCGTAGGAGTGGCGCTCGCGCGCAGGCTCTCGGGAGCCGGCGGAGACTTCACGTTTTGATCTTGCCTTTGATAGGCATTCCGGAGAATTCGTAAGCGCCGCCCATCGAGTGTCGGGACCACTCGCCGTGGTTGACCTGTTGGGGCTCGTTCGTGTACTAATCGGTCAACAGAGAAAGGATGGGCGCCATAAAAAGAGTGCTTCCTCCTACTGTCGTGGTTCTTCTCCTCGAGTCGCTTATTCTAGCGCAAGATCGCGGCATGGGCGTGGTGCGCAGACCAGAAACCGAACGCGTAGCCCTCGTAATCGGAAACGCCGCGTACCAGAATTCGCCGCTACTCAATCCGACCAACGATGCCAGGGACTTTGCGCAAGCGCTGAACAGGTCCGGATTCGAGATCATACACAAAGAGAACGCGACTCAGAACGAGATGAAACGTGCCATTCGTCTTTTCGGCGAGAAGATCAGAAGTGGCGGCGTTGGCCTGTTTTACTATGCGGGGCACGGTATGCAGGTCGACGGGCGAAACTACCTGATCCCGCCAGAAGAAGTGGGAACAGGCAGAGGCTGCCTATCGAGAAGCACTCCGGTTGGCGCCAAATGAGGAGTCGCTAAAACAGCGCTACGATAAGGTCCGGCGAAAGCAATGGTAAAAGCCATTGACCTGCCCTTAACGATCCGCTGGGCGATCAAGACCCCAAAGAAACATCGGCATCTCCAAAATCGCGACTTCTCCGTTGAGGCTTAGCAAGATATGCGAGGCGAGAATTGATCATTGAGGTGACTCTGCTCTGCCTGATGCTGGCTATTCCTGGGCCGTGGATCTCCGGTGACGACCCCGAAGCTGTCGCCAGGGCCTTCTTGCGTGCGGCCTACTCCCACGATTCGGCTGAGTTAAACTCGTTGGTCTTCCCTCGCGGCAGCGCGCGCCTGCTTCTGAGCACAGAGCCGGTGCCGAAGGAGAGGCTTAAGGAGATCGAGACTGAGGCAAAGGCGCTTCGGCTCAAACAGCTTCAGCCGTTTAGGCGCCAGGGAGAGGTCGTTGCAGCCGGATCGGGCGGTACTTATCCCGACGGCACCACTACGCGATACCAGACAGCCTTCGAGGGTAACCTCACTGTGATAAGTCTGGTGCGGAAAGAAGGTCGCTGGCTTGTTGATGTACGCTGGTGGCTCAAGATCAGAGAAATGTCGTTGCGCGGAGAAAAAGCCAAGCCAGACGAGAGAGAGTTGGTGATCAAGAGATTCTTGCTGAATCTCTTGCGGCTGGATCGCCGGGCGGTCAATGAGAGTCTTGTCCCGGGTGCCGACCTCGGAATCGTCTTTGAGGGTGCGCCACGAGTGCCTGAGCCGTCCGATGTGCTCCCCTCGCTCGCAATCGAGATGCCCTTAGTGGAAGCCGAAGCTGACGAAGTTTACCCGCTTCTGTCAGGCACGCTGGTCAAGAGGAGCGCTTCAGGCGATGAAACCGTGATGGTCGGTCTGTTTGGTCCCTTCGAGATGGTATTTCATCTGCGGCGAATCAAAGGCGAATGGCGCATAGTCCCCGAGCCTTATTACCGCATCATCAACCGATGATCGGCGGCGGTGGTGTTGGTTGGCTCAACGGTATCTAAACCTCCGGTCGCACTCCAAAGCTTTTGCCTCTGCGCTTTGAAAAGAATAGAACTTTGTCTATTGTCGCTTTTGAAAGACTGGGAAAGATGCTTTAGTGAATCTCGAAGGGAGACATCGCATGGATAGCGTGAAGACGGTCCGGCTTTTACTGGTTCTCTTATTCAGCTTATCGGTGATGCCACTTGACAGCGCGGTCCAAGCGCAGACTCCGAGACAACTCGACGACCAAGGGCTGATCAAGGCGTTATTGGATGAAGTGCGTCTGCTTCGCCAGGCGTTCCAGCGACTGAACCTCAATGCCTACCGTAGTCAGATTTTGGTAGAGCGCATTCGAGCGCAGAATGACAAAGTCGCTCGTTTGACTCGCTCACTTGAAGAAGCACGTGATGAGATAGCGGATACACTGGTGAGCATGAATCAACTTAACGAACGAATCAAAGCCACGGAAAGCATCATTCAGCAAGAGCCTAATGAGAAGCAACGGGCCCAAATGGAAGCCGAGCTGAAATTCAACCTGGAGGTCCGCAAGCAACGGGAGCAGCGAGTGCGCGAACGCGAACAACGTCTATCCGAGCAACTGCGGCTCGAACAGGGGAAGCTGGACGATTTTGAAAGCAGGCTGGATGCGCTGGAACGCGAGATTACGATTGAAATTCAACGACAGGAGTCAGACGACAACACACAAGAACGGAAGAAGCCGCAATAAGACTTGTTAGGCGCGGATTCGACTCGTGTCCGCTTCATCCTTCCCCTTCGCCCTTTGCTCTTCCAGTTGTTCGAAGGTGCGCGGCCAGTCCCCTTTGAGCAGCCGGGATAGAGCGCGGTCAGCCAGGAGTCTCCCGCCTGTCTGACACTTTGGACAGTAGTTGGCCTCGTTTGCCGCGTAGACAATCCGCTGGACCGGAGTCCCGCACTTGGGGCAAGGCTTACCGTAGCGGCCGTGGACAGACATCTCCTCCCTGAAAGCAGTGACCTTCTCAGGAAACTTCTCCTTCGCCTCTCTACTCAGTTTCTCCGTCCAGAACCGCAGCGTTCCCCGCGTAGCTTCGTACAGGCGCCGAACGTCGGAATCCTCGAGCTGCTTGGTCAACTTGAGCGGCGACAGCCCGGCCGCGTGCAGGATCTCATCTGAATAAGCGTTGCCAATGCCACTGAAAAAATGTGGATCGGTCATCGCGCGTTTGAGCGTGTGATTCTCGAGGGTCAATCGAGCCTTGAAACTTTCAAGATCAGCTTCGAGGACTTCGAGACCTCCCGGGTCGTGCGTAGCCAATCCTGATTCTCCTCGGACAAAGTACATCGAAGCTCGTTTCTTTGAGCCGGCTTCGGTCAGCATTAAGGTTCCCGAAGGAAAGACAAAGTTTGCCAACGTCTGCCGATTGGGTTTGGCTGGCTTTTCCTTCCAGTGAAAACGGCCGGCAATCATCAAATGGATCACAAGAAAGAGTTCGTCTTCGAGGCCAAACACGATCCGCTTTCCAAGCCGGCGGAGATTGGTAACTGTTTTTCCCGAAGCTTCGCGTAACGGTGGGTCTACTGAGCGGAGGAGAAACGGACTCAAAAGGCGAATGTCCTGGATCGGCTGGTTGAGAATTCTGGGTTTGAGCGCTTCAATGTAAGCGACTATGTCAGGCAGTTCCGGCACCAGCCAATTCTAGCAGAGCAGTGATCGAGACTGCCCATGACCTCAACCCGAGAGACTTAGCCGCCTAGCCCACAATGCAGCCTGGTGTCCGCTGAGACTTCGAAGCCGGTCCTGCAGTTCGCCTGTTACGGATAAGACGTTCAGTCACCGTGACCGACCAGCCGGACGTGACCTGCTGGAAAATCGCTGCAATCGCTCTAATCGCCTGGCAAATATGAGTGGCATCTCCTTTGACTAGTAGCTACCAGTCCCCCCAAAGGATTCCGCTGGTTCCGGTTCTCAATATGCAGCTCAATAAGACAGAAGCTCTGAGACAAGCCCAACAGTTTCTCGACAGCGGCAGAGTCTCCGCGGCGATCCGTCTCTATAAAGAGATTGTCGACGCTGATGCCTCGGACCTCTCACTAATCAGTCTACTTGGCGAGCTCTATGTTAAAGCCGGACGGATTCAAGAGGCAGTAGAGCACTTCTTGCGAATTGCCGAGAACTACCTCCAAACCGGATCCGCAATCAGCGCGACACATGTTCTCAAAAAGGTTCTAAGGCTTGATCCGACGACTGCCCGAGCGCTCATGCATTTGGGTGAGTTGTGTGTAAACGAAGGCAGGATCAACGATGCGCACGGCTTCTTCATTGAAGCGGGAGCTGCATTCTGGCACAAAGGCAATACCAGTGCAGCCATAAAGATGAACGAACGCGCGTTGGCCATTACACCGGACAGCCGGCAAGCCAAAACCGCACTGGCTCTTTTGGAACAGGAGATCAATCAGCCTGAATTGCCAGCCACTCCAAAAAAGGCGCCGCCTACTCGGGAAGTGGAGCAGATCCTGATTTCGATACCTGATGAGCCAGACACGGCAGGCGTGGCTGTAGCGGCAGACCACAGCGGGTTGCTACCTGAACTGCTATTTGATCCTGGTGAGCCGGTGTCGCCCGAGGAATCCCCGGAGTGGATGGGTGAGGACGAAATAATTGAGCAGATCGCCACAGCCGAACTGCTCGTAGCTCATGGACAAACGGTTCAAGCCGTAGCCCTGCTCAGAGAGACGCTGCACCATAGACCCGATCACATTCAGTTGCGTGCGAAGCTAAAGGACATCTACCTGAGAACTGCGATGATCGAGCGTGCCAGTGAAGAATGCTTGAACATCGCAGCAATATACGCAGCGCGTGGTGAGAACAGTCGTGCGCGGGATTATGTTCTGAGAGCCCGCCTTCTAAGCCCTTCGGTCGATCCGATCGTCCCGAGTGCGCAGAAAAGCGCACCTGCGCAAGACTCTCCAGAACAAAGCCTGGAGTGGACCCCTGAACCGATAGAACCGCTTAGGGTCATGTAGGTTGAGTCCTTCTTCCGAGGCTTAATTCCATCAGATACCTTCTCCGGGAACCTGGGGATTATCCCCAGTCAGCAATTGATCCGCTGCTCCCGGAACCTGCCCGACTAACTTGAACCTTTTGAATTTTACATCTCGACCTCTCCTTGTTATTGTCACTTTTTAACAAGTCAACACGCCGGAATGCACTGGGCAGCACTTCTTAAGGATCGTTTGATGAATCTGCTTGCGCGCGGTTACCGCTCTTCACTCGGAAAAAAGTACATCATGGCGATCACCGGGTTCCTGTTGTTCCTGTTCGTGATCGTCCACATGCTTGGCAATCTGCAAGTCTACCTAGGCCCGGAGCCGATGAATGCCTATGCGGCAATCCTCAAGGCCCGACCTGCGTTGCTGTGGGCGGCGCGGGCCGGCTTGCTGGTGCTGGCAATCCTGCACATCACGTCGGCTGTCCTACTGGCGGCGGAGAACCGACACGCGCGGCCCACACGCTACGAAGAAGGCAGACCGACCGCTGCCACCTTTGCTTCGCGGACGATTCTCGTTAGCGGGCTGGTCGTCTTCGCATTCATCATCTATCACTTGATGCACTTCACGATCGGAGTCACCAACCCCGAGTTTATGCGGCTCGAAGACCTCAATGCGCAGCACGATGTTTACCGCATGGTTGTGCTGGGTTTCAGCAATCCGTGGGTCTCGTTGTTCTACCTGATTTCGATGGGTCTGCTCTGCTTGCACTTGAGCCACGGTCTTTCGAGCATGTTTCAATCACTGGGCATCAGGAGCCAGGCTAATCTCCGGGCCGTCACCGTGTTCGCTCGGGTAGCCGCCCTTGTCGTTTTCATCGGCAATTGTTCGATTCCCATCTCGATTCTGGCCGGGGTGGTGAAATAAGTCATGACTATTAAACTCGAAGCGAAGATTCCAGCCGGGCCGCTCGCCGACAAGTGGAGCAAACATCGCCGCGACATCAAGCTGATCAACCCGGCCAACAAACGCAAGTTCGACGTGATCGTCGTAGGCTCCGGATTGGCAGGCGCATCGGCAGCTGCTTCGCTTTCGGAGCTTGGCTACAACGTCAAGTGCTTCTGCTTTCAAGACAGCCCGCGACGCGCGCACTCGATCGCGGCGCAAGGCGGGATCAACGCGGCCAAGAATTATCGCAACGATGGCGACAGCGTTTACCGCTTGTTCTACGACACGATCAAGGGCGGTGACTTTCGCGCTAGGGAAGGCAACGTCTACCGGCTCGCCGAAGTCAGCGTCAACATCATCGATCAGTGCGTAGCTCAGGGAGTTCCGTTCGCGCGCGAGTACTCGGGCTACCTGGCTAATCGGTCGTTTGGCGGCGCGCAGGTGTCGCGCACGTTTTATGCGCGCGGACAGACTGGTCAGCAGCTCCTGTTGGGCGCTTATCAAGCTCTCTCGAAGCAGATTCACGCGGGCGGTGTGAAGATGTACCCGCGCACCGAGATGCTCGACGTGGTTTTGATCGACGGTCACGTGAAGGGGATCGTGGTTCGCGATCTGGTAACCGGAGAAATCTCGTCGCACGCCGGCGACGCTGTGGTGCTTGCGACCGGCGGCTATGGGAACGCGTTTTACCTCTCGACCAATGCGAAGGGTTGCAACGTGACGGCGATCTATCGCGCCTACAAACGCGGCGCGTTGTTCGCCAATCCGTGTTACACGCAGATTCATCCGACGTGCATACCGGTGACCGGAGATCATCAATCGAAACTCACCCTGATGTCCGAATCGCTTCGCAACGACGGACGTGTGTGGGTGCCGAAATCCCCGGGCGACAACCGCCCGCCTGATCAGATATCGGAAGAGGATCGCGACTACTACCTCGAGCGCAAGTATCCGAGCTACGGCAACCTGGCGCCGCGCGACATCTCGTCGCGAGCGGCCAAAGAAGTGTGTGACGAAGGGCGCGGGGTCGGCCCGGGCGGGCGCGGCGTCTATCTCGACTTTGCCGACGCGATCAAGCGGCTGGGCGAGGCGACGATCCGCGAGCGCTACGGCAACCTTTTTGATATGTACGAACGCATCACCGGTGAGAACGCGTACAAGCGGCCCATGCGCATCTACCCGGCGGTGCACTACACAATGGGCGGGTTGTGGGTGGACTACAACTTGATGAGCAACATACCGGGGCTGTACGTGTTGGGCGAAGCAAACTTCTCGGACCATGGGGCGAATCGTCTGGGCGCCAGCGCGTTGATGCAAGGGTTGGCCGACGGCTACTTCGTGCTACCGTACACGATCGGCGATTACTTCGCCTCGGCTAAGCAGCCCAAGCCTTCGACGTCGAACGCGGAGTTCAAGAAGGTGGAAGATGAAATCACCGAGCGCACCAGGAAGGTCCTTTCGATCAAGGGTCGCAAGACCGTCACCGAGTTCCATCGCGAGCTTGGCAAGCTGTTGTGGGACAAGTGCGGGATGGCTCGCAACGAGGCCGGCTTGAACGAAGCGCTTCGGAAGATTCCGGCTCTGCGCCAGGAGTTCTGGGAGAACGTCAACGTGCTGGGCGACTCAACCGAGCTGAATCAATCACTCGAATACGCCGGTCGCGTAGCCGACTTTCTCGAGTTTGGCGAGTTGCTGTGCTACGACGCGCTTCATCGCCGCGAGTCTTGCGGCGGGCACTTCCGCGAAGAGTTTCAAACCGAAGACGGGGAGGCGTTGCGCGACGACGAAAACTTCTCTTACGTCGCCGCGTGGCAATATCAAGGCGTCGACAAGCGGCCGGTGTTGCATAAGGAGCCTCTCGTCTACGACGAGGTGCATATGGCGCAACGAAGCTACAAGTAGTCTTGAGAGTCTTGAGAAGGCAGACTCTCAGACTCATTTCGGAGGAAGAGTGAACCTGACGCTTCGCGTATGGCGGCAAAAGAATTCGAGGACGGCGGGCAAGTTTGTCCAGTACAAAGCCGATGACGTTTCACCCGATATGTCATTCCTCGAGATGCTCGACGTGGTGAACGAAGGACTGATCAAACGCGGCGAAGACCCTATCGCTTTTGATCATGACTGTCGGGAAGGCATCTGCGGCTCGTGCGGTCTGGTGATAAATGGGACTGCGCACGGTCCGCTCCGAGCTACGACGGCCTGTCAGCTTCACATGCGGACTTTCAAGGACGGCGACCAGATCACCATCGAGCCGTGGCGCGCGCGGCCCTTCCCGGTGATCAAGGACCTGGTAGTCGATCGCGACGCGTTTGATCGAATCATCCAGGCCGGCGGCTACACTTCTGCGGCTACCGGGGGCGCGCCGGACGGCAACGCTATCCCTATACCCAAGCCTGACGCGGAACTGGCGATGGACGCGGCGGCTTGCATCGGTTGCGGCGCTTGCGTGGCGGCTTGCAAGAACGCATCGGCGATGTTGTTTGTCTCGGCGAAGGTCTCACATTTGAACTTGCTGCCGCAGGGCAAAATCGAGAAGGACCGCCGAGTGCTGAACATGGTCAAGGCTATGGACGACGAAGGCTTCGGCAACTGCACGGTGATGGGTTCGTGCGAAGCCGTTTGTCCCAAAGAAATCAGCCTCGACTTTATTGGAAGGATGAATCGCGATTATCTCGGGGCCTTGTGGCGTAGTAAGTAACCGCAGTTGCTCAGACTGTTGCTCAAGCTGCGACGGACGATGATTTTATGGCCGTAGCTCAACGGCTCGAGAAGCGCTTGTCAATCAGCGTTTCGGAAGCTGCCCGTCATTCTGCCGATCTGGTCGGACACACCGAAAACCGATCTCACGGGTAAGAAACCCAGCAGACGATGATCGCCCACCGCGTTCAACCCGGCAGACGCCATGCATCCACATTGTGAACAGTCAGGGTTGCCGCCGAACTGGCAAGGTGTAATGCGGCCTCTTAGATCCGCAGTGATGTTCAACGTGGTGCGAGCGAATATGCACTGATCGGGTGATTTCGGAGGACTACGATAGCCTTTGATTACCGAGTCAGGCAGAGACAGCTTTGGAAACTTGAGTCGTAATCTCGCCAGATCTTGCAACACCTCTTCGCGCGCATTCGGGGTCAGAATCTCATCTCCTTCGGCGCCAACCTGAGGAGTAAACAAGCTGAAAAGAATCTGCTTTACTTCAGGCCTGCTCGACCAGAAGTGTAGAAACTCTTCAAAGTACCCCTGGCGACTCGCCATCTGACCCGTGACGGTACAGTGGATCGAGATCTGTTGGCCGGCAATGCTTCGCAATATTCGCTCGTAAGTCGCTGGCGCTCTCCGGATGTCATGCTCCGGCTGAAGCCCATCGATGGAGACGACGAGGAACAGATTCTCGATTTGACTCCACGCCTGAGGAATATCGCGGACCGCGCTGGTCACAAGCTGTACCGCTATTCGCATCTTGCTCAGCCGCGGCAGCAGAATGTCCAGCTCGCGAAAACGTACAAGCGGCTCGCCGCCAACGATCGAGATGTGGAGCGGCCGATATCGGCGTGCGAGCGCTAAAACGCCGTCGATCAGCATCTCTCCTTTATAGTCGGAGAGCGTTCTTAGCGGTCCAAGCTGATGAAGGTGCTCAGGCTCGTAGGCGTAGCAACCTGGGCAGCGAAGCGGACACTCGCGGGTAATCTCAATTGACAACGATGGGTAACGTCCTCCCAGAATCCGTCCCCACGCTCTAAGAATGTCACTTGTTTTCATCTTGATTCTAACGCTGCCCTACTGGCCACAAGTGTCTGCCAGAACACTTGGTTGGGGACATTCACCCTATCATCTGCGATCCGAGCAGCACAAACAGGTTCTTGAAAGCGCGAAGCTAATCAAGGTCGCGGTTGCAGAGACTCGAATCAAAATTCTGGACTAATCGTCCTGCAGCGAACCGCTTTGCTGAGTTGCTTATTGCTGCTCTATGCTATCTTGGTTGAAAGTTGAGTCATATGAGACCGCGGTTGCTTCATGCAGCGGGAGGGTATCTTGTAGCCGTGCTGGGCATCGGCGCAGCCACCGGCGTGCTCAAGCTTTTCCGGACTCACGCCAACACCACAACAGTGGCTCTTGCGTTCCTGTTGATCATCCTCTTCGTCGCTACGAAGTTTGGATCTCGACCCGCTGTCGGCGCCGCTTTGGCGGGAGTGTTCTGCTTTAACTTTTTCTTCCTTCCTCCCTTTGCCACTCTCACGATCGCCGACCCGGAGAACTGGGTTGCGCTGGTTGCGTTTCTTATCACCGCCGTCACCGCCGGCGAGCTTTCAGCCCGCGCGAAACGGCGAGCCGAAGAGGCCGAAGCCGGGCGGCGAGAAATCGAGCGCTTGTACACCGAGCTGCGCAACGCTTTCGAGCAGGCCAGCCAGGCTGAAGCGCTGCGACGAAGCGAGCGGCTCAAGTCCGCGCTGCTCGATGCCGTGACCCACGATATCCGCACCCCACTCACTTCGATCAAGGCGTCAGTCACCACCCTATTGGACGAGTTGCGCGCACGCAGGGACGACACGGCGAAGCTCGATGCCGAAGGCCGGCGCGAGATGTTGGAAGTGATCGACGAAGAGGCGGACCGCTTGAACAGGTTTGTCGAGGGCCTGGTCGAGCTTGCGCGCATAGAAGCAGGCCAGCTCGAGCTTCGGCGCCGATGGGGAACCGTTGACGAGATCGTTATGACCGCGCTCGAACGCGCTGAGCCGCTGACTCGCAGCCACGCGGTCGAAGTGTCGATCGAAAAAGATCTGCCCGTCGTTCGCGTTGACGCCAAAGCTGTAGCCGAGGTCCTCTACACCCTTCTCGACAATGCCGCCAAGTACTCGCCGAAGGGAACGCGCATCAAAGTCAGCGCCAGCCAGGCTGATGAAATGATGCGGCTGACGGTTGAAGACGAGGGACCGGGAGTTCCAACTGCGCTGCGTGAGCGCGTGTTTGACAAGTTCTTTCGTGCGATGCGAGACGGCGATATGGGTGCACAGCCCTCGGGAACGGGGATGGGGCTTGCGATCGCGCGCGGGATTGTTGAAGCTCACGGCGGGCGCATCTGGGTTGACGACGGCAGCGGCGGACGCGGGACGCGAGTGGCGCTCACATTGCCCGTCGGCGATGAAGACGAAGGCAGCGGTACGCAGATAGAAGAAGCGAACGTCGGCGAGAGTCTTTTAACACGGCCGGAGCCCGGCACGATGGAAAGTCATGAACGAGAAGCAACGAATCCTGATCGTTGACGACGAGCCGCAAATCACTCGAGTGCTGCGAACAAGCTTGACCAGTCACGGCTACGACGTGCGAAGCGCCGCCGACGGCGAGTCCGCGCTCGAGACGTTTGGCGATTGGCGCCCTGATCTCGTTATCACCGACCTCTCGATGCCCAACCTCAACGGCATCGAGCTGTGCCGGCGGCTGCGAAAGGTCTCGACGGTTCCAATAGTCGTGCTCTCCGTGAAGGGCGAAGAGAAGACCAAGGTCGAAGCGCTCGACGCAGGCGCGGACGACTATGTCACGAAGCCGTTTGGCATGGACGAGTTGCTTGCTCGCGTTCGAGCGGCGCTGCGGCGCACAACCGAGCTTCAGACTGACGATCCGGCTTCAACGGCGTTGGAGGCCGGAGACTTTCGAGTAGACCTCGAAACTCGCAGCGTTATGGTAGAGGATCGGCAGGTTCATCTCACGCCGAAAGAGTACGACCTGCTGGTTTACTTGATCCGCCATCCCGGGAAGGTGCTCACGCATCGCACGCTGCTCGCCGCGGTGTGGGGCGGCAACTACGTCGAGCAGACCGAGTACCTGCGAGTGTTCATCGGGCAACTCAGAAAGAAGATCGAACTGGACTCTTCTTCGCCTCGTTACATCCTCACCGAGCCATGGATCGGCTATCGCTTTGATCCAGGCGAATGATTCCTTGCCATTTCCCTTCTGATTGCGATTTGGGTTTCACGCAAAGCCGCAAAGGATCGCAAAGTCGCCTCTCGACGTTCGCCTTCTTCCTTACGAACTCTTTATCAGACTTTTACACCGGTCTTACGCGCGCGGTGCTAGCCTGATCGTGTAAACCAGAGCCGCCAACCGAGCCTGCTCCGGAGTCGAGGTGTGAAGGAAGCAACATGCAAAAGAATGAGCTGATCGGCATAGTCGGAGTATTTGTTCTGACCTTTTGCTTGATCGCGCTGTATCACTTAATAGGTAAGTTAGGCCGCCACCGTAAGCGTTACGGCGCTCAGATAAAGCGGGCCAAACAACCCGAGGATCGGCGGCCAGATCACGATCCGCGCAGGACTTTTGGCAAGGATGACGCCTGGCTTTTATGGAGTCAGGAACTCGACGAGCGAGCCGGTCCATCGAAGCCTGGCTTCCCCGACCACCGCGAAACAAGGGGCTCTTGGCTACGTTCGTGAGAGTCGTTAGAGCGATGGTACGTTTCACACGAGGTGAATCCCCTGAGTTGGTCAGAAATCAAGAAAGCTGTTGAGCAGGCTAGCATTGCTGACGAGGAGGAAGTCGCAGTCATTCAATGTCAGGCGCATGACGGAAACAAGGCGCTTCACAAGATCAAACTCGGAAAGTTCGTAAAGCTCGCCGAGAACGTTTCGGAAAGCGCGCGAGAAGAAGCTAGTGGATGCACTTGCTGACTTCGAAGGAGGAATTAGCATGACGTGGTTTCGCTACGCCCGTACAACCGACACGCGACTCGACATAGAGCGCGAGCACGAAACATCCTGTAGCCCGAGCGGTCAGAACCCCAAAAAGGAATCGGGTTTCAGCAGGACTGCTGAGAGAAGATGAGTGACGATTCGGAGGTCAATGTGAAACTGATCAGTCGTTTTGTTTTCGCATCCATTTTCTCGGCGTTCCTTGCCGGCGATTCAATCGCCAGGCAGATGGACGGCAATAAGCCCAAGCAAGTAGTCGCCGCCGCTACTACAACCGGTCCGGCCTCCACAGCCGTGAAGAGCGGTTCTTGCGACAGCAACAACGCCCCGGAGCCAGGCGAGCGTGAGCGATTGTTGATGGAGCGAATTGACAGGCTCGAGCAAAGACTCGCCGAGCTTGAAACCCGCCGCGAAGGTAGGCCGGCCGCTGAGCAGCCGCAGGCTGCCTCGACAACTACGCCGATTGCGGCTCATTCCGCGGAGGGAGTCGCAACGGGCGGGACCACTCAGGCCGCTCCCGAACCAACGCAGATCAGCACGGAAGACCGCGGTGTGCTCGACTTCCTGCGTGATACAACCTTCAACGTCTCGCTTGATGGATACTACGGCTACAACTTCAACAAGCCTATCGGCCGAATCAACCTGCTTCGCGCATACGACGTGATGAGCAACAGCTTCAGCCTGAATCAGGCGTCGGTGTTCATCGAGCGAGCGCCCAACGTGGAAGCCGGGCGCCGCTTCGGAGCGCGACTCGACCTGATGTACGGTCAGGCAACCGAGACGGTTCAGGGCAGCGCGGCAAACGAACTGCGGCCGCAAGTTTATCGCCCGGTGTGGCAAGCCTTTGGCACCTACATCGCTCCGGTTGGCAAGGGCATCACGCTCGACTTTGGCAAGTTTGCAAGCAGTCTGGGCTATGAGACGAACTACAGCAAGGACAACTACAACTATTCGCGTTCGTATTACTTCAACTTTCTGCCCTTTTATCACATGGGCTTGCGGGCGAAGTATCCAGTCAACGACAAGGTCACGGTCATGTACCACCTAATGAACGGCATTCAGCAATCGGAGGACTTCAACGGATTCAAGTCGCAGCACTTCGCGGTTATCCTGACGCCGGTCAAACAAGTGACGTGGCAGGTGAATTACTACGTCGGCCAAGAGCAGCGCGACCTCGTGCCCGAGCTAAACCCAGGCATTCCTGGTTTGCCGACCCAGCCAGGGCTTTCAACCAACATTATTCGGCCTGTGCCGAACGGGCGGCTGCATATCTTCGATACGTATGCGACCTGGAACGTGACCGATAAGCTGATCCTGGCTGCCGAAGGCGACTACGTCGTCAATCGTGTGCAGGACTTCTCTGCGCTGCACATAAGCGGCGGGGTGGCTTACGCGCGGTATCAGTTGACCCCCAGGTTCGCGCTCGCCGGTCGCGGGGAGTATCTATCGGACCGGGGTGGACTCTTCAGCGGCGTAACGCAGGCGCTTAAGGAAACGACGCTGACTGGCGAATTCAAGCTTGCCGACGGATTCCTGCTGCGCGCCGAGTGGCGCCGTGATTTTTCAAACCAACCGTTCTTCCTGACTGAGACAGAAGGCGTTTTGAAGAAGGCGCAGAACACCGCAACTCTCGGGTTGATTTGGTGGGTAGGTCGGAAGGAAGGCGCGTGGTAGAGGGGTTTGACGATGATTGAGGTCTACGCGCGTCGATTGAAACGGCTCAAAATCAGAGTGAGGATAAAATGACGAGGCGAACGCATCGGATTAGCCGATTAAGAAGACAAATACACCAAAGGGAACTAGAGTTGTTCCTTAATGCACAGGCTCAGGATTCATCTCTGTTAGGCGAAGGGCGAGAGAGCGTCCCGTCGAGATGGGGTTTAGTCAAGCGAGCACTGGTGAGCTTTCTCAAAGATCTTGACCGCTTTATAGATTCTCTACTCGCACGTTATATCGTCCGTCGCGAGACTCGCCGAGGCAGGGCACCAGTCAAACAAGAACGACACTGAAGGAGGGATGAAGATGTTAGACCTGATATTCATCGTGTTGGTCGTCTTTTTCTTTGCTGTTGCGTTTTGGTATGTGCGCTTCTGCGAGCGAGTGTAGGAAGGAGTAAATATGGATCAGGAAGAAGTCAAACTAGGAATCATAGCTTTGATCCTGCTTGCGTCATACGGTGCCTTGCTGTTTGAGGAGGCTTATCGAAATAACACGCGGAGAAAGCAATGAATGTGGAATACATCATCAGCGGAATCGTCGCACTGTTGCTGCTTGCGTACCTGACGTACGCGCTGCTCAAACCGGAGAAGTTTTGACGGCGCTTGTACGGGCGCCCCTCCTTAGAAGCCTACCCGTAAGCTGTTGATTCCATTCAACAGCGTTCCGTGGTTTCTAAGGAGGGAAGCCCTTACAGGTGGAGAACACGATGACACTCAACGGATTCTTACAACTTGCGGTTTACTTTCTGGTGCTGGTCGCGATAACGAAACCGCTTGGAGTCTATATGGCCCGAGTCTTCGAGGGCGAGAAGACTTTCATGAACCGCGTGGTTGGGCCAATCGAGCGGCTGATCTATCGTTTGTGCCGCGTCGATGCTTCAAGCGAGCAACACTGGACTACTTACACGGCGGCGATGCTGATGTTCAGCGTGGTCTCGCTGCTCGTTCTTTACCTGCTTCAGCGGGTCCAATACTATCTGCCGCTCAACCCGCAGGAGTTCGCAGGAGTCAAACCCGACCTCGCCTTCAACACCGCCGTGAGCTTCACCACCAACACCAACTGGCAGGCGTACTCAGGCGAATCGACGATGAGTTACCTGGTGCAGATGGCGGGACTGGCTTTTCACAACTTCACATCCGCGGCCACAGGCATAGTCCTGGCGATCGCCTTTATTCGCGGCATCGCGCGACGCGAGGCAGAGACGATCGGCAACTTCTGGGTTGATCTTACCCGGTGCTCGCTCTACGTGCTGTTGCCGCTGTGCTTCGTCGGAGCATTGGCGCTTGTGTCGCAAGGTGTCGTTCAGAACTTCAAGCCTTACACACAAGCCGCGTTGATCGAACCGCAGCAGGTCACAAAGACCGACGCCGACACCGGAGAAGAAAAGACCGAGACCCAGACAGACCAGACGATCGCTCAGGGGCCGGTTGCTTCTCAGGAGATCATCAAGGAAATGGGAACAAACGGCGGGGGATTCTTCAACGCGAATTCGTCGCATCCCTTTGAGAACCCGACCCCCCTGTCGAACTTTCTCGAGATAGTGGCGATCTTTTCGATCGGTTCGGGGCTGACCTACACCCTTGGTCGGATGACCGGCAATCAAAGACATGGCTGGGCAGTGTTCGCGACGATGTCGATTCTTTTTCTCGGCGGCTTCTTCGTCGCTTACTACTTTGAGGGGCGCGGCAATCCCAACTTCAACCAGTACGGAATTACACAGAACGCTTCTCAAACCACTAGTCTCGAACAGGCGGGCGGCAACATGGAAGGGAAGGAAGTTCGCTTCGGCATAATGAACTCAGCGCTGTTTGCGACGATTACGACGGATGCCTCGTGTGGCGCTATCAACTCCTGGCATGATTCATACACTCCGCTCGGCGGCATGATCCCGCTGTTGAACATCATGCTGGGAGAGATTATTTTCGGCGGTGTTGGGGCCGGTATGTACGGGATGTTGGTGATGATAGTACTGACAGTGTTCATAGCCGGTTTGATGGTCGGCCGCACACCGGAGTATCTCGGTAAGAAGATCGAATCGAAGGACGTGAAGATGGCGATGCTCTATGTGCTCGTCTTTGCTCTATCGATCCTCTGTTTTTCAGCGTGGTCGAGCGCTGCTCCGTACGGTGCCTCTAAAGTCAACAACAGCGGACCGCACGGTCTGTCGGAGATTGTCTACGCTTACACTTCGGCGACCGGAAACAACGGCTCGGCGTTCGCGGGAATTAACGTCAACACGTATTGGTACAACACGACGCTTGGACTGGCGATGCTAGTCGGCAGATTCTTGATGATCATTCCGGCGATGGGAATCGCCGGGAATTTGGCGATGAAGAAGATCGTGCCGCCCTCGGCAGGGACGTTCCCGGTGTACACGCCGCTGTTCGTACTGCTGCTCATCGGCGTGATCCTGATCGTCGGTGCGCTGACGTTCTTCCCGATGCTGTCGCTCGGGCCCATAGTGGAGCATTACTTGATGAACTCCGGAACGACGTTCTGAGGCCAAGTTTTCTGAGGCCAAGTTTCTGGTTTCTGGTTTGTGGTTGGAGCTTGGAGGAACTAGAAACCAAAAACTAGAAACCAGAGACCAGAGACCAGAGGATTCATGTCAGAGAGAGCAGAAAAGAGACCATTGTTCGATGCGCCGATCGTCCGGCGGGCCATCAAAGACGCATTCGTAAAGTTGGACCCGCGACAGGTAGCGAAGAACCCGGTGATGTTTGTGGTCGAGATCGGCAGCATCCTCACAACGCTGCTTATCATTCGCGACATCGCGCAGGGCCACACCGGCAACTTGCTCTTCACCGTGCAGGTGACGCTGTGGCTGTGGTTCACAGTCTTGTTTGCGAACTTCGCCGAAGCGATGGCAGAAGGCCGAGGCAAGGCTCAGGCCGAGACGTTGCGGAGGGCCAAAACCGAAACGATTGCCAATCGCATCATCGGGGATTTGAGCCTCGGGGTCGAGTGGGTGAAGACCGAGCACGTACCCGCGCCGCAACTTCGCAAGGACGATATTGTGCTCGTTCACGCGGGAGAGTTTATACCCGGGGATGGCGAGGTAATCGAAGGCGTAGCGTCGGTTGACGAATCAGCCATAACTGGCGAGAGTGCGCCGGTCATTCGTGAGTCGGGAGGAGACCGCTCTGCGGTCACCGGCGGCACGAAAGTGATCTCCGACTGGATTAAGGTCCGAATCACTTCGAACCCTGGAGAGACATTCCTCGATCGAATGATTGCGCTGGTAGAAGGCGCGGAACGTCAGAAGACTCCAAATGAGATCGCGCTGAACATCCTTCTCGCCGGACTGACGATCATCTTCCTGCTTGCCGTCGTCACGCTTTTGCCTTACGCCATCTACAGCGTGAACGCTTCGGACCCCGCGGCCGGGTTCGCTCCGTCGTCACCGCCGTCGGTCACGGTGCTTGTGGCGTTGCTTGTCTGTTTGATCCCGACCACGATCGGCGGCCTGCTCTCAGCGATCGGCATCGCGGGAATGGACCGGTTGATTCAACACAACGTGTTGGCGATGTCCGGTCGGGCGGTCGAAGCGGCGGGCGACGTCAACACGCTGCTGCTTGACAAGACGGGCACAATCACGCTTGGCAATCGGCAGGCGGTCGAGTTCATCGCCATGAATGGAGTATCGGAGAGAGAGTTGGCCGATGCCGCACAGCTCTCGAGCCTGTCGGACGAAACACCCGAAGGCCGGTCGATAGTCGTGCTCGCCAAGTCAAAATACAATCTCAGAGGCCGCGAACTGGCGGCCCACGAGGCCCAGTTCATCGCGTTTAGCGCCCAGACTCGAATGTCGGGAGTCAATATCAGTGGCCGCGCGATTCGCAAGGGCGCGGTCGATGCGATTACTGAGTTTATCAACACCGAAGGCGGAGTAGTACCACCCGAGATGAAAGAGACCGTCGAGCGTATCGCACGATCGGGCGGTACGCCGCTCGCGGTCGCAGATCACAGTCATGCACTTGGGATCATCCATCTTAAGGACATCGTCAAGGGCGGAATGAAAGAGCGCTTTGATCAGCTAAGACGAATGGGGATCAAGACGGTGATGATCACCGGCGACAATCCGCTGACTGCCGCAGCCATCGCGCGCGAAGCGGGCGTTGACGATTTTCTCGCCGAAGCGAAGCCCGAAGACAAGATGGCGTTGATCAAACGCGAACAGCGTGAGGGCAAGCTTGTCGCAATGACCGGCGACGGAACCAACGATGCTCCAGCGCTCGCTCAAGCCGACGTCGGGGTAGCGATGAACACGGGCACGATGGCGGCCAAGGAAGCCGGCAACATGGTAGATCTGGATTCGAACCCGACCAAGCTGATCGAGGTCGTCGAGATCGGCAAGCAGTTGCTGATGACCCGCGGCGCTTTGACCACGTTCTCGATAGCCAACGACATTGCCAAATACTTCGCGATCATCCCGGCTATGTTCTCGACGCTATACGCGCTGGCCGGGTCGAAGTCCGGTCCCCTCGCGGCGCTTAACATCATGCGGCTCGAAACGCCCGAGTCGGCGATTCTATCGGCGGTGATCTTCAACGCCCTGATCATTGTCGCTCTGATTCCGCTCGCGCTGCGCGGTATAAAGTATCGCCCGATGGGCGCGGCAGCGGTGCTTCGACGTAATCTGTGGATCTACGGGTTTGGTGGAATCGTCATACCGTTCGTCGGGATCAAGATCATCGATCTGATCATCACCGCAGGCGGCCTGGCGTGATAATGGCAGGACAAAGATATGAACATACTCAAACAGATTTATCCGGCGTTCGCGATGACCGTTGTGCTCACGGTGCTTCTCGGAGTCATCTACCCGTTGGCTGTCACCGGACTTGCGCAGGTGATGTTCCCCGCGAAGGCGGGCGGCAGCCTTATCGAAAAGGATGGCAAGATCATTGGATCGAGCTTGATCGGCCAGCCATTCACCGGACCGGGCTATTTTCATTCGCGGGCTTCCGCGGCGGGGAGCGGCTACGACGCGACCGCTTCGGCCGGAACCAATCTTGGGCCGACCAATCAGAAGCTCATGGACAACGTCAAGACCGCGGCGGAATCATTGCGAGAAGAGAATCCCGAATCGCCGATACCGATCGACCTGGTAACGACTTCGGCATCGGGACTCGATCCGCATATCACCCCGGCGGCGGCTGAGTTTCAAGTTCCGCGCATCGCCAAACAGCGAGGCATGATCGCGGAAGAGGTGCGCAGGCTTGTGCGTGAGCACACTGAAGGGAGACAGTTCAGCTTGCTTGGCGAGCCGCGCGTCAACGTGCTCGAGTTAAACCTCGAGCTTGACGCGATTCGTCCAATGGCGAGGGCGTCGTCTCGATGATCAAGAACTCGAGTCCTTGAAACAATAATAAACTGACAAATGAACAACCTGACAAGAAAGCTCGCGTTCAGCTACGGCCTGCTGATCATCGTGATCTTCGCGGTGAGCGCATGGAACATCTATCATCTCGTGCATCTCGGCCGCGCGATCGACGTCATCCTGATCAACAACTACAAGAGCATCGTCGCCGCCGAGAACATGAAGGAAGCGCTCGAGCGCCAGGACTCGGCCGCGATGTTCTTCATCGCCAGCCACACCGAACAGGCGCGCCAACAGTTCGAGGACAACGCTGCGAAGTTCGACCGAGAGTATCAGATAGCGGAGAGCAACCTGACCGAGCCGGGCGAGGACGAGATCACTGCCGATATTGAGACCAGGTACCGAACCTACCGGGCTGACCTCAATAGCTTTCTCTCTTCCTCTAGGCCGATGGCGGGCGGCGAGTTGTCAGCCGTTTACTTCGGCCGGCTTGGTCCCGATTTTCTGGCACTGAAGAACAGAATCGACGACCTGCTTCGTTTGAACCAGCAGGCGATGTTGAGGGCCAACGACAGCGCGATCGCGGTTTCCAGGCGTGCTGAGATATCCACCGGGCTGATGGCCGTGCTCGCTCTGACCCTTGCGGTCATCTTCGCGTGGCGCTTTACAAAGTACGTCGTTTCACCCATCTCCGCTCTGACCGATAAGGCGAGGCGGATCGGAGAAGGCGACCTCGACCAGTACATCGATACCTCTTCGCGGGACGAGATTGGAGTGCTGGCGTCCGAGTTCAATCGAATGGCTGCGCGTTTGCGCAACGTTCGCAAATCTGACTATGGGCGGCTGCTTGTCGAGCAAAAGAAATCCGACGCGGTAATCGATTCGATCTACGAACCGGTGATCGTGACTGACGCGCAAGGCCAGGTGATAAAGATAAACAACGCGGGCCGTCAATTGTTCGACGGTTCGGCGGTCAACGGTCATGGCGGCGAGTTCAGGCTTTCAGGAGTCGCCGGAGGCGATTTGATATTGCGAGCGGTTCGCGCTGCGATCGGTATGCAACGTCCAGTCGCCGCTGAAGACTCCGCAGCTCTCGTTCCGCTAAGAGTCGGCGGAACAGAACGAAGTTTCCGGCTGCGAGCGACACCGATGCGCGATTCGGACGGCCACCTGCTCGGCGCGGTCACCGTGCTGGAGGACATTACAGCGATGGCTGAACTGGACAAGCTAAAGACTCAGTTTATCTCGGTTGCTTCGGCAAAGCTCAAAGAGCCGCTTCGCTCAGTGCAGCTTGCGCTTCATGCGGTGATAGAAGGCCGCGCCGGTGAGTTGAACGAACAGCAGACCTCTATGCTCGAAGACGCGCGCGAGAACGCCGACCACCTCGATGAGCTCATTCGGGATTTGCTCGAGCTTGCAGAGATCGAATCAGGCGTGCTCAGACTGACGACCGAACGGCTGCGCCCCGTTGAATTGGCTCGCGATGCCGTGCAGCGATTTCAGTTTGCCGCTGAGAGCCAGCATATCAAGATCGAGAACAATGTCTGGCCGGATCTGGGGTGGGTCATCGGGGATCGGAAGGCAGTCGCGCGGATTCTTGAGAATCTGTTGTCGAATGCGATACGTCACACGCCGCGCGACGGAAAAGTCACCATTCAAGCTACAGAGCGGGTGGGCCGTGTATTGTTCAGCGTCTGCGACACTGGTGAAGGCATTCCCGAGGGTCAGCTCCCGGCCTTGTTCGCGCGGTTTGTTCAGGTAAGTGGCGATGCGGGCGGCACGGGTCTGGGGCTTGCGCTTGTGAAAAGGCTTGTCGAGGCTCAAGGCGGACAAGTCAGCGTCGAAAGCCGCGTCGGAGAAGGCTCGACCTTCAGCTTCACGTTACCAGTTGGCGGCCCGTCGAGCGTAAAACGAGCATAATGTACGGACGGGTCTCCGTGCCCGCCCCTTAATGCGACGTCTTACGATTTCGACGCTGTGCGCATCAAGGGGCGGGCACGGAGGCCCGCCCGTAAAGTCGTTGTCAATCTGATCGTTCAGGAGAGCTAGAGGAGAGGATGAGCCAGGTTGTTGATGCGCGACCGAAGCCGGAATCGCTGCTCGCAAAAGAGGAGCAGGCGAGGCGCGCGCGGCTGCGCATCTACATCGGAGCAGCTCCCGGCGTTGGCAAGACTTACCAGATACTCGAAGATGCTCATCAGCTCAAAAAGCAGGGCCTTGACATCGTCATCGGGTTTATCGAACCTCACGGGCGCGTCGAAACCGAGGCGCTGGTCGGCAACCTCGAATGCGTGCCGCTTCTCCGCATCGAATACCGGGGCGTCACTCTCGAAGAAATGGACGTCGAGGCGGTGATCGCGCGAAGGCCGCAAATCGCAATCGTCGACGAACTGGCACACACCAACGCGCCCGGCTCGAGAAACAAAAAACGCTACGAAGACGTGCTTGAAATCCTCGATGCAGGAATCTCAGTTATCACTGCGGTGAACGTGCAGCACATGGAATCGCTCAACGATGCCATCGCTCGAATCACCGGGGTTCGGGTACGCGAGGCGATACCGGACTACTTCTTGCGGCGGGCCGATGAGGTGGTGAACGTTGACGTATCCGTGGACACGCTGCGAACGCGGCTCAGACAGGGCAAGATCTACAACGTCGAAAAGATCGAGCAGGCGCTTGCCAACTTCTTCCGGAAGGGCAATCTGTCCGCCCTTCGGGAGCTGGCTTTGCGGCAGGTAGCCGAAGATCAGGCAGCCAAGGCGCACGACTACCGCGAGCGCGAAGGTTTGGAGCAGGCTGCGATTCCCGAAAAGGTCATGGTCTGCATGGCATCGCGTCGCAGCGCGAAGAGGCTGTTACGAACCGGTTCGCGCATTGCCGGACGGCTTGCGTCGGACTGGTTTGCCGTCTATGTCGAGACGCCGCGCGACGAACTCGGACGCATTGATCCAGCAGATCACGCATCGCTGATGGAGAACATCAGACTCGCCGAGGAGTTGGGAGCCACCGTTGTAAAGCTCAAGGCGCGGCGTGTGGCGGATGCGCTGATCGAGTTCGCGCGCCGCGAAGGTATCACTCATGTTGTATTCGGCCAGTCGGCCCGGTCGCGATGGGACATCCTGCTCCACGGCTCGGTGATCAATCGCTTCTTGAGCGAGGTGCGTGGCGCGACTGTGCAGGTCGTCCCACATCGAGATGAGTAGCCACAATTGACCCTCGCCATACGTCCCTTCCCTTACGAATTCCTTATAGATCTTTTACGCCATCCTTACGCGCCCCCCTATACCATTACACTTGAGACTTTTCTGTCAGCCGCAAATCGCCTTCGCTCATTTACGGTCGACTGAAAGAGAGAAACCTCTCGCGTTTATGTTATCGGTCGGTCGCGAAATCAACATCGCAGCAAAGCGCTACATCTGCCACCAGTGCGCCTGGGAAGGCGGTGGCTCCGAACTCTCGACCGGTTTGGTCAGGATTAGCCAAAGCGATTTATATCTTTACGCATACCGATGTCCGGAGTGCGGCAGCAATTCCGTGGCCTTGAAGGGGAAGCTGCTGCCGTTCCGTTCGCGCGTCGCGTCTGCCTCGCGCGACCGCGTTGGACTACGCGAAGACCAGGCGACTCAGCCTGAAGTCAAAGCGGAGAAAACACATCGCTCATGAAAACAAAGGTATCCACGGCGGCTCCGAGCGCCGTTCAGAGTCAAACTCGAATCAGGGTTGTCGTCGCGACGACCGTGATGCTTTCGTTTATTTCTTTCTGGCGCGCCGCGGCAATCGTGTTGAACGACCTCGGCTCGTCGGCTTTTTATGTCGGCGGTATCGCCGAGAAAGCCGTCGGCCCTGCCGCGCCGTGGTTCATTCTCGGAGTAATGCTCTTTTCCTATGCGGTGCGAGCCGTCTATGTCGAATCGTGCGCGATGTTCACACGCGGCGGCGTGTATCGTGTCGTCAAGGAAGCGATGGGCGGGAACCTTGCGAAGCTCTCCGTTTCGGCGCTGATGTTTGACTATATCTTGACCGGCCCGATCTCAGGAGTGTCGGCAGGTCAGTACATCGTCGGCCTTGCGGCACAGGCTTCAACCTATCTGGGGCGCCCGTGGAGCCCTGATCCCTCAACGGTAAACCTGATAGCCGCGGGGATCGCGGTTTTGATCACGATCTATTTCTGGCGGCGCAATACCAAAGGCCTTCACGAATCGTCGGGCGATGCGTTGAAGATCATGTATGTTACTACCGCGATGGTAGTGATGCTGATCGTTTGGGCGGGCTTCACGATACTGACCCAGCCGGAAAAGCAGAGACTGCCGCCGTCGCCGTCGCCGCAGAATCTGGCATTCAATCACGATGCCGTCGGCTGGCTGCCCCAGATCGCGCCAAAGGCCTTTGAAGAACTCCCGACCGAGGCGGCGCCCGCGGATTCCGCTGCGCCGGAGCGGGCGGCGGTTGAACCGCGATACGGAATCATCCCAAACGCGGGAGCGTTGCTTGGGCTAATCGGAATTCTGATCGCCTTCGGTCATTCGTTCCTCGCCATGTCAGGCGAAGAGTCGCTTGCCCAGGTGAACCGCGAGCTCGAATACCCCAAGCACAAAAACCTGATGCGAGCGGGGCTGGTGATCTTTGTGTACTCGCTGCTGTTTACGTCTCTGGTCTCATTTTTCGCCTACGCAATAATTCCGGACGGCGTGCGTCCTGTGTATTTGGATAACATGATAAGCGGCATTTCGGTCTATCTGGTGGGGCCGATGCCGCTAAAGCTTTTGTTCCAGGCGTTCATCGTGATCGTGGGGTTTCTGATGCTAGCCGGCGCGATCAACACTTCGATCATCGGGTCTAACGGCGTGCTGAATCGCGTCTCGGAGGACGGTGTGCTAACCCCGTGGTTCCGCGCGCCGCACAAGAAATACGGCACCACGTTTCGAATGATCAACCTGATCGTGTTGCTGCAACTGGCGGCGATCGTGGCCTCGCGGGGGAACACCTATACTCTCGGCGAAGCGTACGCGTTTGGAGTCATCTGGTCGTTTGCCTTCAAAGCGCTGGCAGTGCTGGTGCTTCGCTTTAAGGACAAATCGCATCGCGAGTGGAAGGTCCCGCTTAACATCAACCTTGCCGGGAACGAGCTCCCAGTCGCGCTCGGAATAATCACCGTTCTGCTGTTCTCCGTAGCCGGCATCAATCTGGTCACCAAGGAAGTGGCTACCGTCGCGGGCGTGGCTTTCACGATCGTGTTCTTTTCGATCTTCACGATTTCTGAGCGCATCAACGAACGAAAGCTCGATCGCTCACTGTCGGCGCTCGATCAGTTCAAGCTGAGTTACGAGCAGGAGGTAAGTCTTGCAACCGTCCACGCGCGGCCGGGCAGCGTGCTTGTTGCCGTGCGAGACACCAACACGCTCTCCCATCTCGATCGTGCGCTGGCTGAGACCGACGTCGAAGAACGGGACATCGTGGTGATGACGGTCAGGCTGATTCAAGGACCCGATGCCGGCGAGCGCGACTTGTATGACGCTACGGTGTTCACCGATTACGAGCAGCGGCTGTTTACAAAAGTCGTCGCACTCGCCGAAAAACACGGCAAACCGGTCAACCTTCTGGTCGTTCCATCAAACAACGTCTTCGATGCAGTAGCTCAGACCGTGCTGCTTTTGGACGCCGGCGAAATAGTCGCAGGGCTCTCGGCCAAGATATCGGCGCAGGAGCAATCGCGGCAGCTGGGCCGAGCGTGGGAACGACTGCCGGAAATGCCTCGCCGGCAGGTGCGATTCAGGATTGCCGCACCCGGGAAGAGCGAGCAGATCTTCTACCTCGGTGCGCACGCGCCGCGTTTGACCGACGAAGATCTCGATCTCCTTCACAGAATATGGCTCGAAGTCAGCAAGGTCCCAGCCCGTCGCAAGGTTCATCATCGCGACGTCGTGAGGGTGGCGCTCCAACGGCTCGAACGCGACCTGAGCGGCCAGACCGACGTGATGCTGGACTTTTACCGGATCGAGCATCGACCAACCGAACGGGAGGAAGCCGCGGTTTCGGAAGGTGCTCGCCCGGGTGGGGAGAAAAGAAAATAGTGGATTCTTGGCAAGGCAAGGAGCTGCACGGCTTTGCGCGCACCAAATGACCCCCCGCCCGCGGGCAACCGATTGACGCCTCAAAATCATCCTGCCTAAGAAGCTTCAACACGAACCACTTAATCAACACTCCGGAGGAGTCAAATGCGAAGCAAGCTGGCAGGTCTCTTGCTTATTCTCTCACTGATGGTGCTGGCGCTGCCCGCGGCGGCGCTTGGCCAGGATAGAGAAGGGTACGGAGGGTACGTCAGACGCGATAAGAATGGCGTCAGGGTCGGTGACGGTCGAATCACTCTGTTCGACGGCCCCGGCATCGTGAATTACCAGTACAGACAAAGATGGATGTCCGGTCCGGGCGGCGCAGCTACCGTGATTGGTATCGGCGCGGGAGCGGGCGCGGCGACGGGCGCCGTAGTCAAAGGCAAGAAGGGCGCTGTTGTGGGTGCCCTTGTCGGCGCGGGAGCCGCCACGGGCGTTTGGCTGTACAAGAATAGAACCATAAAACGCAGAATCTTCTGATTTGGGGGCGGCGGTAAATCGCCGCTTTCGGGCGCGGGCACTCTCTCTAAATTCGTCCGCGCTCATTCTGCAGGCTCGGCGGTGTTTGGGCATCGCCGGGCCGTCTGTTTTTGACCGACCCGCCAAACCCGTCTCAACGCCTTAAGTGCCATCAGTCAGTCAGAATGTTCTTGTAGACCTGTGTATCCACGTTGCCGCCGCTCACGACGCAGCACACCGAGCGGCCGCGATAGCGATCTGGGTCGGTCAAAAGCGCACCGATCGCGAGTGCGCCCGTCGGCTCGGCTTTCAGGTTCGCAAGCGAGAACATCAGCCGCACCGCTTCTTTGATGTTCTCTTCGGGCACTTCGACGATTCCGCCTAATCCATCCTTCAAAATCGCCCAGTTGTGCTGTCCCACGCTGAGAGTGCGCGCCCCGTCGGCGATTGTTTGGGGTTCAGCCTCGTTAGTAACGATGTGCCCCGCTCGAAGCGAACGCGCCGCATCGTTAGCCAGCAGCGGCTCCGCCCCGACGACTTGAATGTCTCGGCGTGAGGCGCGGATGCCGGTGATGAGTCCCGATGTGAGCCCGCCGCCTCCGACTGGCGCGACGACTACGTCGAACACGCGGCCGAGCGCGGCGATTTCTTCTCCAAGACTCGCATTACCCCCGATTACCAACTCATCGTCGAACGCGCTTGCAACGAAAGCGTCGGGACTGGCAGCCGCAAGCTCAGCGACGCGGGCTGCCCGGCTCGTTTGAGCCACGTCGATCAAGTCGACCTCGCCGCCGTACTCACGCACCGCGTCGATCTTCACTTGAGCGGAAGTCGCGGGCATCACGATGGTGCAGGACTTGCCTAGCAAAGAGCATGCATAGGCCATCGCTTGGCCGAAGTTCCCGGAGGAAGCCGCGATGATCTTGTTTTCCTGGACCTGCGAAGCGACGTTGTAAGCCGCCCTGAACTTGAAGCTGCCGGTGTGCTGAAAGGTCTCGCTGGCAATGGTGAGGGACGCACCCAGAAGCTTCGCTAACCGCGGAGCTTCGATGATCGTCGTCGGTCTTATCACTTCTCGAAGAGGTGGCGCGGATCGTCGAGGTTGTTCCATATGTCAAGATCCCTCTGTTTGCCACGAGGACACAAAGGCACCAAGGAAACACCAAGACTTCGTGCTGCTTTGAGCCTTAGTGCCTTCGTGGCGGGTACCTTTCGAAGGTCGTTAGTGGACGCGCTTATCGTAACCCGACCAGTATTTCTCGCGGAGTTCCTTCTTCAATATCTTTCCGGTTCCGCCCTTGGGAAGCTCGGCGAAGAACTCGATCGACTTGGGAACCTTAAATCCGGGTAGTTTTGTCCGGCAATGATCGATGATGTCTTTCCCAGTCGCGGTCTCGCCGGGCTTTAGCACCACCAGCGCCATTGGTACTTCGCCCCACCGCTCGTCGGGCACGGCAATCACCGCGCACTCAAGCACCGCCGGGTGTGAGAAGACGGCTTTCTCGACTTCAATAGAAGCGATGTTCTCGCCGCCTGAGATGATAATGTCCTTCGTGCGATCGACGATCAGCAGGTAACCCTCTTCGTCGATCACACCCATATCACCGGTGTGAAGCCAGCCGCCACGCATTACGTTGGCCGTGTCCTCGGGCTGCTTCCAGTAGCCGTGCATCACATTATCGGCTCGCACGACCACTTCACCGACGCTCACTCCATCGTGGGGAACGGGCCTCTCGTCTGTGTCAAAGATGTCCAGTTCGACACCGGGCATGGGGTAGCCGGCCATCGCTTGCCGCCTCCAGCGTTCTTCGTCGGGAAGGCCTTCCAGATGGTTCTTTATGAAGGATTGACTGAGAACGGGTGTGGTTTCAGTGAGACCATAGCCGCCGTAGCAACGGCAACCGAGCGCGCGCTCGACATCGCGCATCAGCTCCATCGCGGAAGCCGCGCCGCCGATCGCCACGTAGTCAAGACTCGACAAGTCAAACTCCTTGATCTTCGGATGATGAATCAACGCGGTCGCCATGGTCGGCACCATCGCGAAATTCGTCACTCGCTCGCGCTGTATCAGCTCGAGCACCTCGGTCGGGTCGAACCTCCTGGTCATCACGTGGCGCGCGCCCATACACGTCAGGGTGTGCGGAGTGCCCCAGCCATTCACATGAAACAACGGAATGGTGTGAAGCTGGACGATTGATTCTTTGACTCCCAATCCTCCGATGACCTGCATCGCGTGCATATAGAGATTCCGATGAGTCATCATCACGCCTTTCGGGTTCGCGGTCGTTCCCGAGGTGTAAAACAGCTCCGCCAGGTCATCGTCCTGGATATCGGAGGGAGGCGCGAAACTGGCTTCGGCAGCCGCAAGAAGCGGTTCGTACTGGCTCTCGATTGCGATGTAGTGTCTTACGGTTGCGCACTGCGGGCGCAGTGCGTCTACCAGCGGTTGAAAGTCAGCGTTGTAGAAGACTGCGACTGATTCCGAGTTGTTAAGAATGTAGGCGATCTCTCCAGGCGTCAGCCTGATGTTCAACGGAAGGAGCACCGAGCCCATCTGCACGACGCCGTAGTAGGCTTCGAGCAGTTCGTGCGAGTTATAACCGAGCCACGCGACTCGCTCGCCGCGCGCGATGCCCAGACCGATCAGCGCGTTGGTCAGGCGATCGCAGCGCTCGCCGTACTCACGGTAAGTGAAGCGCTTGTCTCCGTCGACTATGCCCAGCTTGTTGGGAAATTGCGAGACAGCGCGTTGTTTGAATCTGATGGGTGTAAGAGTTCGATTCATTTATTCCTGCAAGCCGCCGATGAACGCAGATGACGCGGATGGGAGAAGCCGCTTTTCCTATCTGTGTTCATTTGTGTTCATCCGTGGTTCCTTTCTGTTCGTGAATTTAACTGATGAGCCGCGACCGACCCTGCCAGTATTTCTCGCGCAATTGCTTCTTCAATATCTTTCCGGTGCCACCCTTCGGCAACTCGCCGTCGATGATCTCCACCGAACGCGGCACTTTGTAGTTTGCCAGCCGCTCGCGGCAAAACTCAATGAGGTGTTCGGGCTCGACGCGCTCACCGTCGCACAAAGTCACGCAGGCGTGAACTGCCTCACCCCAGTCGGCATCAGGCACCGGGATCACCGCCGCTTCCTTGATCGCCGGGTGCGCGTAGAGGACGGCTTCGACTTCTGTCGAGTAGACGTTCTCACCCCCGGTCACGATCATGTCTTTTTTGCGATCGACCAGGTAAAGGTAGCCCTCTTCATCGACGGTCGCCAGATCGCCCGTGCGAAGCCATCCATCGATAAGGGCCAGCTCCGTGTCGGCGGGCCGCTTCCAGTAGCCCGCCATGATGTTCGGCCCGCGCGCGATGATCTCGCCCACGTCGCCCGGTTTCACATCGTTGCCGTCGGGATCGACCACTCGCACGTCAACGCCCGGCACCGGTTTGCCGCATGAAGCGAGCCTCCGTTCGGCGTTCTCATCGGTCCTCGCATGATCTTCGGCGGACAGCACGGTCAGAAGAGGCGACGCTTCGGTCAGCCCGTAGCCCTGTCCGAATTGGCAGCCGAACACTTTCATCGCTCGCCTCAGCACTTCGGGCGCGATAGGCGATGCTCCGTAGGTGATGTGCCGCAACGATGACAGGTCGTATGAATCGAGGCCCGGCTCCTGGAGCAGGAAGTTGATCATCGTCGGAACAAACAACGCCAGCGAGATTCGCTCTCGTGCAATCGTTTCAAGGACGTGCTTCGGGTCGAATCGTGGGATGAACGCCTGAGTCGCGCCGCGCGCGGTGTTCGAGAAGACCGCTGCCCCATCTGCAAGGTGAAACATCGGCGCGGAGTGCAGGTAAATGTCCGAAGGAAGATATTGATAGACGCCTTCCGAATGGGCCATGTTCGAAAGCATGTTAAGGTGCGTGAGCATCACACCCTTCGGCTCGCCGGTCGTGCCCGAAGTGTAGAACAACCCGAGCAATTCCTTGTCGTCGATCTTCGGCGCGTCAACAAGAGGAGGGCTACTGGCGATCAGTTCTTCATAAGCGACAAAGCCCGGGGCGGGATGATCGGCGATTGAGATAAACTGCTCGACCGTTTCAAGCTGCGAGCGAACCGCTTCAAGCGCCGGCGTGAGCGCGGCGTCAACTGCAATCGCGCGCGAACCGGAGTGGTCGAGGATGTACTTGATCTCCCTGGGAGGAATGCGGAAGTTGATTGGGACCGCGACGGCGCCGATCTGCGCGATGCCGTAATACAGCTCGAAGAACCGATGACAGTTGAGCGCCAGGACCGCGACCCGATCGCCCCGCTCGATTCCTAGTCCGAGTAACGCCGTTGAAAGCCGATCGACTCGTTCGTTGAGTTCGCTGAAGGTATACCGTGTGCTTCCGCA
Source organism: Blastocatellia bacterium (assembly GCA_049273855.1). Lineage (GTDB taxonomy): Bacteria > Acidobacteriota > Blastocatellia > UBA7656 > UBA7656 > Onstottus_B. Next base: position 37,429 of record JBASRN010000022.1, read on the forward strand.
GATCGCCGCCGTCTTGCTAGGGCTGGAAGCCACGGACTTCTTGAGCCCGTCAACGATGCTCATCGGGGACCCCGCTAGATTGTCGTTTGAATCGCTCAAAGCCGCGCTCACTGGCCTCGAGTGCAGGCAACCATCGCACAACTGGAGTTGGCTTGTAAAGCCCGCCAATGCTCGGGTAGTGGGGTAATAATGTGTTGATGCCTGGTGCCGCCGCTCCTGCCACGAAGACACTGAGACACAAAGCCGCACAAAGAAAAGCTTTGTGAAGCTTCGTGTCGTTGGTGACTTAGTGGCGAGACTCTTCTCAACACGCTATTGCACCACTACCAATGCTCGCGCCAGCGCACTATGCATCAACACCGCGCGCGATGAATTCGAACAATGTTAGAATCGTCGAGCACCGCAACCAGGGTGAGATAGTGACCACGCAATCTTTTCTGTCAGCGCTTGTTTGCATAGCCATCGCGTCTGGTTCGACTACGTCTCGGACCTCTCAGTCGCGACAGCAGGAGCAACCTTCCCAGAACAACGTTCGCAGGAACCCGCGAGCCACAACCACGGCGAGGGCAAGCGCTGACTCGATCAAGACAATCCGTTCGCTTGACCGCATCGAATCGCAAGCTGATTTCGACCGGTTAGCGCGAGTCTACTATCGAGGGCGGTTCTACGCCTTGCCGCACATGATGTTCGTGATCGATCGGCGAGCTGGCGATCGCGTCTACTACGTCAACTCGAACGCGTACAAGTTTCACAAGGATTTCGTCAACGCAACCTACCTGTCGCTCGAGCGCGGGCGTGCCTTCTACGAAAACAACTATCTGAAGGCGGATAGACGCTTCATTCTTGGGACAATTGCGTTTCAAACGGCGTCCGGCAAGTTCACGTTCGAATTCTGGGAAGGCGACCGCCTAACCGGTGAATTGCTCGCCGAGGGCCACGCGTCTTTAACCGGGAGTTTCTTCGCGAAGCTCTCCTTCAAGCCGAATTCGCTCGCTCAAGAAAAACTCGCCGCGATGGTAAACGCCGACCGCGGAACAACCCCGATCCCGGTGCTTACAGCGCGCGAGCTTGCGGCGGACGGGCAGTATCAACCACTCAATCTCGGCGCGGGGATTGGCCAGCTTCGAATACTCGACCGCGTGACTCCGGAGACCGTCATCGATCGCAACCAGATCGTCATCTTCAAGGAAGCGCCCGTGCAACTGACGCCTCTTTCGGGGATCATCACCACCGAGACCGCTTCGCCTCTGTCACACGTCAACATGCTCGCGAAGTCGTGGGGCATTCCGAACGCGCGAATCAGGAACGCCGACGAGCTCTTCAAACAACTCGAAGGCAAGTACGTCCGGCTCGAAGTCGGCGAGAACGACTACAGCCTTGCACCCGCCGACCCGCGGGAGGTGGAAGACCGGAATCGCCAGTGGATGAAGCGCGGCGATCTGGTCACGCCTCGCGCTGATCTCGACTACGATCGACTGACGGATCTCAGCAGTCAACGAGCGCGCCACGCGCTTCGGTTCGGAGCGAAATCTGCGAACCTGGGCGAGTTAATGAACGCGCGGCTGCCCGGGCTTCGGGTCCCGCCTGGATTCGCGATCCCGTTTCGCAGCTACCAGGAATTCATTCGCCTGAATAGGCTTGAAGAGCGCATCGCATCGACTGTGGAAGAAGACCGGTTCGTTCACGATCCAAGGTACCGCAGGACGCGGCTCGCCGAGATTCGCCTGTGGATTCAGTCCGGCAAGCATGACGACGCTTTCAAAGAGAAAGTACTCGCAAAGGTTCATCGCGAATACGCAGGGAAAGGTCTGTTCGCACGAAGCTCAACCAATGCCGAGGACCTTCCGAACTTTAGCGGCGCGGGCTTGTACACGACCGTGCCCAACCTGCGCGGCGACCAGCAACTGCTTGAAGCGATAAAGACGGTTTGGGCGTCGGTCTGGAACTACGAAGCGTACGAAGCGCGCGAGAGCTTCGGGATGAACCATTTTGGAGTTTACCCGGCGGTGTTGATTCAGGAGGGAATCGACGCCGACAGCGCCGGGGTCGTGATCACGACTGATCCATTCAACCCTGCCGATCGCGGGGCGGTTTACATCAATGCCAAGCGCGGACTCGGAATAAAAGTTGTCGAGGGAAAACGGGTTGCCGAGCAAATCATCTATCGCCCTCGCTCGGGGACCCTTCAGGTGCTGACTCGCTCGGACGAAGACACGATGCTTGCGTTTGATGAACGCGGCGGCATAAGGGAACTCAAGATCGAGCAGCATCGCGCGGTGCTCACCGATCAGATGGCGAGACGGCTGGCTGGAGCGGCGATTCAGATCAAACGCATATTTGGCGGGCGCGACCAGGACATCGAGTGGGTCTACTCGAAGGAACGGCTGTTTATTGTTCAGTCGCGTCCTTACGTCGAGGGAAACTAGAAGCAGCACTCGAGGGCATGGAGTTCCGGCTTTAGCCGGGTTGTGCCGGGCGACCGCAAAGCCCAACCCGATGATGGAACGTAGCTCGGAGTTACACCGCGACTCTGGCGACTGCCGTGCGGATCGACAGCGGAGCCTCAAAGGTCAACACGCGACCGCCCGTCCTAATAGTAACTCCTTAGAAGTCCTGGGCGATGGTGGCTTCAAACTACCTTTGGAACCTCTTGTTCGGTTCGGATGACCACAAGCTCCTGAATGACCGAGGTCGCGATCCGTTCGGCCCCCTTTGTCGAATACAGATAGAACAAGACTCTTGCGCCCGTCTTGAGGTCATAAGAAGTTTCACGCTTCGCATTCGACTCCTGGGCGAACGACTCGATCAAAACTGCATCGAGAGTATTGTTGCCGAGCGCTCCACCGGTCAGCACACCTCGCCTTTTGGCGGGATCGGTTATCAGGAATCTATAAGAGCTATTCCTGGTCCGGATCACGACCTTGTCTTTCGGGTTTAAGTCGTCGAAATCGATGCTCATCTGAGATTGTCCGGGAAAGTGAGTCCACTCTCCGCTGTCAAGAACAACGTGACCGTCCATAACGTCTCCCTCCAATAAAGTGAAGCCACTTGTTTCGTTGGGCTCCCTAATCGAACGAGCGCATTAGATCATATTGGTGACGGCAGCACATCGGCGCGCGCTCCCAATTTTAGCGGCAGCGGGAGACCAATTATCACGATACAAGTCGTGAGGTTTGCGCCATCCAGGATGGCATAATTGTGCCGAAGTGTTATTGGAGAGAATTTGGTGATTGGGGCTGCAAATCCAGCATCAAAAGCTCATCCGGTTCAGATGTTTGATCAGGGCCGATGTGGAAACGGGCGGTGACGGGACAAGCGAAACTCGCCGCCGCACCACCCGCATCCCGAGGTCGGAACGTCCTTAAATGTAACGTTGTCAATTCCTGGGCCGCGCGGTCTTAACGAGCATTTCCGTGCCGTTGTCGAGGATCAAGTCCTTGTTGCCTTCGATAGCGACTGTTCCGACGCCGGCCGCGCCTCCGATGATTGCGCCTAGCACTGCGCCCTTTCCTCCGCCGGCGATCCCGCCAAGGATCGCACCAGCCGCCGCTCCGACTCCCCCGCGGACCTGCGAGTCCTTAGTCCGGCTGCTTGTTTCGACGTTTCCTTCTTCGTCAACCTTCTTGACGTGTTCGGATTCGTACACCCTCTGCAGGTCTGCCGCGAAGGGCAACTGGCGCCCGCTGGGCAGGGTGATTGTGTCAAACTCGAAAGACAGCTCGGTCTTTCCGCTGATGCGGCCGGAGCGGTTGAGCTTCGAGATGTGGCCGACGACCGTTGCTCCCTCAAACTCCGAGGGCTCGACGACTACGGCATTGAAGGAGTCGCCCACGCGGTTAGTTTTTGTGTCGATCTTCGAGGTCAGGCGCAGCTTCATGTCGAGGTCGCCGGGCACGTTAACCGGAGCACGATCTCTGTCACGTTGTCTGCCTCGTTCTCCACGGGGCCGATTATCGCGCGAGGCGTCCCTCGCCTCTTGCTCGTCGCGCGCTCGCTGCGCGTCCGCTTGTTCCTGCGCTCGTTGTGCATCCGCTTGTGCGCGCGCTCGTTGGGCATCGGCAAGCGCAGCGGCCTTCGCAAGAACAGCCGCGTTTGCGGGAACTACGACATTACGCGCTCGCCCGTAATACGCATCGGCGTATCCCAGCTCGAACCCGAGGTCGTAACCCTGGCTGTACTCCTCGGATGTTGCGAACTGCGGCGCGAACGATTGATCTCTGCGCTGATACGCATCTGAGCGCTGGAAATCACGCGGGACTCCCTTGCTCCAATCCGTCTGCCCCTGCTTGAACCCGTCACCGTAGCCTTTCTGGTAGCCCTGCCCGTAAACCGTCTGCGGTTGAGCTTTCTTGACTTGCGCTCGAGACGTCTTCTTCTGTGCGAACGCCTCCACCGGAGCCGCCGAAACGAGTACGCTCGACAGCAGCGCCACTGTTGCGCAGAATAGTCCAAATGTCTTTCTCATGGTGATTGCCTTCCTTATGATCCCACTTGTGCCGAAATAGTGTTGAGCTTGATGCCGTTTTCGTTGGCCACTCTTGGCTCGGGCGTCATCAACTTGTTTGCCGCTGGTAAGAGCCGAACATCGAAGTAATCAAACTTAAAGGTAGCGCTAAAGGGGTGACAGCGTCAACGAGCCCGATCGAAGGATTGCAGCGTATATCGAGCGCACAAATCGCGCACGTTCAGCTATGCACCGCATGACTGACTGGCGGCGAGCTGTGTATAAACACCGACCCGTCGTTACTACGTTTATGGTTGTGCGCTGATCACGCAGCCGATCTGCTGCGGATCATCCGCCACAGCCACAGCAACAAGATCGCTCCCAAGATCGAAAGGAGTATGCCGCCAGGCCGGAAGCCGCCGGTTTCGCTCCGCCAGATCAGGGTGGCTACGAAACCGCCCACGAACGAGCCGGCGATCCCAAGAATGATGGTCATCAAAATGCCCATCGGGTCCTTGCCCGGCATGATCAACCGCGCAAGCGCGCCTGCGATCAGCCCAACGATCACCATTCCGATAATGTGCATACAAAAGGTCTCCTTTGAAAGAGGTCCGTAGCCAGTAGCCCGTAGTTGGCAAGCTGGCTTAATCGCCTGCGTTCGAACTACTGACTACCGACCGCCTACTGACTACTGGATACTGACTGTGGAGTGCGCTTCACGGCATGGTATACACGGACGCTTACAGCTTGAAAACGAGCGGTTTCAAAGCACTCGTCGGTGTTGAAGCGCACTCCATTACGCTGCGAATTAAACCACGGTTCGCTCCGCCGCACATCGTCGAACGCGCCCTTTCTTTCAGGCAGTCCGCGCCCAATTGTCTTGCGTGCGGCATAGGAGTTTGCGGCTATCGAGCGAGGCATCATTGTGCCTGAGTAGTCGGTAGTCAGTGGTTCGCGAGCCGGCTGAGTCTCCTGCGTTCAAACTACGGACTACGGACTCATGACTACTCAGATTAACGCGGCGGGCTCGCAAGCCCATGCCGCATCGCATAGAGCAACAGCTCAACCCGGTCCGAGACCTCGAGCTTGTCGAAGATCGAAGTCAGGTGATGCCGCACTGTCGTCTCGCTTATGAACAACCGCTCGGCGACTTCTTTGTTCTTGATCCCCTGCCCGATCAGCGCGACGACTTCGCGTTCACGATTGGTGAGCGTGGCGATCTTGTCTGCTTCCCGGTCACCCTTCTTCGATCTGCCCGACACCTCGTTTAGAACACCCGCCATAATCGAGGGGTCAAGCCACGCTTCACCTGCGTGGATCCTCTCGATGGCTTTGATCAACACCTCAGCCGCATTCTCTTTCGAGACCACTCCCATCGCGCCGAGCATCACCGCTTTGCGGTGTACTTCCGGGTCGCGAAGGCCGGTCAGTATGATAACGCGAGCTTCAGCAGCAACGGCAAGCAGTTGAGAAATGATGGCAACACCGCTCTCGTCGCCAAGGTCCAAGTCAAGCAGGATAATGTCCGGCCGCTCGCGAGCCGCAAGGGCCAGCGCTTCGTCGCGGTTCGCGGCCTCACCGACGATAGTCAATCCAGGCGAGCCTTGAATGATCAGCCGCAGCCCGGTGCGGACGACACTGTGGTCGTCGACGACTAGAACCCGGATGGACCTGGAGATCGCTGAAGGCATATCGGATGATGCTCAGAGAGTGACGAACGAGCGTCGGGGGTGATTCTACTTCAGCAGTCTGAGATGAGCAATCATACCAGGTAGCGTTCCTTGACACTCAGAAATTGCGGCCCGTAGTATGGCCGCGATGCCTCCCTCAAAACGCAAGCGGCTATTCCTGGTCGATGGGATGTCGCAAGTCTACCGGGCGTTTTACGCGCTACCCAGTCTTTCGAATTCAAAAGGGTTTCCGACAAATGCGATCTACGGCTTCACGATGATGCTCCGGCGGCTGATCAACGAATACAAGCCGGACTATCTGGGCGTCGCATTAGATTCTTCAGGACCGACGTTCCGTCACGAGTCCTACCAGGCTTACAAGGCAACGCGCCAGACGATGCCCGATGATCTTTCTCCGCAGCTTCCCTACATCACTCGGGTGTGCGAAGCGTTGCGAATCCCGACTACGATCGAGCCTCGCTTCGAAGCCGATGACATAATCGGCACGCTTGCGCGTCAGGCTGAGGAAGCGGGTGTCGACGTCGTGATCGTGACCAACGACAAGGATATGTCGCAACTCGTGACCGATCACGTGACGATACTGCGCACCGAACGGACCGGCGAGATGAAGACGTTGGATGCGGCGGGCGTCGAATCGAAATTCGGCGTGCGCCCCGATCAGATAGTCGATCTGCTGGGCCTGTGGGGCGACACCTCGGACAACATTCCCGGCGCGCCGGGCGTGGGAGAAAAAGGCGCAAAGCAGATCATTCAGCAGTACGGGACGATCGAGAAGGCAATCGCTCACGCTGACGAGATATCGCGGAAGACTTATCGCGAAAGCTTGAAAAACAACGCAGAACTGATTCGGCAATCGCGCGAGCTTGTGACGATTGCTTGCGATATGCCGATCAAGCTCGATCTCGACAAGTTGATCTACGAGCAGCCGGATCGCCGCGCGGCTTACGAGTTGTTTTCCGAGCTTGAGTTTGCACAGATGGCTCGCGAGTTCGCGGACGCCGCCGTAGCGCGGGACCCGGGTGTGAGTTCGCCGGCTGAATCGGCGCCGGTCAATTACTCGCGGATAACGACCAGCGCCGAGCTCGGCCGCTTCGTGGAATCGGTGTGGGCTTCCGACCGGGTGGCACTAGCGGTAGCCGAACGCGCCGGGACGCTTTACGGCGTTGCGCTCTCGACCGGCGCCGGCCAGGCCGCGCTCATAGACTTTGAGCGGTTCGAGTCGAAAGGCGACCCGCTCAAATCCGTAAAAGAAATCTTTGAGAATGGGTTGGTTCAGAAGTGCGTGCACGACTGGAAAGGCGTGCTAACCGCGTTCGATCGCTATAACTGCAAAGCCGACACCACGCCGTTGTTCCGAACCAACCAGGCGTCCGTTGACGGTTGCATTCAGGACTTCACTCCGGCCGTTCGCATCGAAGGCGTCCATGACGACACGTTGCTGGCTGCTTACCTGCTCGACCCGAACCGAATGAACTACCGGATGAAGGATGCCGCGCGAGAACATCTAGGGGTCGAGATGGCCGACGGGATCGACGGCTTCAGCGACGACGACGCGCGGGCGCTTCAGACAGCCGACCTTACGCTCCGAATCGCGAAGGCGTTGCGTGCGAAGATAAAGGAAGCCGGGCTCGACCGAGTCTATCGCGAGATAGAGCTGCCGCTGGTCGAGATCCTCTTCGAGATGGAGCGCATCGGCGTGCGCATCGACACGGCCGCCCTCGACAAAGCCGGCCGCGAGATGGAACACGAGCTTGAACGGCTTACCGCCGAGATCTACAAGCTGGCGGGCGAAGAGTTCAACATCAACTCCCCGGCGCAGCTCGGCGACATCTTCGAGAGGCTCAACTTCGAAGTCGGCCGCAAGACCAAGACCGGTCGCATCTCGACCTCATTCGACGTGCTTGAAGAACTCGCGACGAAATACGAGCTGCCGAAATTGATCATCGAGTATCGGGAGCTTGCCAAGTTGAAGAACACTTACGTCGATGCGCTCCCGAAGATCATAGACCCGCGCACGGGACGCGTTCACACGACTTTGAATCAAGCCGTTTCGGCGACGGGCAGATTGTCGTCAACGAACCCCAACCTTCAAAATATCCCGATTCGATCCGAGATGGGACGTCGCATTCGAGCCGCCTTCGTGGCCTCGCCGGGTTACGCGCTGCTGTCGGCCGACTATTCGCAAATCGAGCTGCGCGTGTTCGCTCACATCACCGGCGACCCGGCGATGACCGACGCGTTCAAACACGGCGAGGACATTCACGCTCGAACCGCGCGCGACGTTTTTGGAGCAAAGACAAAGAAAGAAGAGGCCGAATACCGGCGAGTCGCAAAGATCGTCAACTTTGCGATCCCTTACGTGATCGGCCCGTTCGGGCTTGCACAACGCACGGGGCTGAGTCGCGCGGAAGCTAAGAAGACGATTGAAGACTACTATAAGACTTACACCGGTGTGCGCCGCTACATGGAGGAAACTCCCGCCGAGGTTCGCAAGACCGGAGTGGTGCGAACCATATTCGGTCGGATGCGTCCGATTCCCGACATCAACAATCGCAATCACAACCTTCGCGCGCGAGCCGAGCGCGAGGCGATCAACGCGCCGATTCAAGGCACTGCGGCCGACCTGGTGAAGATCGCGATGATCAAGGTGCACGAGCGCTTGCGACGGGAGAAGCTCGGCGCGCGCATGATCCTTCAAGTGCACGACGAGTTGCTGCTTGAGGTGCCAGAGAAGGAAATCGAGCGCACGAAGGAAGTGGTCAGAGCAGAAATGGAATCGGTCTACGAGTTGGCGGTGCCGCTGGTTGTCGATGTGGGTATTGGAAAGAACTGGATGGAAGCCGAGCCTTAGGGCCTCATTCATCTCGAGGGTCAACTCGGTGCGCTACCTTGTCCGGTTTGCCTTGCACCGTAAGCTCGTCTATTTGATCCGGCGACGTAAACTCCCGCTTGCTCCACTATCAACTCAAACTCAGCATAGGACTTCCCACGCCTGGCCGTCCGAGCGCAGCCAGGCCCAGGACCCACATAGATAGCCGAAAGCCCCGCAGCGTCGCCGATGGTGCCTGCAAAGCGCTTCACCTGGAGCGCCGATCCTGCGCGTGCCTCCGCGCCTGATCGACCATCCCTTTGCTTTTGCGATCCAAACTCTTGGAACGTCGGTTGCCCTCCCAGGGGCGCTCAATTCCCAAAGGAGGTCACCTATGCGCGTCAAACCTTTGTTGGTTTTCTTCCTTGCAGCAACTCTTCTCTCGAATTCCCCATCGCTGTCAGCTCGACAAAAGAACGGAGACTCGACCTGGTCCGCAGTGCAAGCACTTCAGCCAGGAACCACGGTCACCGTCAAGGACAAGGCTCGAAAGTCCACCAGGGGCCGGCTGGTCACAGTTACCGACCTGGCGTTGACTCTGATCGACAAGAAAGGAACCGTTGCGGTCGATCGCCAGAGTATCGCGAAGGTAGTTATTGACAACGGCAGATCGGTTGGACGATCTACCTTGATCGGAGCGGGGATCGGTGCGGGCGCCGGGGCCAGCGTCGGCGCCGTGATCATCGCTGCGTTCGGAGGGGGCGAGGACGAGACCGGACCTGCAGTAATGGCCGTGTCGACCGCGCTGGGAGCGGTCGCTGGCACCGCTGCAGGAGCACTTGGTGGTTTGTTCCGTCATAGAGAGGTTGTATACGAATCTAAGTGAGTCAACGCGCCCCGCATCGGGTAGCCGCTGCATTAGGTCGGGTCGTTGAACCCGCTTGCGCCCAGTTGACGCTACCGCCCGGTTGCGGGTGGCGCACTGAGTCACCGGATCGACGAGTCGTTCTCAACCTGACTTCTTGTTGACTCACAAATTGACGGCATGGTAAACGTTGCCGCATGTCAGCTACGATCCGGCCCAGCGCGCCAACGTATCCGGCAGCTTACTTCCTTCGCGCCACTTATTCATCAGCTCGTACAATTCCTCACGCCATAATCCACGACTCCGTCCGCGTCGGAACCATTCATCACTCGAGGTTCCCTGACTGGATCTACTACTCGTATGCAGGAGCGGATAACGTGGTCCGGATTGGACGAATGGCGGTTGCAGCCACCACTCACCGGTGCGCATGGTCTGGCCGAAAGTGTGTCGTTTCCGGGAGACATTGTGGTTCTGGCCGAGAGTTATCGGCTTCTGTGTGAGGTTGGTGCGCGATGGAAATATCTTCTCACGATGTGCTCCTGGTCGGCGGCGGAGGGGCGGGCCTGCGCGCGGCCATTGCCGTGGCCGAGGTCAACCCAAAGCTTAACGTGGCGGTCGTCTCGAAGGTCTACCCGATGCGCAGCCACACGGTCTCGGCCGAGGGCGGCGCCGCTGCGGTTATCAAACCAGACGACAGCCTGGACGAGCACGCGTACGACACGATTTCAGGCGGCGACTGGATGACCGATCAGGACGCGGTCGAAGCCTTTGTCAAAGAAGCTCCCGAGGAGATGCTGCAGCTCGAGCACTGGGGCTGCCCCTGGAATCGCGAGCCGGACGGCCACATCGCGGTTCGAGCTTTCGGCGGCATGAAGAAAAAGCGCACGTGGTTTGCCGCCGACAAGACCGGTTTCCACATGCTCCACACTCTCTTTCAGACCTCGCTCAAGTACAACGCCATAACGCGCTACGACGAATTCTTCGTGACCAGGCTGCTGGTCGACGATGGTCAGGTGCACGGAGTCGTCGCCATCGAGCTGATGTCAGGAAAGATTCATGCCATCCTGGCGAAGGCCGTGATTCTGTGCACGGGCGGCTGTGGCCGCGTGTTTCCTTTCACGACTAATGCCAGCATCAAGAACGGGGACGGCATGGGGCTGGCCTACCGAGCAGGCGCGCCGCTTAAGGACATGGAATTCATCCAGTACCATCCGACGGGGCTGCCATTCACCGGCATCCTGATCACCGAGGCAACGCGATCCGAAGGCGGCTACTTGATCAACAAGGATGGCTATCGTTACTTGCAAGACTACGATCTAGGAACACCGCAGCCGAAACCGGTGCTGCGCTCGATGGAGCTAGGCCCGCGGGACCGCTTGTCGCAGGCATTTGTAAAAGAGATGGAGATGGGCCGCACCATCGAAACGCCTTATGGTCAGGTCGTCTATTTGGACATCCGGCACCTCGGGGAGAAAGTTATAAACAGCAAGCTGCCCTTTGTCCGTGAGCTGTGCCTGAAGTATGAGAACATCGATCCGGTCAAACAGTTGATTCCGGTGAGGCCTGTGGTGCACTACATGATGGGCGGCGTGCACACCGATATCAACGGAGCTACGCCGCTCAGAGGTTTGTTTGCGGCTGGCGAAGTCGCCTGTGTCAGCATCAATGGAGCGAACCGGCTGGGTTCGAATTCACTGACTGAGTTGCTGGTCTTCGGCGCCCGAGCCGGAAGAGCAGCGGCCGCTTTTGCGTCCGAACAGAAAGAACCTGCCGGCCAGATTCTGGCGCAGGCGATGGATGAGAATCGCCGGCTCGAGCAGTTCTTAGGCAAAACTGGAGGCAGTGAGCGGATCGCGACCGTCAGAGAAGAGATGCAAAGGACGATGGAGAACGGCGCGGGCATCTACCGAACGGGAGAAACTCTTGCGCAGTCGGCCGAGAACATCCACAGGCTCAAGGAGCGCTATCGGGACGTCGTGATCGAAGACCACAGTCGCACTTTCAACACTGAACTGACTGCGGCGCTCGAGCTGTCGTTCATGCTGGACGTTGCGGAAGCGATGGTGCAGTGCGCTTTGCACAGGACGGAATCTCGCGGGGCTCACCAGCGCACGGATTTCCCGAAACGGGACGATGAGAAGTTTTTGGCGCACTCGCTTGTTTACCGGGATGAAGATGGCACATCACGAGTAGAGTACCTGCCGGTGACAATCACTCGCTGGCCGCCCGGCGAGCGTGTGTACGGAAAGTAGGCCCGTAAGTATGGCACACCGCGACAGGGATAGAATATGGCTGAAAAAATCACGCTCAACGTTGCCCGCTATCGCCCCGAACACGAGACCGAGCCCACCTTTGACAGCTTCGAGGTGCCGCTCCGCGATGACTGGGTCGTGCTCGACGCGCTGAATTACATCAAGGACCGAGTGGACGGATCGCTCGCCTACCGTTGGTCTTGCCGGATGGGGGTGTGCGGCAGCTGCGGGATGATGGTCAACGGAGAGCCGAAGCTGACTTGCGCCACTTTCTTGTCGCACTACAAACCGGGTCCGGTTCGCGTCGAGCCGCTGCGTTACTTCCCAGTCGTGCGCGATCTCGTCATTGAAATGACTGATTTCATGGTCAAGCTCAGGAGCGTGAAGCCGTGGATTGTGCGCGAGGACGAGAAGCCGCTTTCCGAAGGCGAGTACCTGCAAACGCCGGAGCAGTTGGACGACTACAAGCAGTTCAGCATGTGCATCAACTGCATGTTGTGCTATGCCGCGTGTCCGGTCTACGGGTTGGACCAGCATTTCATTGGTCCGGCGGCGATCGCCCTGGCCCAGCGCTACAACAAGGACTCGCGCGATCAGGGGTCCGCGGAGCGCCTCGACATTCTCTCGCAGCACGAGGGGATTTGGGGATGCACCTTCGTTGGCGAGTGCACCAAAGTTTGCCCCAAAAACGTTGATCCGGCCGGAGCGATTCAGCAGTACAAGCTGACCGCCACCAAAGAGTGGTTCAAGGATTTCTTGATGCCGTGGAGGGCGCGATGAACCAGACGCCAATCTACACCCACCACCATCCCAGATGGTATCGCAAGAGAGTGTCGACCTACTGGTGGACTCAACAGTGGAGTTACCTGAAGTTCACCCTGCGAGAGCTGACCAGCCTTTCCGTTGCTTACTTCGTGGTGATTCTGTTGCTCCAGGTCGCGGCCTTGAACCAGGGTCCGGACGCGTACACCAGGTTTCAGGAATGGTTGAAGACGCCCGTTGCAATCGTTCTGAATGTCATCGCTTTGTTCTTTGTGCTCTTTCACACGATCACCTGGTTCAACCTCGCGCCGCAGGCGATGCCGGTACGGGTTCGAGGGAAGCGGCTGCCGGACTGGATGGTTTCAGCGCCCAACTACGTGGCGTGGGTTGTGATCTCGGCTGTTGTGGCCTGGCTCATCGTGAGGAAATGAGATGGCGAAGAGATCGAATGAACCATTTCTCTGGACGCTGTTCAGTTCGGGAGGTGTTGTAGCCGCCTTCCTGATCCCCGTACTCTTGTTTTTGTACGGGCTGGCGTTCCCGCTGGGATGGCTTGACCCTCCCAGCTATCAGAGCACGCTGGCTCTGTTCAGGCGCCCGTTGACTCGGCTCGTGCTATTTGTTCTGTGCTCGCTGCCGCTGTTCCACTGGGCCCATCGTTTTCGCTTCACACTTTACGATGGTTTGCAGATAAAGCACTTGAACGAAGTGATCAATGTCCTCTGCTATGGCGGAGCGGTCATCGGAACCGCTATAGCCGGATACTTGTTGTGGAACATTCCTTAGGTCTAGAAAAAACAGTGGCAACATAAGGTCAGGAGCGCGTCATGTTCGAACTTAAACCGCTAAACAAAGAAGCGATCCCTGCAGCTCTCGAGAAGGCGATGCGGTATCGACTGCTCAACGAGCCGGGCGCGGCCGAGAGCATCTGTCTGGACGTGCTACGGATTGAGCCGGAGAATCAACAAGCTCTGGTGACGCTTGTACTGGCGATGACCGATCGATTGGCGAAAGACTATGCGGTCGGCGACGCGCAAATTCGGGATGTGCTGGCGCGGCTTCGAGATGAGTACGAGCGAACCTACTACACCGGAATATTTTGGGAGCGGCGCGCGAAAGCTCGACTCACCAAGGGCACACCCGGAGCGGAGTTTGCGGCTTATGATTGGTTCCGCGAAGCGATGAACTGGTTCGCGAAAGCCGAAGCGCTCCGCCCGGCTGGGAACGACGACGCGATACTCCGATGGAACTCCTGCGCACGAATCATAACGGCTAACAATCTTACTACGAGGCCCGAGGAGTACGCAGAGCACTTCCTTGAGTAGTCAATCCCAACTGGTCGACGCCCGCGGAAGTCAGAAAGTAGCTCAACGCGGAGGCGTGTCCAGGCGTGATCACCTGCTACTCAAGCCAGCCCTACCACTGCTAAACCACAGCATTGATCAAGCTGCGGGAGCCTTGCGCAAACTGGCGACCTTTGAGGCGGCAACGAACAGGAGAGAAAGCGCAATGCACGCCGCAAGCTCGTACTGAAGGTAGAGTGCCGTGTCGCGCTTCCCTGTCAAACGAATTCTGCCTGACCATCGCTGATCAAACATCCTGAGGATCTCGAACCACGAGCAAAGACCAAACGCCGTGGTTGCGATGAAGAACGCAAGTAAGTCTTTCGGTAGCGTCGAGAACAAGTTGTTCAGTCGGACCGAAGCCAGGTCACGGCGTGCCTCAGGGCGGCGCTGCGTGAGCGCGAGGAAAATCCCGGCTGCGGCGATGAACGCGATGACTCCGAGAAAATCGTAAAATAAATCGTTCGCTGTGTCGTCCCAGGTGTGGATACGAGTGAAATCCCCGTAGAACAGCTCATCCCAGAGCTCAAGGATCTCATACCAGCCGCAATAGGTGAAGGCTACGGATGTCGAAAGAAAAGCGAGGAGTCGGCCAGAGAGCCTGAATCCGATTCGCATTGTACCTGCGCTCAACAACCAATATGCTGCGATTGCCGAAAAGCCCGAACCAGCAAAGTGCGCGAACTCATCGTAATCTCTCAACGGCCCGAACGGATTGCCGTACAACCCGAGCTTGTTACCCAAAATATCGACTGCCACCGCGGCAGCAAGGGAGAAAACGACAAAAAGCGGGGCGGCCAGTTTCTGTCGAAACCTGAAATAGAGATAGAAGAATACTAGCAGCGAACAGGTGTACAAAGTGTTGACCAGCCACTCGCGATACGGCAGCCTGATCAACAACATTGACTTGCCGGCGAAGCTCAATATGCAAAACGCGTAGAATTCAATCTGTCTGTAGATCCACTTGGCGGTCGGCGCGGCGGCGACGTTTTCCATAGTCAACACTCCCACGACAAGGTGGCTCCAAGTTTCGAGAGCATACCAAAAACGATCTGACCGCGCAGGCGCTTAGAGCTCGACTGACTGGTTTTGGTTGCTCGAGCCTCCATGGTCAGACTTCCATCGTTCGTGATAATTTGTCGATCACCGTCTCAAAGAAAAACATGGCCTCGACTGTCCCTGACAACATCGGTGCAAACAACCAGGCACTCGTTGCTGAGCTTCGGCGGTTTTCCACATTCGAAGAGCTGCGGGGGTCTCCATTCTATCGCTCACACGAAGCGGAGATTCGCAAACTGCTGGACGAACCGCGGGTCTACGTTGTCCCCGAGGCTCGACCGCGCTTGCGATCGTTTCTCAGGGTGGTGGAATGGAACGTCGAACGCGGCGCGCGCCTCAGTGGAATCATTGAAGCCTTAAATCATCACCCGGTGCTCCGGTTTGCGGACCTGTTGCTGTTGAACGAGCTTGACGACGGAATGGTTCGCTCGGGGAACGTCAACGTCGCCGTTGAGTTGAGTCGCGCCCTCGAAGCTCACGCAGTGTATGGAGTCGAGTACCTCGAGTTGACCAAGGGTGCTAGTCACGAGCTGAACTTGCCGGGCGACAACACCGCCGCGCTGCATGGCAACGCGATACTCACTAGGTACTCATTCTCGAAACCCGAAGTTGTGCGCTTGACCCGTTGTGAGAACAATTTCGAGAGCACAGAACGAAGATTGGGCGGACGCATCGGCCTCTTAGTCGATCTCGAAATCACGGGGGCCCACTTAACCGTTGCTACAACTCATTTGGATGTCGTAGACTCTCCGCGCTGTCGAGCCAAACAGATGCGCGCGATGCTTGAAGCACTGGATCGGCGTGTCAAACCTCCGTGCGCGGGTGTCTCCAGTATCGTCGTTGGCGGCGATCTGAATACTCATACCTTCGCCCGCGGCGGGCGGCTGCGAACGATGAAGAACACGGCGCTTATTCTTGGCAGCAAGCCCCAAAGCCTTTCGGATCGCCTGCTAAACCCCGAGCGTATAGAGCCAGCCTTGGGCCAGTTCTCGCGCTTCGGTTACGAGACCAGCGGTCTGAACGATCGCGAGCCAACCAGCCGAAGCGTAGTGTCTGCGCTTGATGATTCCAGCCGTCTACCGCTGCCGATGAAGTGGTGGGTGCGAAAGCGCGTACCCCCCGAGGGCTTGCTTCTGGAGTTCCGCCTCGACTGGTTGGCTGCTCGGGGGTTGAAGCCGCTCGCGAGTTGTGAGGCCACCGACCGAGACACGGGTGTTCCAAGCATAGCTGCACAAACGATCGCCGGACTTACTCAAGAAGGACAACCCCTCTCCGATCACGATCCGATCGTGGTTGACATGAAGGTTCCTCGCCCATGAAATGTGCCGCTGGGGCCGATTCGATTTGACGTTTGATCTTGCGTGCATTGGGTTTACCAAGAGCGCTGTCGCAAACTCCTATCGCTGCCAACCCCTTCAATCTGACCGAACCGCGTAAGCACGGTGACCGAAGCTTGGTTGCGACACGCTCTCACAGAGACCGGACGATGACATCGAAGTCCCGTTGCATGAATAGTTAGCCCGAACGGATCCGAGGCGCTGCGTGCTTGGCATTGAGCTTGTATATTCACTCGCTGCGCTGAACCACTTCGACCTTTATCCCCGATCGAGCACGTTTAGAGGTTGAGGCTGGACGCGAGACGACTTTGTCAGGGTGGATGTCAACAATCACCGCAGTGCCTCCGAGACCCCGTTAAGTGATGTTAGGCGCGGCAGCGAGATACGAAGCTGAAAGGAGAGCAAAATCATGACCGATGTAAGAACCTGCAGCGGAACGATCTGGGAGACGGGCTGTAGCAAGCTCCGGCTCTTGTGATGGGGCTTTCCATTTAAAAGACTGGACGCCAACCCGCAGTGCGCGATCGGGTCCAGCAGAGTCAGTCGAGCGGGGACAGGTCTCTGCTCGGTGAGCAGGAAGAAATGGTTTCGATAGAACCGATCAAGAGCGATCTCAGAAGCTACGGGCCCAAGGGTGTAGCTCTGCTCGTCTGCCTTACTGTGGTTGCCAGTGCGTTGCTGGCGGTCTCGGTCGCAGGGGTTGTAACGGAGCCGACCGAGTTTATCCTGTTCTGGGCGGCGCTGGCGCTTGTCATCGCTTTTACGTCTGCTCGCCGTCCAATTCGTTTCCCTGGCACGAACACAGGCGTTTCGGTCTCCGAGGCGCTGATGTTTCTCGGCGTGATAATGCTTGGGCCGTATCACGGTACGCTGCTAGCCGTATTCGAGATGCTGGTGGCGGTAAAGCGATTGAAAATTAAACCGAGCTTGCAACTGTTCAACCTTTCGAACATAACGATCTCGTTTTTTGTAGCCGGGAAGCTCTACTACGCGCTTTCTGACTTTCTCGTGACGCACCAGCTTGCGGAAGGCCTGGGTCAAGCTGTGCTCGCATTCGCGTTGCCGCTGATCGGTCTCGCCTTCGCACATTACCTTCTTCACATTCTGGTGTTGGCGGCGATGTCTGCCGCGCGTGGAACACATAAGGGACAGGCAGTGCGCGACACCCTGCCCTGGGAGCCGGTGACCTATCTGGCGTGCGCCACGATAGCCGGAATGGTGCACTACGCATTCCTCAATAAGGGACTGGTGACGACGGCGGTGCTGCTCGTCCTCGTGTTGCCGATCCCGATCATCATCTACTACACGTTTAAGACCTATCACGATAAGCTCGGCGAGCAAGAGAGTCACTACGGGGAGCTTACCAGCATTTACGATTCGATTCTCGAGATGCTGGCGATGGCGATCGATGCAAAGGACGACGTGACTCACGATCACATTCAGCGAGTGAAGCTGTTTGCTCGAAGGATGGGAGAGCGCGTCGGCCTGTCCGAACTGGAGATTGAAGCAGTGAAAGCAGGCGCCTTGCTACACGACATCGGCAAGATCGGAGTACCTGCGTATATCCTCAACAAGCCGGGCAAGCTCACAGAGCACGAGTTCGAGCAGATGAAGATGCACACCATAATTGGCGCGGACATGCTCTCGAACGTCGACTTTCGTTATCCGGTGGTGCCCATTGTGCGGCATCACCACGAGCGATGGGATGGCCGAGGCTATCCCGACGGATTGAAGGGCGAAGCAATACCTATAACCGCACGCATTCTCACGCTCGTCGATAACTACGATGCGCTACGTTCGGACCGGCCGTACAAGACCGGAATGACCCGCGAAGAGGCGCTAGCGTACATCAAGCAGAATGCGGGGACGTTCTTCGATCCAAAACTCGTTGAGATCTTTCTTGCGATGGCGGACGAACTTGAAGTTGAAGCGGCGAGCTTCAAAGCTCCGCCCAGCAACACGCGGAGCAAGTCAACCGCCACGATGACAAACGCGAAGCCGGCTGCCGGGCTTGAAGCCGAGCCTCAGCTTGATCGCGCGACGGCTGCCTTAAACTCGATAGCCGAAACCAATCAGCGCGTGACGGCGCTATACGAAATGTCCCGCACTTTGTCGAGTATTCTGTCGGTCGAGGACACAGTGGCGATACTGACCAACCGGCTCTCGAAGCTTATACCTTTCACCACCTGCGCGATCTCGCTCTTCGATGCCACCCGCTCCGAGTTCGAAGTTGTCCATGCCGTCGGACTTAACGCCGAAAGATTCTCGAAGCGAAGAATGCCTGCCGAAGCAGGGATAACCGGCTGGGTCATAACCAACCAGAGGCCGATGTTCAACACTAATCCCGTGCTCGACCTCGCTTTTCTTGGCTCAGAGACGGCAGGCGAGTACAAGGCCGTTATCGTTTATCCGCTGGTGAAGAACGGTGAAGCGCTGGGCGCAATCGCGCTTTACTCGACCGAGATCGCGGCCTACGGCAGCGAGCACATTCAATTGATGGAGTCGGCTTCGCAGCCCGCATCCGACGCCATCCACAATGCGCTCACCTTCGAACAGGCGCAGCAGGCCGCGTTCACTGATCCGCTGACCGGGCTGGCCAGCCTTCGCGCAATTACCTCACAGTTCGAACGAGAACGATCGAGAAGCCAGCGGCTCGGCCTACCGCTTTCGCTGGTCGCGATCAGCGTTACCACGCTCGACGCGGCTGTTCTGATCGGCGAGAACGTACTCAACCAGCTCGGCAAACTCATAAGGCAGCAGGTGCGCGAGACCGACCTGGTCGCCCGCCACAGCGGCGACACGTTTGTTGTGTTGTTGCCTGAAAGCGGCCAGGACGATGTAAGCGATGTGCGCCGCCGGATACGTGAGGCGGTCGAAGAGCTGGCTTTCGCCGGAGGCGTCTGTGTGAGTCTGGGTTCGGCTACTAGCCCCGGCGATGGCAGCAACTTCGCAGAGCTGTTCCGCGCCGCGACTCTCGACTGCGTTGCCGGCCGCGACAGCCTCGATCTGATACCAGGTGACTTGGATCATGCGATAGCCGTCCAGATACGGTGACCTCGATTCTCTCCAATCAAATTTGGACCTAGTGGCCCGCCTTTGCCGCCCTCATCTCGTTTCCGATATTCCTTTCCAGGCCGGACTCGCACGTTATACCTAAGAGAAAAGCGCACGCAGGCCCCGTAAGCCGTCCGGGTAATGCGCGTTGACACTCACCTTCTCAGGTGGCAACCTTGACCAGTCTTGAAGATGACGGAAGGTGAGCTGCTCGAATGACCCTCGACGATCTAAAGATTGGATTGATTGGCGGGACCGGCGAAGAGGGAAGGGGACTTGCGCTTAGATGGGCGCTCGCGGGCGCGCGAGTTACCATCGGATCACGCGCCATCGAGAAGGCGAAGACCACGGCGGATGAGTTGAACACGATCATAGGCGGTGATCGGATCGGCTATGCCACAAATCAGGTCGCGATTGCCCGTTCTGAGTTTGTGTTGCTGACCGTGCCGTTCGCGCACGCGGCTTCAGCTCTCGACGCTCACCGCCAGGATTTTCGTGAAGGCTCGATACTTCTGGACATCACTGTTCCGGTTTTGTTCGAGCAAGGTAGAGTGCTCCACGTCGACTTGCCCGAAGGTTCGGCAAGCGAGCACTTGCAGTCGCTGCTGCCTTCGTACGTTTCGCTGGTTGCTGCGTTCAAGACCGAGCCGGCTCACTTGCTTGCCGATACGCACGAGCCCCTGGAGTGCGACTCGTTTGTAGCTAGCGATTCAAAAGAGGCGAAGACGCGAGTGATGAACGCAATCAAGTTCATCGAAGGTCTCCGGCCAGTCGATGCCGGAACCTTGTACAGCGCGCGCGCGCTGGAGCGAATGACTGTGCTTGCGATAGGTATCAACCGTCGCTACAAAGTTAAGACCGCACGCTATCGAATAGTTGGTTTGTAGAGTCATGCGGGGTGCCACTATGCGCGCTCTCGACCCGCCATGCATTCGTTGAACGGGCGCAGCCGGAGGCCCAGCCGGAACTATGAAGGTTACTGCCCTCGCTGGTGGAGTCGGTGCTTCGAAGTTCCTGGTGGGACTTGGCGATGTGATGCCCGCCGAAGACATCACCGTCATCGGCAACACCGGCGACGACATCGAGCTATTCGGGCTTCGCATCTGTCCTGACCTGGACACCGTCATCTACACCCTGGCCGGGATGGTCAATCAAGAAACCGGGTGGGGATTGGTGGGCGATACGTTCGAGTCTTTGAACTGGCTGAGGCGCTACGGCGAGGCTTCGTGGTTCAATCTCGGCGATCGTGATCTGGCCACACACCTTTATCGCACGAATCAGCTTCGTCTCGGCACCTCCCTCACCGAAGTTACCGATAAGATCCGATGCTCGCTCGGAGTCCGCTCGCGAGTACTTCCGATGAGCGATGCCTACACGCCGACGCGAGTCGTGACCGATGAGGGCGAGATGCACTTCCAGGAGTACTTCGTGCGTCGAAGGTGCGAGCCTCGCGTGACAGAGATTCGCTTTGATGGAATCGAGTCTTCCCTGCCTGCAACAGGTGTGCTGGATGCGATTCTTGAAGCCGACGTCGTGATTGTCTGCCCGAGCAATCCCGTTATCAGCATCGGTCCGATTCTCGCAGTGCCCGGCGTTCGGGACGCGCTGAGACGGACACAGGCCACGGTCGTCGGTATTACGCCAATCATCGGAGGTCGAGCGCTGAAAGGCCCGACCGCCGATATGCTTCGAGACCTCGGGCACGAGGTGTCGGCAACTGGCGTCGCAGGAATCTATCGTGATTTCGTCAATATATTCGTGGTTGATGAAGCAGACGCAGCGAGCAAACCGCGAATCGAGATGTTCTGCAGGCGAGTGGTCGTAACGAATACCCTGATGAGCGGCTTTCAAGAGAAACAAGCTCTTGCTCGCCTGGTGATTGAAAGGGCGAGCGAACACCAAACCGGCGGAGCGACGTAACCCGTGTCAGATACCATCGCAACGACCGCACTCACTTGCGTCAGACCGACCGGCGACCGAATAGATGTGGTCGTTGAGATCGGCGTGCCGTATCGAGCCGAGGACGGAGAGTGGGCCTGCGCGCTCTCGCTGGGAGCGCTGGAACTCGGGATGCCTCATGTAAAAGGCGACGACTCGCTGCAGGCACTGTGTCTCGCACTGTCGCTCGCAAGGCAGCTCTTGACTTACTTTGCAGAAGACGGCGGGCGGATTCTCATAGCGGGAACCGAGAGCGAGTTTCCGATGGACTCCTATTTCTCGTGGACGACGAATGCCAAAACGGATCGATGACTGGAGATGACATTCTCCCGCAATATGAAGGCGCTCCTAATCCCACTCAAGGACCCAGCAAACGCCAAGAGCCGTCTCGCCGGTTTGCTTTTGGCCGATGAGCGGCGCCGGCTTGCGTGGGCTATGTTCGAAGACGTGAGCCGCGCGGTCTGTGCAACCACCAAGCCTGATCGTGTTGTCCTTGTATCGAACTTCGAACCCGCGATCGAACACGCGCGAAGCGTCGGCTGGGAGGTTCTGGTCGAAGCCTCTCAGCAGTCGGAAAGCGCTTCGGTTGACTGGGCATCCCGGGTGCTTGCCGAGCGCGGCTTCGACACAGTGATGCGGCTGCCAGCGGACATCCCGCTTGTTGAAGCGCGCGACATCGACGAACTGATCTCGGTCGAGCTTCGGGCTCCTGCCGCAGTGCTAGTTCCGTCGCGCGAAGGCACGGGCACGAATGCGATCCTCCGAACGCCGCCCGATCTGTTTCCATCGCGCTTCGGTCCGAACTCGCTCACGCTGCACAAACAAGAAGGGTTGCAAGCCGGCGTCGAGTGTCTGATCGTGACGAGCACGCGCATCGCGTTGGATATCGACGAACCGGTTGACCTGAAGGTGTTGCTTGAGACCGGCGGCAGCACGCAGACACTTTCGGTGCTGGCCGAGATGCGGATAGCTGGTAGGACAGTGCTGGGAGCGCGGCCGTCCCGGCCATCTGTCTAAACATTGTGAAGATTCCCGAGATCACAGTACTTGGCGTGCCCGGCTTGCCCGAAGTGGTAGCGGGCGATGACATCGGCGCGCTCATTATTCAAGCTGTGAGCGAGGCAGATCTGGAAGTCCGCGACCGCGACATCTTCGTTGTCGCTCAGAAGATCGTCTCGAAATCGGAAGGCCGCAGCGTTCGACTCGATTCGATCGAGGCCTCGCCGCGCGCTCGCCAGTGGGCCGAGGCTTACGACAGAGATCCGCGGCTGGTCGAAGTCGTCCTGCGCGAATCCAAGCGCATCGTACGAATGGAACGCGGCGTCTGGATCGCCGAGACTCATCACGGCTTCGTCTGCGCGAACGCCGGAGTCGATGCATCAAACGTAGAGGAAGGCACGGCGCTTCTGCTTCCCGAAGACCCGGACGCTTCGGCGCGGCGAATTCAGAAGACACTCGAAAAAAGCTTCGTCGTGAGCGTGGCAGTGGTCGTCTCAGACACATTTGGCCGCCCCTGGCGTGAAGGGCTGATCAACGTTGCGATCGGCGTCGCGGGCCTCGCGCCGTTGATTGATTATCGCGGCGAGACAGATTCGCACGGCCGCCCACTTCGAGTGACGATCATAGCGGTAGCAGACGAGATTGCTTCCGCTGCGGAGCTTGTGATGAAGAAGAAAGACGGCGTTCCGGTGGCCATCATTCGAGGCTTCGACTACGACTCTCACGAAGCTTCGGGCCGGGAGTTGATACGCGCGCCGGAGCTCGACTTGTTTCGGTGAACACGGTCCTGTGATAGAATCGCCAAATCCGCGACCAATGTCGTTGTAGGAAGCCACTCCACGAGGTGAGCAATGTTCACACGGCGAAGTTTCTTGAGATCAGTCGGGGGCGCGACTGCTGTCGGCGCCTTTACGTCAATCAGCGAGGGTGGTTTGGAGCGGATACTGGCTGTCACCCGCGGACTCAACGACTCGCCGGCAAAGCTCGCCGGAGACGAGAGCCTCTGGCGTGAAATCCAGCAGTCCTTCTCCGTCGATCGCTCGATCATCAACCTGAACAACGGCGGCGTCAGCCCTTCGCCTCGCGTCGTTCAGGAAGCGATGGCACGTCACCTCGCTTACTCCAACGAAGCGCCCGTCTATACGATGTGGCGCATCCTTGAGCCTCAGATCGAAGCAGTTCGCCAGAGGCTAGCCGCCAGTTTTGGGTGCGACCCCGAGGAAATGGCCATCACTCGCAACGCAAGCGAAGCACTCGAGATTTGCATCTTCGGGCTGGACCTCAAGCCCGGCGATGAAGTGCTCACCACCAATCAAGACTACCCGCGAATGCTCACTTCGTGGCGTCAGCGCGAACGCCGCGAAGGCATCAAGCTAAATCTGATTTCATTCCCTGTTCCGCCGCCCTCGATGGACGATCTTTTAGCACGATTTGAACGAGCGATCACGCCTCGCACGCGGGTGATTCAGGTCTGTCATATCACTAACCTAACCGGTCAGATTTTCCCCGTGAAACGAATCTGCCAGCTCGGCCGCGAGCGTGGTATCGAAGTCATCGTAGACGGGGCGCACGCATTTGCCCATTTTCCGTTCAAGCACGCTGACCTCGACTGCGACTACTACGGCACAAGTTTGCACAAGTGGTTGCTTGCGCCGCACGGCACAGGTTTTCTCTACGTGCGCAAATCGAAGATCGCCAAGCTGTGGCCGTTGATGGCAGCCGACAGCAAACAGGACAACGACATTCGCAAGTTCGAAGAGATAGGCACCCACCCGGCCGCAAATCACAACGCCATTGCCGAAGCCCTCACCTTTCACGAAGGCATCGGCCCCGAGCGCAAGGCCGCACGGCTTCGCTATCTAAAGGAGCGATGGGCGAGGAGGCTTGAAGCTCAGAAGGGCGTACGAGTGCTGACTCCTTACGACACGCAACAGTCTTGCGGCCTCGCGCTGTTTTCAATCGAAGGGATGGACCACGGCAAACTGGGCGCGCATCTGTGGGACCGAAATCGAATCCTCGTAACGCCAATCGAACACGACGAGTTCAAGGGCGTGCGCGTTACTCCAAACGTCTACACGACTATCAACGAGATCGACGCATTCTGCGAGGCGGTCGAGAAAGCCATGCGGTCAGGGCTGTCGGCGTAGCCTATGTCCATCTCCTCAGAGACAGCGGTTCTTGATCGCATCGATGAACTCGACGTTGAGATGGTTGAGTTCCTCAAGCAGATCGTTCGCATCCCCACCGTAAATCCTCCAGGTGAGAACTACGCCGACTGCGCGCGGGTGATTGGCGGCAAGCTGATTGAGTTCGGCTATGACGTGAACTACGTCGAGGCGACCGGCCGCCCCGAGTGCACGCGTCGGCATCCGCGAGTCAACTTGATCGGACGTCTTCCCGGCGAGAACTCTCATCCCACGCTTCATTTTAACGGCCACATCGACGTAGTTCCGCCCGGCGACGGATGGACCAACGATCCGTTCGCCGCGATCGAGCGCGATGGAAGAATCTACGGCCGCGGAGTGACGGATCAGAAAGCCGGCATTACGGCTTCGATCTTCGCGATTGAAGCGATACGCCGAGCGGGAGTGAAGCTAGCGGGTTCGGTCGAGCAAAGCGCGACGGTCGATGAGGAGAGCGGCGGCTTCGCAGGGGTTGCGTTTCTCTCGGAGCACGGCTACATCAGGCCCGACCTGGTCGATTACGTAATCATCACCGAGCCGCTCGACTACGATCGCATCTGCCTCGGGCATCGCGGAGTCTACTGGTTTGAGGTCTTGATGCGGGGGCGGATCGCTCACGGGGGCATGCCTTTTCTGGGCGCGAGCGCGATCGATCGAATGGCGCGGCTCATCGGACTGGTTGAGCGAGAGCTCAAGCCGAAGCTTGCGAGTCGCCGCACTCGAATGCCCGTTGAACCTGAAGGCGCGCGCAGCGCTACCATAAACGTGAACTCGATCTTCGGAGGCCAGTCGCCTGACGCGCCACAAACGCCGTGCGTTGCCGACACCTGCCGAGCGATCTTTGACCGTCGTTTTCTTATCGAAGAAGGTTTCGACGACGTGCGAGCAGAGGTTGCCGGTTTGATCGAGCAAATGCGAGTTGAAGATGACGACTTGGGTTACGATCTTAACGACTTGATGATCGTTCATCCGACGATGACCGCCCCGGCTTCGGAGCTCGTGTCGACGATGCGCAAGGTCGTGTGCGAGAGACTCGACCGCGAAGTCCCGTTGATCGCCAGTCCAGGCACTTACGATCAGAAGCACTTCGCGAGGATTGCGGGCATCGAGCAATGCATCGCCTATGGGCCGGGTATCTTAGAGATGGCGCATCAGCCGGATGAGTACTGCGAGATCGGCCATCTGAAGCAGGCTTCGAAGGCGATGGCGATCGGCGCAATGCGTCTGCTTGGGGTGATCAACTGAGTCAAAGATGTGTGGAGCCTTAACACAGTGACGTCATCAAAGAAGACCCACACCACGCGACGCGAGCTTTTGCGCGGAGGCCTCGCGGCCGCTTCCCTGGGGTTGCTTGGCGACGACCAGATCGCGAGCTCCCAATCGCGCAACACAGGCGCGATCACTGACGTAACCGGAATCAACGTGGGCCACTTCACGGACTCGCGCAGGCCCACCGGATGCACTGTGATCCTCTTCGAAGAAGGCGCTGTCGCCGGTGTAGATGTTCGCGGCGCAGCTCCCGGCACTCGCGAAACCGACCTGCTCGATCCGGTGAACACCGTTCAAGTGGTTCACGCGATCGTGCTCGCCGGCGGAAGCGCGTTCGGTTTGGAGGCTGCGACTGGAGTAGTTCGCTATCTCGAGGAGCGCGGCATCGGATACAACGTAGGGGTTGCGAAGGTGCCGATCGTGCCGGCTGCGATCTTGTTCGACCTCGGAGTCGGTGACTCACGGATTCGACCCGACGCCGAAGCCGGATACAAGGCTTGCAAGGCTGCTACAGCGAGCTCCCCTGCAGAAGGCAACGTGGGCGCGGGCGCAGGCGCGACCGTAGGAAAGCTGTTTGGCATGTCGCGCGCCATGAAAGGCGGAATCGGCACTTCTTCGATAAGGCTCGGGTCGGGAGTGACGGTTGGAGCGATCGTTGCGGTAAACGCGGTTGGAGACATCTTGGATCCGTCCACCGGCAAGCCGATCGCCGGAGCGCGGACAAAAGACGGGAAATCGCTGCTCAATTCGATGGCTGCGATACTCGGAGGTGAGCCGCTTCCTCCGATGCTCGCAGGGGCGGCGACGACTATTGGAGTTGTCGCGACCGACGCTGTTTTGACAAAGGCTCAAGCAACCAAGGTCGCGCAGATGGCTCATGACGGATTGGCTCGTGCGATCAACCCGGTTCACACGGCCGCTGATGGCGACACGGTCTTCGCGCTTGGGACAGGCAAATCAACGAAAGCTGCGAACGTGACGCTGATCGGCGCTCTTGCCGCAGAGGCGATGTCGCGCGCGGTGGTTCGAGCGGTCCGCGCAGCTCGCGGGATCGCGGGTCTGCCGGGCTCGATCGATCTCAGGTGAACCACTGTTAAGCACCGCCGATGGAAATCGAACAGAGATGACTCGCCGACTAGCAGCATATCTACATGTCATAGGCCGGCACCAAATCGTCTGCTGCCTTATGGCGCGGCCGTTCGGTTACTTGCAGGATCCCCAGCCGACCTGAGCGCCTCGAGTCCGCGTTTTGTGAACAAAGCGAAGGGACTCACGTCCGAGAGGACTGACCTTTCATCCAGCATGACCTTCTTGCTAATCCTCATCGCCTACGCAGCACTGATGATCGCGCTCGGGGCGTTCGTCTCGCGTCATGAGAGCGGCTCAAGCTCCTTCTTCGTCGCGGGTCGAGGGCTCGGCACGGGCTTGCTCTTCTCGACGCTTCTCGCTGCCAACATCGGCGCCGGCTCGACGGTTGGAGCGGCGGGACTCGGCTATCGCGACGGGTTGTCGGCGTGGTGGTGGGTTGGCTCGGCCGGGATCGGGTGCCTGATGCTGGCGTTCACCGTCGGGCCGAAAATTTGGCGAGTAGCCCGGGAGCGGAACCTCTACACCGTCGGCGACTATCTGGAGTTTCGCTACAACCGAAGCGTGCGCGGACTCGTGGCGTTGCTGCTCTGGATCGGTTCGCTTTCGATCCTGGCTGGTCAATTGATCGCGGTCGCGTGGATATTGAACGTCGTGATTGGGCTGAACAAGGCGGCGGGTTGCTTGATAGGCGCCGCGGTGGTCACGGCCTACTTCACGTTTGGCGGCTTGCACGCGGCCGCGCGCGTGAATGCCGTTCAGCTTGCGGTAAAACTGTTCGGTTTTGCGCTGGCGCTGATTTATTTGGTCGAGGCAGTGCAGGGCATTTCCGGGATTCGAGCTGATGCGTCAACGACGATAGCCGCTGAACAAGCGGAAGCCTACTTCGGGTTCGCGGGCACAGGCTGGAGCTCGGTGCTTCGGTATGTTGTGATTCTAGCGCCGTCGTTTGTGATCTCGCCCGGCTTGTTGCAGAAGATATTTGGAGCACGCGACGAGCGGACCGTTCGCTCGGGCGTAGGGTTGAATGCGGCGGTGTTGCTTGTGTACGCAATCGTGCCCGTGCTGTTGGGCATCATCGCGCGCGGCAGCTTTCCTAACCTCACCAATCACGAGTTGGCGCTTCCTACCCTGCTGACTGAGTCGTTGCCTGTATGGCTTGGCGCTTTGCTGCTGGCTTCAATCTTCTCGGCCGAAGTGAGCACGGCCGATGCGGTTCTGTTCATGCTCAGCACGTCGTTGAGCAAAGACCTGTATAAGGGGTTCATCAACCAGCAAGCCGATGATTCACAGTTGATGCGCGTGGCGCGAGGCTCCGCCATCGCTTGCGGGACTGGCGGTGCGTTGCTTGGGATGTTGCTCCCCAGCGTGATCTCGGCGTTGACAATCTTTTACACGCTGCTTACCGCGTCGTTGCTGTTGCCATTGATAGTAGGGCTCTATTCGACTCGCGTAACTTCACGCGCGGCAATCGCTTCGATGGTCGCGTCGGTCGCGGTTGTCGTTGCTTCGGAGGTGATGACGAAAGGGCAAGGCTGGTGGAATGTGCCGGGTGCGGTGTTCGGCTTCGTAGCCGGCTCACTCGTGATGCTCGCAGTCACGCTCGCGACAAGCAAAAGCGCCGGCGTCGAACGCATTGCCGGTGTGAATCCAGAATCCAAGATATAATATACAAAGCGGTTTCGCCATGAACTACGAACAACTCTTTCGTCTTGAGGGCCGCATTGCCGTTGTCATCGGCGCGGGATCGGGGATCGGACAAGCGGCCGCGAAAGGTCTCGCTGCGCATGGCGCTTTTGTCGTTTGCGCCGATGTGAGCCGCGATGCCGCCGAGCTTACCGCAAGCGAACTGGGCCAGGAGCGCGGCCGGGCGCTGACCGTAGATGTCACCAGCACTCAAAGTGTCAGCGAGTTGTTGCACGGCGTGGTTGGCGAGGACGGCCGGATTGATGTCGTGGTGACGACGCCCGGCGCCAACGTGCGCAAGCCGCTCATCAACTATCGCGACGATGAATTCGATCGAGTCGTAGAGCTGAACCTCAAAGGGACCTTTCGAGTTCTGAGACATGCCGGGCGAATCATGGCTGAACAACGCCGCGGAAGCATCATAGCTTTCTCGTCGATTCGATCTCAGGTAGTCGAGCCGGGCCAGGGAGTCTACGCCGCAACAAAAGCCGGGATCGTTCAACTGGTCCGCGCGCTTGCCTCGGAGCTTGGACCGCATGGCGTGCGAGTGAACGCGATCGCACCCGGAGTCGTTGACACGCCTCTCACCAGTCAGATCAAAGACCGGCCGGACTGGTACGACGCTTACGCCGCCAAGAGCGTCTTCAATCGCTGGGCCAGCGTGGATGAGATGGTAGGCCCGGTTGTTTATCTCGCCTCGGATGCGTCGACCTACGTGACGGGAAGCGTTTTAGTGGTCGACGGCGGATGGACCGCTGCGGATGGCCGCTTTACGCCACCGCTGTAAAAGAGCTCAACTCCCGGTTGCGACGAGTCACAAGTAGATCATCTTCGCCGGAGGGGGCATACTCCGGGCGACGTCCACGGACGTCCCTCTACACGCGCCGCTCTTCGCGTCGTCCTAACAACCTCTGCCGACTCCGGTCACACGCTGAGCGTAACTTGTTTCCAACCCGCTAGTGCGAGGCAAAAATAATCAGAGCAGTCACCGCGAAGCCAATAGCTATGCCGATGCCGATCTTCGCTCCAGTGGAAAGGTTGTGTCCCTTTACCTGCGTTACGTTGGGGTAGCCAACGGTGGTGACCGCGCCTGTTGTCTCGCTTTCGATGACAAGCGAGTCCTCACCGACTTCGCGGATAAAGCCGCTGAGCCGAGTTTGGTCTCGCAAACTCAACTGAACGCGCGCATCGCGCCCGACGCCCAGCTTAAGGACCGAAGTCCTCACCTTCTTGACGTGTCCGGCCTGGTCAGAGAGCCTGTCGGCACCCGCGGCTGATTCACCGCAGACAGTGACTGTAGCCAACACCAGACCGAGCACTACTGACAATGTTCTTCTTGACATATTTCCCCCTTCGTTCCGGAATCCAGCCGCGCGTCAACGTGGATATCCAATGTCTCGTTAACTAGCGACTAGCATACCAACAGCAAAGCCAACCAGACAGGGCAGAGCACAGATGACGGTTTATCAAAACCGAGAAACATATCGGGCTTGAAGGGAGTAGGAAGATCGGTGCTATATTAGGTTGATAAGAGTTCGTGTACGCTTGCGACAGCGGCTCCGATGTCGTCTGCTGAATTCGCTTGCTTCCTCACTTTAAGTTTGTTGTTTGGGAGGACAGCGCTTGGAATTTCTAGTGTTAATTCAAGAAGACCCATCTTCGTACTCAATCGGAGACTCGGTGCTAGAGCGAATCATCAAGATCCTGAACTATCCATTCGTGAATCAAAAGGAGTTCAAGGTGTCGATCTTGAGTCTTCTTTTGCTTGTCTTCGTCGTAGGCATCGCGACGATTGTCTCGCGCTATCTCAGACGATTCTTAGAGAATCGCTTCCTGCCAAAAGTCAACGTTGAGGCGGGACTAAGATACACGCTGCTCAGGCTGGTTCACTACATGATAATCGCGCTCGGAGTGCTGTACGGGTTGAAGATCGGCTTTGGAGTAGACCTGACCAGCGTTGCGGTAATCCTGGGTTTTCTCTCAGTAGGCATCGGCTTTGGCCTACAGTACATCGCCTCGGATATGGTGTCGGGGTTCATCCTGCTGTTCGAAAGGCCGATCCGCGTTGGTGACCGCCTCCGGCTAAAGGAAGGGATCGAGGGCAGCGTAGAGAAGATAAGCCTCCGGTCGACAATAATACTAACGAACGAGAACATGGCGGTCATCGTGCCAAACTCGAAGCTGCTTCAAAACGAAGTAATAAACTATTCCTACCCCACCCAGGAGGTGCGACTCAACATCCCGGTCGGCGTCGCATACGGAAGCGATCTGGACAAGGTGTTGGAGGCGTTAATTGAAGCGGCTCGGTCGGTGGACGATGTATTGACTAGCCCCGAGCCCCGGGTCCACTTCGGCGGATTTGGCGACTCCTCGCTCGATCTGGAGGTGCGTGTCTGGATAGACGAGCCGCACAAGCATCCGCAAATTCGCAGCAGAGTAAACTTCGCGATAGAACGAGTGTTTCGAGAGCGCAACATCGAGATACCTTTTCCCCAGCGCCACGTACATCTGAGCAACGCTTCAACCAGGATCAACAGCGACGCGTCGGTCAAGGGTCAACGCCGGCCAATCAACGATGACCACCAAAGCGATTGAGCACTGGTTAAGGGTCGCGTTTGCCTGTTTTCCTTGACGATCAACAGCTCGAATCCTTAAACTGAAGCTCAGTCTGGCACGGCCCACTTTTGGAACTCACGCTCCGCGCATACCTTGCATAGTGGCGGTTCGAGCTGGCCCGAAACCTATGACACATAACCTCTTTAACTCGCTCCACTCCTTCACCGCAGGAAGCCTCAGCGGCAAGTTCTACTCATTGCCCGAAGTTGAAAAACAGGGCATCGGCCGGGTCTCGATCCTGCCGGTCAGCATTCGCATCGTGCTCGAATCCGTGTTGCGCAATTACGATGGCAAACGAATCACCGAAGCGAATGTACGCCAGATTGCCGGCTGGCAGCCAAACGCCGAACGAACCGAAGAGATTCCATTCGTCGTTGCCCGAATCCTGCTGCAAGACTTCACCGGCGTGCCGTTGCTTGTTGACCTGGCGGCGATGCGATCGGCGGTTGCGCGCCTCGATAAAGATCCGGGGATAATCGAGCCGCTCGTCCCAGTCGATTTAGTGATCGATCATTCGGTTCAAGTCGATTTCTCGAGCACTCCCGACGCGCTGCGGCTGAACATGGAGATGGAGTTCAAGCGCAACCGCGCCCGCTATCAGTTTCTGAAGTGGGGCATGCACGCATTCAATAGCTTCAAAGTCGTGCCGCCCGGCATCGGCATCTGTCATCAAGTCAATCTCGAGTATCTTGCCAAAGGCGTTCAGGAAAAAGACGGAGTTTTCTATCCTGACACATTGGTGGGTACCGATTCGCACACGACGATGATCAACGGGCTCGGCGTCGTAGGCTGGGGAGTAGGCGGCATCGAAGCCGAAGCCGGAATGCTTGGCCAGCCGGTCTACTTCCTGACACCCGACGTCGTCGGCGTCAATATGACAGGCAAGCTCAAGGAAGGCGTCACCGCTACGGATCTTGTTCTTACCGTGACCGAAATGCTCCGCAGCGCTAAAGTCGTCGGCAAGTTTGTCGAGTATCATGGCGAGGGCGCGGCCTCGCTGTCGGCGACCGACCGCGCAACCATCGCGAACATGTCGCCGGAGTACGGTGCGACGATGGGCTTCTTCCCGATTGACGAGGAAACGTGCGCGTACTACAAAGCTACGGGCCGTTCTGAGGAACAAGTTGAGTTGATCCGAAGCTACTTCAAGGCGCAAGGAATGTTTGGAATCCCCCGGAAGGGCGAATGCGAGTACAGCACGGTGCTCGAACTGGATTTGGGTTCGGTTCTCCCGAGCGTCTCGGGACCGAAGCGCCCGCAAGATCGCATTACGCTTTCAAATCTCAAGAATAAATTTGTCGAGCTTCTTCAGAAGCCTCTGGGCGAGGACGGGTACAACAGGCCGAGCGATGAGATCGGCAGACGCTTCCCGGCCTGGATTGGAGCCGTACAAAATGGCACGCGCAGCGGAGGTGGCGAGCAGCGAAACGAGACTGCTCCGGTCGCTGTTTCCAATAAAACAAGCGCGAACAACACAAACGTCGAAACCGAAACGGAGATGATCAACAACCGGCCTACCCCCGACCGCGTAGAGGCGAACGAAGCAATCTCCGCGCGAGGTGTAGGGGTCGAACTGGCGCACGGAGATGTGCTGATAGCCGCGATCACGTCCTGTACCAACACCTCGAACCCGAGCGTGATGCTTGCGGCTGGATTGCTTGCCAAAAAGGCAGTCGAGAAAGGTTTGAGCCTCAAGCCGACCGTCAAAGCCTCACTTGCGCCGGGTTCGCGAGCGGTGACCGATTATCTTGCAAAGACTGGGCTTCAACCCTATCTGGATCATATCGGATTCAATCTGGTCGGATACGGCTGCACAACCTGTATCGGCAATTCCGGTCCGCTCGATCCCGGGCTCGAAGAGGCGCTTAGCAAGAACGACATCGTCGCCGCAAGCGTGTTGAGCGGTAATCGCAACTTCGAAGCCCGTGTGCATCAGAGCATCAAAGCGAACTTCCTGATGAGCCCCCCGCTGGTGGTCGCGTTCGCGCTTGCGGGCCGCGTTGATATCAACCTCTCCGAAGAGCCCATCGGCAGGGGCCGGGATGGAAGCGACGTTTTTCTCCGTGACCTCTGGCCAACCAGCGAAGAGGTACGCGAGTTGATGCGCGCCGCGTTTGATCCTGAAACCTATCGCCGCTTGTACAGCAGCTTCGTCGAGGAGAACCCGATGTGGAATGAGATTCCAACGACCGGCGGCGACGTCTACGAGTGGGATCCGGAATCGACTTACATTCAAGAGCCGCCTTACTTCCAGGGCTTCTCGATGCAGCCCGGATCTGTGACTACCATCAAGAATGCGCGGGCGCTTGCCGTCTTCGGCGATTCGGTGACCACGGATCACATCTCGCCTGCCGGCGCGATCAAACCGACGTCCCCGGCCGGGCTCTATCTTCAAGAGAAGGGCGTATCGGTCGCCGACTTCAACAGCTACGGCGCCCGACGAGGCAACGATCGGGTTATGACGCGCGGAACCTTCGCGAACGTGCGAATCAAAAACCTGATGGTTCCGGGGGTCGAAGGCGGAGTTACTATTCATCAACCCGACGGCGAGCGCATGAGCATCTATGACGCGGCGATAAAGTATCAGGCCGCGGATGTTCCGCTGATGGTGTTCGCAGGTCAGGAGTACGGGACGGGCAGCTCGCGCGATTGGGCTGCGAAGGGGACGCGCTTGTTGGGCGTTCGCGCGGTTGTCGCTCAGAGCTTCGAGCGGATACACCGGTCGAACCTTGTGGGGATGGGCGTGTTGCCTTGCCAGTTTAAAGAAGGCACGAATGCGCGCACCTTAAAGCTCGATGGCAGCGAGACGTATGACCTGACCGGATTTGAAGAATCGATTACGCCTCGCCAGGATTTGACGCTTGTGATTCACCGCGCGAGCGCAGAAACCGAACAGGTGCCCGTGATATTACGCATCGACACACCGATCGAAGTTGATTACTACCAGCACGGGGGGATACTGCAGTACGTCTTGAGGCAATTGATCGCACAGAGTTAACTTTCGGATGGTTAGCCATCGAGGTATGCTGCCCGAGACGCTAGCAGGCTGCTGAAAGAGGGAGGGCGCCACCAGGGCACAAAGACAGGAAGCTGCACCAAGTCAGTGATTGCAATATGTTGTGGGCTTCGTGTTCCTTGGGGGCTTAGCGGCGATGGGTCAGGTTTTCAGCAGGCTGTTCGAGTTTGATCTTCAACGTGGTTCACTTCGCGCCAACAATCTTCCTCACTTCTTCAATTATCGTCTCATCAGGCGGGCGATCTTGGGGGTCTTTGCCTACGTGCAGGAATCTGATCTTACCTTCTCGGTCCACGATGAAGATCGCTGGATGAGCAATCCCGCCGTGTTCCGCCGGATTAAGGACTCCGTACGAAGTTATGACCGTCTTGTCGGCGTCGGAAAGTATCTGAAACTTCGCGCCCGTAGTCTGGCCCATCGACCATGAAAACGACTGCTGGTCGGAGCTGATTGCGATCACATCTCCGCCCGCACGTTTGAAGTTGTTGTAGTCCTCAGCCATCCTGGTGAGTTGCTGTGTGCAAGCGGCTCACCAGTAGCCTCGATAGAACACCAACACGACCGGCGAGCGTTGCGTATATTCCGAGAGTATGACGAGCTTGCCGTCGCCGTTTGGAAGCGCGAAGTCCGGTGCTTTGTCGCCGAGCTTGAGCGTCGTTGACTTCGCGGTGACGGTTGGTTTAGGCAGAACGGGCGGCGCAAGCGGCGATTGCTGCGCAGCTACCGCACCGGCAAACAGGATGGTCAACGATAGAGCTGCAAGAAACGGCTTCATTGAAGTAAGAAATCTAAGAGTGCGGTCCAGCTTCTGTCAATCGCTCACGGGTCAGAGTTCATCGGTGACCAAGAGAAGTCCACCACGTCCAGGTCTTATCACCAGACCACGCTTCAGTCACAGATTCCTGTTGAGTCGAAAAGGAAATCTGCTTATACTGGGCGCATCCTGGACAAGGCTGATCCGATGAGATCGAATACACAAGTCTCTCCTACGCCCATGGAGTCTCGCCAACCTAAAGGAGCGGTTTTCGTATGTCGGGCTTATGCGACCGATGCAACGAACGAACAAGCCAGTTAGCTAACATTGCCAACCTGCCGGAACTGGCTCCAGTGGCCCATCTCGGCTATCGCCAGGTTTGCACTCCCTGTTACGACGATTTGCTGGCGGAAGCCAACGAGACCGAAGATCCCGACGACGGCCGGCGCGCAGAACCGCGCGTTAACGTCTCGATCAAAGCGCGGGTCGAGGGCAATACCTCGCATCTCGACAGCTTTGTCGACGAGATGACGATCGAAGAGATCAGCCCGTCCGGACTCCGATTGCACACCGTTCGTGACCTCGAGCCGGGCACGCTGGTAAAGCTGTCGGTGCCTTCCGTTGATTTCGAGGCCACCGCTCTGGTTCAGGCCGTCTGGCGAGACGCAGGCCAGCACAGCATAGGCTTAAAGCTGGTCGAACCGAGCGAAGGATGGGAAAAGCTCTGGCAACAAAACGCCCCGGAAGAATAGTCAGTAGTCCGTAGTCAGTAGTTGATAAGTGCCAAGACATTGTTGACGCCGAAAGTGCAATGACTTGGCACTTGAGGACCGCTGGGAGTTACTACTGACCACTGATTACTGACTACGGGCTACGGACTATGGACTACGGACTACTGGCTACGGACTCCTCCTAATGAACCAAGCCGATCAGTCGAGAGCATTCTTGCGATGCATCGAAGCCGAGTGCCGGCGCTATTACCCGATCGATGAGCGCCTCTACACGTGTCCTTTGTGCGGGGGGCTGCTCGACGTAGCTTATGACTTCCACCTGCCTTACACCATCCAGGAGATGATCGCGCTCTTTCAGGAACGTAAGACGATTGAGGCCGATCCCGATCGCAGCGGAGTGTGGCGCTTTCGCGAGCTGCTGCCTTTCACCGACGATTGCTCTCATGTCGTGACGCTTGCCGAGGGCAACACGCCGATTTACACGGCTCCGCGCTCGGCTGAGTATGCGGAGATCACATCCCTCCGCTTCAAGCATCAAGGGATGAACCCGACCGGCTCGTTCAAAGACAACGGCATGACGACGGGCGTCACTCAAGCGGTGCGCATTGGAGCTAGGGCGGTTGCCTGTGCTTCGACGGGAAACACTTCGGCATCGATGGCGGCTTACGCTGCGCGAGCCGGAGTGCGCGCGGTTGTGTTCATACCGGCAGGCGAGATCTCCTGGGGCAAGCTCTCACAAGCGCTCGAGTACGGCGCTACGGTTGTGGAGCTGGAAGGAAACTTCGACGACGCCATGCGAGTCGTGCGCGAAGTCGCCGCCGAAACCGATCTGTATCTTCTGAACTCGATCAATCCTTTCCGTCTCGAAGGTCAGAAGACGATCATCGTCGAGATGATCGAGCAATGCTCGTGGCGGGCGCCGGAGTGGATTGTGCTGCCCGGTGGAAACCTGGGCAACGTATCGGCATTTGGCAAGGCGCTGCACGAGCTGGCCGAGCTGGGCTTCATCGATCGCGTGCCTCGACTTGCGGTGATTCAAGCGGAAGGCGCCGCGCCTTTCTACGAGCTGTTCGCGTCATCCGATCGTTCGCGACTCAACGCGGTGCAGAAGGCCTCGACGCTTGCGACTGCCATCAAGATCGGCAATCCGGTTTCCTGGAAGAAGGCGGTGCGCGCGCTTGAATGGACCGATGGAGTTGTCGAGCGAGTGAGCGAACAGGAGATCGCCGACGCCAAAGCAATCATCGGGCGAGACGGCATCGGGTGCGAGCCCGCGTCTGCAGCCACGCTTGCAGGGATCAAACGACTGGTCGCCGCCAGCGTCATCGAGCCCGACAGCGATATCATCGCGGTGCTGACCGGCAATCTGTTGAAGGACCCGAACTACACGGTCGACTATCACACCGGCAAACTTGGTATTGGCGCCGGCGACGAAAGACGCGCGATCACGGGCAACTTCGCCAATCGCCCGATGCGCGCGCCGGCGGACAAGGACGAGATCAAACGACTGTTGAGCTTGTGAAGAACGCGTTGCAGACCGATCAGCATATTGAACATAAAAGATCGTAGTACCGCCTTTCAGGAGTCTGTCGGATTAAATTTTCTTCTCTGCGCAACCTCTGCGCCTTAGCGTCTTGCGGTGAGTTGTTTTCGCGACCCGGCTGACCCCAGAGACGCAAGACGCAGAGGTACCGCAGAGCTGTTACGAACTTCCGCCTGCAAGGGCGGTACTACGAACCATTTATTCGCTACAACACCCGCAGGAAGGCGACCATGTCCTTCTTTTCTTCCGCCGTCAGCTTGAGGCTGAGCACTATGTTGAAGAACTCGACCGTGTCTTCGAGTGTCAGCAATCTCCCGTCGTGCAGATACGGCGGCGAGTCTTTAAGACCCCGCAACGGGAAAGTCTTGATCGGGCCCTGCATAGTCGCCAGGACACCGTTGATCATCTGCGGCTTGTAGAAACGATCCACTTTCAGATCGTGCATCAGCCCATCGGTGTAGTAAGGCGGGGTGTGACAGGCCGCGCAGTTCGCCTTGCCAAAGAATAGCGCCTCCCCTCGAATCTCCGACTGAGTGGCCTTCGAAGCATCAAGCCTGCCGTACACATTGAGCTTGGGCGCGGGCGGAAAATCGAGGAGCTCCTGAAACTCCGACATGTCATGAACCGCACTGCCGCGATCGAGCACGTTCACACCCTTCTTGGTTGCGATAACCGGATCGCCGTCGAAGTAGGCTGCGCGCTGCTCGAACTCCGTGAAGTCTTCGACGGACTTCAGCGCCCGCTGCGAGCCGAAGAGCCGCTGGATGTTGACTCCCCGCAGCGAAGGCGTCTCAATTCGACGCCGGTTCTGCTGAGGACGTACGTCGCCTGCCAGATGCGACGCTCCGTTTGTGTGACCGTTGGCGTGACAATCGAAGCAGGCCACGCCTCGGCTTGGCTTCTCGGAGCGGCGGTCCTCGGTGACATTAAACTGCTGTTGCGGAAACTGCGTGAGCAACAAGCGCAATCCCTCGAGCTGTTTGGGATTCAAGATGCCGTTGAACAGCTCGTAAAAGTTGTCCAGCGTTACCAGCTTGCCTTGCGACACGTCGCCCAGGTCCGGGCGAGTCGTCAAAAAGATAGCCGGCGGGAACTCAGCCAGGAAGTGGTCAGGCAAATCGAAATCCAGATCAAACCGCTCGAGACGGTTGCCTTCGCCCATCTTGACCAGTTCGTCAATCATGAACTTGGGGAAGATCATTCCGCCTTCCGGGTGATTCGGATGCGGCAACGGCAGGAATCCTTTTGGGAACACCCCACTCGACTTGATCTCGTCGGGCGACATCGCGGCGAGTCTTTCCCAGGTGAGACCGGAGCCGAGCCTCGCCGCAGGGCCGACCGGAATCGGCTTGCCTCGTGACATGGTTACTTCCGACGTCACTTTTTTCGAAAGATCGTACCGCTCCGCCAACAAGTCCATCTGCCGCTTCATGACGCCTGCTTTCGCGGCTTTCATCCGCGCCATGATCGACCCGAAAGTTTCTTTGATGTCCACCGGAGCGTAGCTGGTCCCATTCTTTTGCATATCCTGCGCGGCGACCGAGATCAAAGACGTAGCCACAAAGCTCGCGACAAGCGCGATCTTGATTCTTCTGCGATCCATTATTTGTCCTCCATTACCTCGACGATCGAGCGTGATCATTTTGAAGCAATCAGCGAGAAATCTGAGACTCAGCGAATCCGCGCGGCCCCGTGCCTCGATGACCGAGCATGGCGACGCGAATGCCCTCAAAGGGAACAACACGCGACGCTGCCTTTTATTCCCGCTACCACGAAAGAATTTCCAAAGCCTGGAATATCCGGACGAGCGGCGTGTTATTCTAAGCGGCATCCGCGGATAGACGAGTACTCAGCGAGGCAGACTCAGGACTCGGGAGCATGGGCAGAGGCGAAACTGCGAAGCCTGATTTCAAGGACGCGGCGCTCGAACACATCGATGCGCTGTACGGGTTTGCCATGACGTTGACGCGCAATCCGGCCGAAGCTCAGGATCTGGTGCAAGAGACCTACTTGCGGGCCGTTCGAGCCTTCGGACAGTTGATGCCCGACAGTAACTTGAAGAGCTGGCTGTTCACGATCATGCGAAATGTGTGGCTCAATCAAATTCGGCATTCGCGAAGTGGGCCACGATTCGTCGAGCTGGACTCGGACGACGAAACGGGCGGCGAGTGGTTCTCGAGCGTGACAAACGATCCGTACGTGGCCTTTATCAGCAAACTCAAGAGCGAGGACGTGCGCGCGGCGATTGATGCGCTCCCGCATCGCTATCGCGAAGTGGTGGTGCTTCGCGATCTCGAGGGCTTCAGCTATCAACAGATCGCAAGCATTATCGGCTGCCCGGCGGGAACAGTGATGAGCCGGTTGGGGCGGGCGAGAGAAAGACTGCGTCTGTTGCTTTCGGGATGGCGGGCGGATGCGGCGGGAAAGGCGATGAGAGCAAAAGAAGCATGAAACAGTGTGACGGCATCAGAACCCGGATAGCTTTCTATCTCGACGACGAGCTTCGCGACGGGGAGCTGGCGGGATTTGAAGAACACTTGAAGTCGTGCAAGGCGTGCGCGGACCTGGTCGCGAACGAGCGCGGCTTTCTTGAATTCGTTCGCCAATCGCGTCCGCTCTACGCCGCGCCGCCCGAGCTTCGCGCAAGCGCGGAAAAAGTCGTCGCTGTAACGCCGGCGCCTCACTCTGCTCCGGCGGAGTTGCGGCGCCGCGTCCAGGATTCGATCTCGCGCGCGACTTACGGAACTTTTCATCTGAGCACGCGGCGGCGAGTCTTCGCGCTTGCCGTGGCGATCACGGTCGCGATTCTTGCCGGCCTGTGGTTTGTCACCAGGCGTGAACCCAGAGCCAGTCCGCCGTCAGAGTTTGCGCTTTTGGCAGTTGACACGCACGTCAGGCACTTGCGCGGACAGCTTCCATTTGAGATCGCCTCCAGCTCACCCGAAGCGATCTCGAGCTGGTTCGCCGGCAAGGTGCCGTTTAGCGTAAAACTGCCGACCTACCAGGAATCATCCGGGCAGGACAAGCTGTACCGTCTCGAAGGCGCCCGTTTGGTCGGCTTCAAGAACGACTACGCCGCCTACGTGGCTTATCAGATGAGCAAGCGGCCGATCAGTCTCGTTGTCACAAGCGACACGGTAGCCACGCCTTCCGGCGGCGAAGGAATCGTGTCGAACGGGCTGACGTTTCATTACGACAGCATCGACGGTTTAAAGGTCATCAGTTGGTCGGACAAAGGGCTGACTTACGCGCTGGTGTCCGACCTCGAGGAGCGCGGTCAGGAGTCGTGCGCCGTATGCCACGCTGGAACAAAGGATCGCGATTTTATCGAAGGCTTGAAGCCAGGTGTCGCGGAAAAGAACAAGCCGTCTACCGTTTTCTGATCGCGGAGTCAACCAGATGGCCGGTCACCTGAAGACTCGACGGATCGCTCAGCGAAATCGAGTCCATTAACGAGATGTCCCTACCTCGAATCGCTCTCCAAACACCATAGTCGTTCGGTCCGCGCGCGCGTACCTTCAACCGTGGCTATAATGAAGGCGTGCAGTGATGTGATCATCTAGGAAGGGAGAGTCAAATGCGAGTCTTAACCAAGGTTCTATTCTTAGTCTTGTGTGGAGTGATCGCAATGCAAGTGGCCGGGAATCGACAATCTACTTCGGCATCCGGGATTGAACCGCAGGATGCGGCTTATCTTGATCGGAGGATCAGCTTGCTGGAGAATCGCCTCGGTTCGATCGAATCGAGCCTAAGGATGCTCGGACAGCAGGCAATGTCCCAGCGCTCCGCTCCGACTCAACCCACCCGCGATCCGGAGGTCGCGTTATTGCGGAGTGAAGTGGCAATACTGAACGCCCGAGTGCGGGAACTCGAGTGCGGGCTTGTGCATCTTGACGAGCGAACTCTATCTGCGACTGCGAAAGAAGCGCGAAAGCGAATGAACGCGTCAGCGAATGATCCATGCCGGCTCAATCCGGAAACGTCGGTCCAGCTTTCAACGCGAAGGTGAGTCGACAACTACTCCAGACTGGCGACCGAGGTGGGATCTCGACGTTTCTACCGGGCAGCCAGCAGGGAAGATTCCCGCACCTGAACACCACTTCCGCCGTCTCGAAGCTAGGTGT
The DNA here is from genome assembly GCA_049273855.1 of Blastocatellia bacterium. Classification (GTDB taxonomy): domain Bacteria; phylum Acidobacteriota; class Blastocatellia; order UBA7656; family UBA7656; genus Onstottus_B. Next base: position 78,990 of record JBASRN010000022.1, read on the forward strand.
TTCGATAGAGAAGCAGCGAACTAACGCTTTTTGATCGCGATCACGACCACATCGCCGGTGACGTGAAACTCCAAGTCATCGCCCACCGAGATCGAATCCAATAACCGTTGTTGAGCTTGGAGCACTCGCAGCATTCCGATTGACAACGCTACGGGCCAGGCGTATCGTCAGCCCACCTTGTTCCAGACCCGAGTCGCTGCTGGTTAGTGTCGGGGCATCGAGCTAAGACTCTCAGGCTGACCTTTGAACAACGAAGGATTAGGGGATAAATCCTTCCCGAATGGTGGTTGTAGCCCGTGTCAATCCACGGGTGAAGCCCGTCGCGGGGGAGGTCCACATGTCTTCGATCATCCCGAATCGCGCTTTGGGATCCGCAAGCCTTCTATCAGGTGACATTAAGAATGGAGGTCGCTCGCTTCGCAAAGTGTGGCGACGAGGGGCTCGGAGGCCCGTCGGTGGGGGCGTTCGCAGGAAGCTCATCTGTTTCGGGTTGATATCGAGCCTTCTCATCCTGCCAGGGCCGGGCTAGCCGCAAGCGATGTACTCGCCCTGGCGTCAACTACTGTTGATCTGACTTCCTCTCCTATTCGCTATCTTCAACCAATCCTCAAATCGCTGTTTGGCTTCGGTGTGAGTGCCAGACCGCAGCGTGAGACTCTGGCGGATCGCATCGCGCGGGTTTCGCAAGTGCGCATTTCTCCGTTCAAACTCGTCGAATATGTAGACGAAGGCGCGACCTTTACCGCTTCGCCATCCGACTTTAGCGATCAAACGATTGCTTTACGAGAAAATCCCCGAGCAGACTGCGACGATCAACGACGGCACCGGGGCGATGTGGAGTTCCGCCTATGCGTACAGCGAGTACGGGGCGGTGAAGAAGAAGACTGACGCGCGAGGG
>JBASRN010000031.1:0-5708 GCA_049273855.1 Blastocatellia bacterium
CGCCTGGGCTATGAAAACTGCGGCGGGCACGCTTCACCCAGGCGTGAACGCCTGGGCTATGGAAACGGCGGCCGGCACGCTTGACCCAGGCGTAAACGCCTGGGCTATGAAAACTGCGGCGGGCACGCTTCACCCAGGCGTGAACGCCTGGGCTATGGAAACTGCGGCCGGCACGCTTGACCCAGGCGTAAACGCCTGGGCTATGAAAACTGCGGCGGGCTCGCTTCACCCAGGCGTAAACGCCTGGGCTATGAAAACTGCGGCGGGCACGCTTGACCCAGGCGTAAACGCCTGGGTTATGAAAACTGCGGCGGGCTCGCTTCACCCAGGCGTGAACGCCTGGGCTATGGAAACTGCGGCGGGGAACCCTCCCTTCTTACGACAACCTTTCGCCGCGCGTTTCGCGCGCGAAGATCAACACAAACATCCCCAGCAGATAGATCAAGCTCACCGCGCTCGCCGCTTTTGCGTAAGAACCAAACAACCCGACCAGTGTTCCGGTGATCAGCACACCGCCCGCCGTCACCACGCGGCCCAGGTTATAGCACAATCCGACCCCCGTTGTTCGCACGCGAGTTGGAAACAGCTCCGGCAAATAGATCGGAAAGCCGCTTGTTATCCCAAGCGTGAACACGCCGACCAGCGGAAGCAGAATGAAAATCTGGGTGATGCCGCTTGTCATCAAGAAGGTGACCGGAAACAGAATCACGCCGCCGATCAAAAACAACAGAAAAGCCGCGCGTCTTCCCAATCGGTCTGCGAGCGGGCCGAAGCCCAAATAGCCAAACAGCGACCCGCCGTTCAGCAACATCACCGCGTAAGTCGCGTATCGGTTCTGGTCCGTAAGGCTGAGCCCCTCGCGAGCGCCGACCTCGCGAATCACTGACGGTATCCACATCGTCGCGCCCCAGAGCGCAAGCAGCACCGTGAACGCAAGCGTCGAAGCTACGATGGTGTCGCGTCGCAGTTGTGGGCCGAACAGTTGTTTGAGCGTGAACGCGTCCGACTCTGCCCTGTTTATTCCGCCTGCCTTCGCGAGCCGCCGGCGGTCTCGAACCTCGATCCAGCGCTCCGGCTCTTTGACCAGAAGGCGAACGAACAAAACAAAGATCGCGGGCGTTGCTCCTACAACGTAAACGTACCGCCACGAAGCCACGTCGACCATCCGCGTGATGAGCGCCGCGAAGAAGTAACCGAAAGCGGCGGCCGACTGCAGCATCGCGCCTGCCTTTGCGCGAAGGCTATCGGGCCAGACCTCGGCCACCAAGGCGGCTCCGGCAGCCCATTCCCCGCCCAACCCGAGTCCGGTGATGAATCGAAACGCCGCCAACTGCTGCCAGCTTTGAGATGCGGCCGACAAACCAGTAAACAGCGAATAGATCAGGATTGTCGCGACCAGCGCCTTTGTTCGCCCGATGTAGTCGGCGATTACTCCGAAGCAGACCCCCCCGATCGCCCATCCGAGAAGCGTCACGGCGAAGACGACGCTGCTGTAAAAACCGATGGCTGACTCGCTCGCGCCCGGTCCCATAAGCTCGGTCATCGATGGCTTTTGAACAAGAGAGAAGAGCGTGCCGTCCATGCTGTCAAAGACCCATCCCAGCCACGCGACCAGCAGTACGAGCCATTGATAGCGCGTGACTTCGCGCATCCACGAGAACACGGATTGCCCGGCGAATGGGGTTAATACTTCGGCGGCGGCGCTCGATCCAGTCTGTGACCGCCCAGACACTTCCGGTGAGCTTTCTTGAGCGTCCTTCATCGCAGGGAGGAAGCAGCGCGATTATATGTAGGACAAGTTGGTTGGTCAAAGCGAGGAACGACCGCGATCGCGCGGAAACTACGACTTGGATTTCTTCATGCGCGGGGCTTTCTTGTCGCCCTGCCGTCGATTCCTGGCCGCTGCCTCTCGAATTTGTTCGATGTCGTATCGGGTGAAGCGCGCGTCGGCGGCGGTGGGCTCAAGCCGCAGGTAGGTCTCAAATGAGTCGGCCGCTCTTTCGTATTGGCGCTCGGCTTCGTAGATTATTCCGAGTTCGGCGTGTACTGACGCGAACGCGGGCGCCATGCGAATCAACTCAAGCGCCGTGCTCTCGGCTTCAGACCAACTTGCACGCTCGCGATAATGCCGGACCAGCCACCACCTTGCGAACGGATCGCGCGGATCGAGCCGCACCGCCGCCTGAAACTCCTCCCCGGCGCGATCCACCCTACCGCGAATCTGGTATTGAATAGCCAAATGAAGCCGCGGGAATGACCACTGCGGCGCAAGCTCCGCCGCGCGCTTGAAGGCATCCATCGCCTTGTCGTTGTCCTTTTCCTTTTCGTAAGCAACACCGAGCGCGTTGTATAGATAGCCGGCCCTGGGCTCCAGAGAAATCGCCCGCTTGAGCGCATCGATCGCGTCCTTGTTTCTAATCTCGTCTATAGCCACGCGGGCTTCACAAAAAAGCTGCTTCGCTTCAAGCTGCGACTCGGCCGGGTTTAGCGTTCGCAAGCATGCGAAAGCCTGCGCGCCCCGCCGAAACTCCGCGGCTCGGAGCTGGAGCACCGAAGAGCGAACGTAACTATTGATGGCCTGTTGACCGATCTCTTCGAGCGCCGTGCTGATACCTATCTCGACGTTTGTCCGAAGCGGTTCGTTGGGAGTTTCACGAATGAGCCGGTTGTACAGCGTCCACGCACCGTTCGGCTCAAGCACCTGGTTTCGCGCCATTGCTGTCGCGATCTCGCCAACGAGGGGCGACGATTTTGGCGCTGAGGGTGTCGGTGGCGAGACAGTCGAGGGCGAAGGTTTCGCCGGTAAAGGTTTGGTGCGCATGGCTCTCGACTCGGATTCCTTCCCTGGGGAGGTCTTTGGGGGCGAGTTGTTTATCCCACCGGCGGCCACAATCTTCTGGTCGCGCTCCAGGGATTTTACGTCAAGCACAGTCCTGACCGCAGTCAATGAGACCGTTCTTGTAAAGGACTCGACGCCGGGCGCTTCAACCGATACCTGGTGTTTTCCTGGGCTCAATTGATCGATCACAAGCAAACCGTTCGATCTGATCTTTCCGCGATAAGCGTCATCTACGTAGACCTCGCTACCGGCAAGGCCTCGCACCTCGAGTTGGAAGGAGCCCGCCGGGATGTCGGCGCCGCGAGTCTCAACCGGCGTCTCCTTGCCGAGAATCGACAGCGGCAATCGCGCATCAAAGCTGCCGGTCATGCGCGGGTGCTGAAGCGCGCGTGTTTCTTCGGGCACGACCTCCGAGATGTAGTTCAGCAACTCGCCTGCGCGAACAAATCCGTCCTCGTCGCGATCTGCCTTTCCCTTTAGAGCTTCCAGCAGAAAATGGGTAAACGCGCCGTGACCGCCGCCCCAACGGGTATCCTCAAAGCTGCGCTCGTCGGCCCGTGATGCTAGCAGCCGGAAAACTCCCGGGCCGCTCTTGCCGACTTCTTCGATGTAGTTGGCGATAAGCGCGCGCTCCGTCGCCGTGCCGCGCGACGCCCAGCCGATCTGGCCCGCGTGGCATGCGTCGGCCATCAGGACCACGATGCGCGCGCGCAGTTTCTGAGTGATGGTTCGATCGAGTTCCGAGGTGGGCAGCGCGGTCGCATAGAGATTCTGAGGATCGGAATCGTGGGCAAGCAGATAACCGTCGCTCTCGCCCTCCACAACCCCGTGTCCGGCAAAGAAAACGTAGACGACGTCTTCGGGTTCTGCGCTTCGCACGAGCCAGGTGCCAATCGCGGTTCGAATAGCTGCGACAGTCGCTTCCTGATTCAAGAGCAGCTTGATGTGACTCGCGGGAAAGCCGCCCCCGCCCGGAGAGCGAAGAAAAGCCGCAAGTTGCTCGGCGTCACGATGCGCGAAGCGAAGCTGACCCTCGGGTGGAACGTTCTTGTAGGTCGAGATGCCGACGACGACAGCCCACAGCTTGCCCCGTCCATCAGGAGCAGTTCCGTCACCAACCCGCCGCACACTAAGCGCACGAGAATCTGGCGATGCAGCATCCCCGGTCCTCTGTTGCCCCAGCGTCTGGAGCGTTATCGGCGACACAAACAGGACGGCGACTGAGAGAACAAGACGAAGCCGGATCATAAAGAGAACCTCTTGATCGTCTGCGGCGCGGTACCTCGATAAATACCACGTTCTTGTATAGCACGACGCGTTGAAGTGTCAACAGCCGCGAGTGCGAGTGGTGGTCAGCCCAAGTTCAGAGTACAAGCTTCAGCCTGCTCTTTCGGCCGTACGAACATGAGAAGCAAGCTAAAGCTTGTAGGCTGGAGTAAATCATCCCGACCGTTACGCATAAACCGCGTTAGCATCTCGGCAACTTCGCATGGGAAACCCGTGTCTGATAGACTTCTGCGCCGACAGTTGAGGCGACTGTCTTATTACTCTATTCATCCGCCCGCAGGAGGAAAGATGCTCAGACGTTGCTTTGCTCTAGGACTATTCGTTTCGGTCACGCTGCTTTCGGTGTCGGCGATCCTCGCTCAACAGAATGGCGTTCCATCTCAGCCCAAACCCGGCCGCGATCCGAAACAACCGATTGACGAGGAATACACAAAGAAGATTCGCGAATACACTACCGAGCCTTTTTTCCTCTCGCCGCTCGTTGACTACCTCCCCGCTTCGAAAACCGTGCCGACTCCTAAGGAAGTTCTTGGCGACGTTGCAGGCGCCCCGGGCAAGCTGCCGTACTCCGAGGAGGTCTATCGCTACATGCGAATGTTGGAGAAAGCGAGCCCGCGGGTGAAGGTCTTTTCGATCGGCACAACCGAAGAAGGCCGCGAAATGATCGCCGTAGCGGTCAGCTCCGAAGCCAACCTCGCCAGACTCGAAGAGAACCGCGCTCGATTGGCCAAACTTGCCGACCCGCGCACAATCAACTTGAACGACGACGAAGCCGACAAGCTCGTCGCGGCCTCGACTCCGATTTATTACATCACCGGCGCGATTCACTCGCCTGAGACCGGCTCGCCTACCGCGCTGATGGAGCTCGCCTATCGTCTTGCGGTAGACGACGGTCCGTACGTCAAAGCAATCAGGGACGGAGTCGTCACCCTGATCACCCCTGTCGTCGAAGTCGACGGCCGCGACCGCATGGTGGATGTTTACAACTGGCACCTGGCTCATCCTGCCGAGAACTGGCCGCCGCTGATCTATTGGGGCCGCTATGTGGCTCACGACAACAATCGAGATGCGATGGGAATGTCGTTGAAGCTCACCCAGAACGTCGCCAAGACTTTCATGACCTGGAAAGCCCAGGTGCTTCACGACCTTCACGAGTCGGTTCCGTATCTTTACGACAACACCGTGGGCGACGGGCCGTACAACGCGTGGATCGATCCGATACTTGCCGACGAATGGCATCTGATCGGCTGGAACAACGTTTCTGAAATGACCAAGTTCGGAATGCCTGGCGTGTTCACTCACGGGACCTTCGACACGTGGTCGCCGGCCTATCTGATGTTCATCGCGGCGCTGCACAACGGCATCAGCCGTTTGTACGAAACGTTCGGCAATGCCGGCGCCGACACTGTCGAACGCATACTGTCGCCCGAAGCCTACTCGCGCACGTGGTACAGGCAGAACCCTCCGCTGCCGAAAGTGAAGTGGTCTCAACGGAACAACAACAACTATCAGCAAACCGGGCTGCTGACGACGCTGTCTTACTTCAACGCGAACAGCAAACTCTTTCTGAAGAATTTCTATC
>JBASRN010000043.1:0-5566 GCA_049273855.1 Blastocatellia bacterium
GAATTCGGTCAGGGCGGTCTCCTCGAGAGGCGAGGCAGAGGCGCTTGAAGCTGTTTGAGGTTCGCTGTCGCCGCTGCCAAACAAGACGTCCCCGAGCGGTTCCTCCGCCGCAAGCAAGGTGGCGGACTCAGCGCCTGTCGCCGCTTCTGAGAAGCTGGACCCGGTCGCGTCTTCTTTTCGAGCTTCGAGAGAAGCACGGACATCATCGGAAAAATCACGCATCTCAAGCTTCGTGGTGTTCAGATTAAGCGAGTTGGCAACTCTCCATTCGTTGGCGGCGTGCTGGACGTCCTCGACAAGCCATTGATCGGAACCGGGTTCGTCCGCACTATCGAACTCGGCGCCGTTTGTGTCTACGTCGAGCACCGGCGCGCCCGTCTCGGCTGCGGTTGTTGCGGGCAAGGATGTATCGAAAGCCACGACCATTTGTTCCTGGTTGAACACGCTTGCCGGAGGAGTATCGAATGTCGAGGCTTGAGATTCCAACGCGAGGGGAGATTCTTCGGCTTGTTCGACAGCGGCCGAAGTTTCGACTTCGACTGATTGGTCCGGTGCGGTTACAGGCTGGTCGTCGGGCGAGGAACTCTGCTCGGACGGCTCGGCGCCATCCGGTCGTGACACGAACTCACCGGGCGTTCTTTCCCAGAGCGTTTCTTCGTGCAATAGCTCGGAACCCGAGGATGGGGCCTCGTCGGACTGAACATAGGAGTAAGCTTTGGTCCCGAGCTGCCCAAGGTCCAGCGGCATCGTCTCGACAGCGGGGGACGCCTCGCCGGGATCTGCCCCCGGCATGTCGCCCGCCATCCACTGACCTGATGCTGATTCAAATTCCAGGGGTGCGGTCGAATCGATCAGAGGCGGGGCAACCCAGCTATTCGGTTCTTCGACAGAAGCAGGTGCTTCCTGGTGTGCCGGCGACGCGGGCGCCAGATGTCCGGTGTCAGGGCGATCAGTGGTGCCGAGGAGCTTGCGAACCGTCTCGACCAGTGTTCGCGACTCGAAGGGTTTTGTGAGATGGGCATCGGCCTGGACACGCCGCGCTTCAACCTGATCGAACGGTTCAAACGCTCCGACCAGAAGCACAACGGGCACTTTGCAGAACTTCGAATCTGTCTTTATGGCCTCGCAAAGCTCGTAGCCGTTCTTGCCGGGCATGAAAATGTCAGCCAACACCAGATCCGGGTTTACCTCTTCCAGCCGCCGCGCTGCCATCTCGCCGTTGCTGACAGCGACCACCTCGATTCCTTCGTCGGCGAAGGTCAGATTCACAACCTTCTGAATGGTTATGCTGTCATCAGCAAGTAGAATTCTGCTTACCATCTGAATCTCCCTTACGTTGCGGTCGGCTTGCGTGAGAGAGTCGTCTTCAAGCGGCCTGAGTTAACCAGCAACTCGTTTCCAGGCTTTGGCCGGAGTCTAGCCCAACGTTTGTAGCACGCGCAAGCCGTTGCACATTCGCGACGGTCCGCTGCCGTCGCGAACTCATTGAGACTTTCAATCAGGGGCTGAAACCTTGATAGAAGAGCGGTTGATACGAGGGCGAGGCGGCATGTCTCACCGATCGGGGCCGTCCCAGCCCCGGATGTTAGCACAAAAGATTCTACGTGTCTCTAGTTAATAGACCCTCCTTTCACGATGGTTTTGTGACGGAGAGGCCGGGTCCAGACGCTGCTCCGACGCCGGTTTCCTTGACAGTCCTGAATGCCGGTCATCATAATCGCGGAACAATTTACGACAAGGAGATCACTAACAAGAATGGCAGAGAACGAGAAGCTGTACAACAGCCTCGATGCATACATCCTCGACGCGCGCGGGGGATTTGAGTCCAAGTTAGGCCAACTTGTCGAGATCCCAACAGTGAGCATGGAGCCCGAAAGGGCGTCCGATATCAAGCGCGGCGCCGAATGCGCGCGTCAGTACCTTGAATCGATCGGCGCGACGGCTGAGATTGTGGATACCCCAGGCAACCCTGTTGTTTTCGGCCGGATCCAGACCGGCAGCAGCAATCCGACCGTAACCATTTACAACCACATAGACGTACAGCCCGCCGATCCCGAGGAATGGCACAGATCGCCCTTCACCTTCTTCAACGAGGACGGGCGCTATGAAGGGCGTGGCACAACGGATGACAAAGGCCCAGCTCTGTCGGCCATGACCGCCGCCCATTACGCCGCGGTGAACCAGGTGCCGCTAAACATCAATTTTATCTGGGAGCTTGAAGAAGAGATCGGCAGCCCAAGCTTTGAGCATTTCATAACGAGCAACGTGGACCGGTTGAAGACCGATTCGGTTCTGGTCAGCGATACTATTTGGATTTCGCGCGAGCGGCCCGCGATACCTTACGGGCTGCGAGGCGCGATGATGCTGACGTTGACGCTCCAGACGGGTGAAAAGGATGTTCATTCGGGTCTCACGGGAGGCCCGGCTCGCAACCCGATAGGCGAACTGTGCAAGGTCATCTCAAAGTGCTATGACGCGAACACTGGTCGCGTGAAGATCAAAGGTTTTTACGATGACGTGAAACCGGCAACCAAGAAGGAAGTGAAGAGCTTTCTTGACTCGGGTTTTACGACTAAGGGATTTAAGGCCGTGCACGAGTTGAAGATGTTACGCTTTGACGACGCCGAACGCGTGCTTAAAGCGATAATGTCGGAACCGACGTTTGAAGTTCACGGCATTACGGGGGGCTATCAGGGTCCTGGCGTGAAAACCATCGTGCCCTACCGCGCGCAGGCTAAGATCAGTTGTCGCCTTGTCCCGGATCAGCGTCCAAAGCGAATCTTCAAGCTTGTTCGCGACTTCGTCCGTAAACAGAACCCCGATGTGGTGGTCGAGTTCGAATCGGCGCTTGGACCGTACACCGGTGAGTTCAAGGGCAAGTTTGCAGACGCGGCGGCGGAAGCAATGCGGTACGCCTTTGGCCGCCAACCGGCGTTTACACGCGAAGGCGGCTCGATCGGAGCGGTTGTCACGATGCGAGATCATTTGAAGGCGCCGGTCGTGTTCCTTGGGCTGTCACTCCCCGAACACGGCTACCACGCCAGGAACGAGAACTTTGATTGGGAAATGGCGTCTGGCGGAATGAAGATGTTTGTACGTTACCTGGACACCATAAGCAGGGTTCAATAAGTCCATCGTCCTCAAAGGCTTCCCGGACGTTTTTGAAAAAGCCGCAAAGAGTCGCAACAAAACCGCGGTGGTTAGACACGGCGGGCTTGCGAATCTTTGCGGCTTTGCGTGAGACAGGCTTTAGTTGAAAACTGAGTCGCCGGAAAGCGGAGCTTCATATTTCGTGGGATCAATGCGAAAGATACTACTTGCGGTTCTCATTCTTGCACTTCCGAGCGCGGTCGCACTTAACGTTTACTACTTCTACGCAAGGCCGGCCCCCACCAGTCCTGATGCCCTTGGATCTGTTTCGACTATTGCAGGCGCCGGCCATCCCGGAGTCGAGGATGGCAAGGCAGACAAGGCCAGCTTTAGCGATCCCTTCGGCATTGCTGTTGATAAGAACGGTAATGTGATCGTAGCTGATGCCGGCGATAGCAATCGCTTACGAAGAATTAGCCAGGACGGCAACGTCAAGACCATAGCTGGCTCTGAAGAGGGCTTTCGAGACGGAGACGCTCTGCGCGCGCAATTCAACACGCCCTCGGGCATCGCCATAGACAGGAAGGGCAACATCATCATCGCCGACACTGTAAACAACCGGATAAGAAAACTCTCGGCGGATGGCAGGACGGTCAGCACTATCGCTGGAAGCGGTAAGGTGGGTTTTAAGGATGGCCCAGGCGGCGAAGCATGGTTTGATGGACCGATGGGTGTTGCTGTAGACAAGCGGGGGAACATTTTCGTCGCAGACGCATACAACGACTGCATTCGGAAGATCTCGGATTACGGCGAGGTCACGACGGTTGCCGGCGGCGGTTCTCCCGGGTACGCAGACGGGGCAGCTGCTTCAGCGCTGTTTGACACCCCGAGCGGTGTCTTCGCGGACAAAGAAGGCAACATTTATGTTGCCGACACCGGCAATGATGCGATTCGAAAAATCACGCCCGAACACTACGTGAGCACGATTGCGGGTGGTCCTGACGCCGAGCGCGGCGAAAACCAGGTGGACCTTAGTCAGCCCGTTGGACTCGCCGTCACCCACGATGGATTTGTGTTTATCTCGGATCAGGGCAGGGGCAGGATCGTTCGCCTGACGCCCGGCGGTCACGCGAGCGTTTATGTAGGGAAAGGGACGGGCTTCGCGGATGGTGCAGGGTATCAAGCGAGATTCAACGGCCCCGGCGGGATCGCCATCGACCGGGAAGGGAACTTGTATATCGCCGACTCGGCGAACTATCTCGTTCGCGAAGTGTTTCCATTCCCGCCTCAACCAGCAGCCGCACCAACAGAGCCCACTTTTGTTCAGCCCGCTGCGGAAGCGCCGCAGTCGAGGAAGCCTTTCCCCAATCTCGCGAGGTCCGCGCTTCGCTTCGGTGCATCGTTCCCGTGGCCGCTCGCTCCTCAGGATCAGTGGCACGAGGTTTCTGGTGTTATGGGCGAAGCGCGGGGTGCGCCGGGGGGCATCGCGCTTGATCACTTGCATAGCGGACTCGATCTTCGCGCTGCCGCAGGGGACCCGGTGCTGTCGGTCCTTGATGAAAAAGTCACTTCGCCCATTGCGAGTTGGGACTTCGATGGGGCAAGCGAAGGCATCCACGTCGGACTCTTTGGCTACATACATATTCGCGTTGGGCGGAACGCCAACGGCGAGATTAGCGACCCGGACAAGTTCAAGCCACGAACCGACGGGGAGGGTAGGGTCATCGGAGTTCGGGTTCGTCGCGGAACCAGGTTCAAGACAGGCGACTTCGTCGGTTCGGTGAATCGGCTCAACCACGTTCACCTTAATCTCGGTCCGTGGAGCGCTCAGGCGAATCCGCTCCAGCTTTCCTTCCTCGGTTTCAAAGACACGGTGCCACCTACAGTCGAGCCAAACGGAATCGACGTGTGGCCGGCCAGGGCGTTCAGTATGGATGAGGGGCAAAGGCGAGACGTCGGGCAATTCAGAGAGAAACGGAACGGGCGTCTTGTGGTCTCGGGCGATGTTGCGATAACCGTCACGGCTTATGATCGAGCCGATGGTAACGGCACGAATCGAAAGCTGGGATTGTTCAGGATTGGCTACCAGTTGCTTAATGAGGATGGCACGCCCGCGGAGGGATTCGAGCAGCCGTTTATCAACATCGAGTTCGACCGGTTGCCACCGGACGACTCTTCGGTATCAAGAGTCTTTGCGCCTGGAAGTGGGGTGAGCGCTTACGGCACGCCGACCAGATTCAAATACATCGTTACAAACCGGGTTCGAGATGGCGAAGCTATTAACGGATTTCTGCGCGCTTCGAGTCTCGCTCCGGGGAACTATCTTATCAGGGTAATTGCTGAGGACTTCACAGGGAACCGCGCTTCGGGGAACACGACCGAGCTGCCGATTATCATAGCCAACTGACAATCACGCGGAGTGACTAAAATCTCGACAAAACAATCGAAGGTTGGTACTATGGGCGGCGTTGGACGT
>JBASRN010000046.1:0-3925 GCA_049273855.1 Blastocatellia bacterium
GATAAAAACATGACTCACGACGAAACTCTAACGAGCACCAGATCCGAACCCGTTTCCGGAGCTGCTAACGGCAAGAGCGGCACGCGAACATATTCCCTTTACCGCGATCCTCAAGATGTTCGCACCGTCATTCAGCTCGCACGCAGCGGCATCGTGTTATCACTACTGCTGCTCGTAAGTGTCGCGGGCAATTTCTATCAGTACCATCGCAGACCGGATCGGATCGTTGTCGATAAATCCAGTGGCCGCGTAGTCGAGATCAACGACCGTGACTATGGTGAGACTGAGGCCGTCCAACTCGGTCCTGAGCACTTGACTGATGCCGACAAGAAGTACATCACTGCCGAATTTATCCGTTCCTTGTATCAAATCGATCCCGCCACCAGGTCCAAAGATCTAGAGCGCGCTCTGAGAATGATGGTTCCTGATAGCGCTCTGAAGTTCGCTAGATATCTGAAGCAGGACAACGTCTTAGATAAACAGCTCCAAGAAAGCTGGCAAAGCACCTGGACCGTTCAGGACATCACTGTGGACACTAAGGACCGATACGTGGTCAGAGTTCTCGGCCGCCAGGACATCCACCGCCTGGACAACGGCGTCACGCTTGATGAGCCTCGTCAGCTTAGCCTCTCGCTTAAGCTCATCGCAGATCCGAAAGGCAGGGCGGACCGCAATCTCCGGTCAGGCTTCTTAATTTCAAGTTTCGATTACAAAGAAATCCAGTGAGATCCGTAAGGAGACTTATGCATTGTACAAAGCCCGCAGCGATTCTGATTCTCATGGCGCTCAGCACCCTTCCGACGCTCGCTGTAGCGCGACAACCACAGAAACCAGCGACTAATGACGAACTCGCAACAAGCGCCCAGGCTGCTCGGTCTTCCGCTACGGTTTCTCGGAACACACGGCAGAGGCGTAGTACCCAGCGCTCTAAACACCCGGCGGGGCTACGATCACTCGAAGCGGAGTTTCCGTCATCGCCGGTTGCGGTCGTCTCTGCTCCGGCAGAGTATCTCTCAGGCGAGGCCCGTGTTCAGGTAAAAGGCAACGAGAATCCCATCATCCGACTCGGTCTTGCGCAATCGGGCGTAACTCTCGTTGAATTTCCTGCCTCTGACAGGTTCTTCGCTCTTCATCCAGGCAACTCTGAGATGGTCACGATTGACGAGTCTCCGACCAAACAGAATGACCACTTCTTTGTCTTCCGCGCAGGAAGTGGCTTTATGATCCCGCCTCCGTCGGGCTCGTCAACGGACCAGATAGGACCGGCTGCATCAATCATCGCGCAAATGCGCTCGGGTATGGTCGTCACCTTTCTGATATATCCCGTAGCTGAGCTAAACCAGATGGCGCACCGGGTTGTAATTCTTTATGACCGTGTCGAGGTAGTAGCCGCCAGGCGCGCGGCCGGACTCGCCGTCAATCTTGAAGAGAGGCAACAAGAACGACAGGAGCGCTCAATTAGAATTGCGCCCGAGACCGATCGCTTAAGCACGTCAATCGAATCAAATAACACCGACGCCAACGGTGAGGTTCCAACCCGAACCGTAGAACCTCCTCGCTTGATCGCCGAGCCTGGTAACAAGAAGTCGATCGTTAAAGTCTCCCCAAGCGATACTTCTAAACAATCTCCGAGCACCAACGCCAAACCCGATCGTGACTTTGGAGCCGAGGCCCGCAAGGCTCTGAAGCTAGCTATCACAGGGGCAAAGCCTAAGAAGTGGACACCAGCCGCACATGGTCTTTCCATCGCCACTTCCATTCCCAAAGACTTCAACGACAAAGACGGCTCAGCTATTGTCATCGTCGCTGTTTCCAACATTCTCCCGGAGCCGCTAAGAATCGTACCGGGCCAGCCTGATCTCGCAATTGAGACCCGCGATGACCAAGGCAAGAAGGCGCTCCTTGTCGAGCAGATCAAGCCGCTCCACGTTGAGTCTTCAGGATTCGGCGACTCTATTCCAGCCGGCGCCACGCTTTACTATGCGATTGTCTATCGCCGCCCCGTGCTCGGCGTCCGCCAGCACCTGCGCGTCACCGTAAGTCAGATCAACGCAGCCGACGATCCTGCGGTAGCTGATCTAACCAATTCTGCTAGATGAAGCTTGCGACGCTGATAAGGAGGCGAGATGAAACGCAATCATGACGACGATCTGCCGGCTCAATTGAGCGATATTCAGCTTGAGCGTAACACCGAAGATGCGGCCGGTTCCGCTCAGGTTTCTAATAAGACTGCGACGGACCCACAGTTCGCACAGCCTGGGTCCTGGGTACACGGCGACAAACTGAACGACGCCGAGCTATCGGCTCACTTTCGCACCCCTGTTTCTCCGAAGAAAAACAAGCTCAGCCGGCGTCTTCTCGCAGCGGTCGCGCTATTAGTTGTTATCATCGGTGGCGGGATCGCGCTCTTCAACAACTTCGGTTCACGCTCAGTGAAGGTCAACGTCACGACCAAACAGCCCTCTCAAATTCAAGACGCAACCGCCCGACCCGACAAAGCTCCAGATGATGTTACCGCGGAGGCCATCGCAGAAGTGAGAAGCGCGATATCGAATCCGTCCGCTGGGGCTACATCACCTTCTTCCGCAGCTTCTGTTGTTCCGGGCGGAAGTCAGAACATCACCGCACCCTTGAGTTCAACCGTTCTTCCGCCCGAAGCGTCCGCATCCGCCAAGTCCGCCGATGCCAAGCAGCATGAACGCTCTACGTCCGAGGTGAGCAAACGGAACCGCGAGCAATCTATCCGCTTCGCGGGCGACGATGCGAAAGTCTCCATCCATGAAGTTGATCTCGGCTCACTGAAAACTGAAGGGACCTCTAGTCGACCAAACAAATCACCATCAAATTCGGCTACAGGAGGACGCGAACCCGCGCGCTCCGAGTCGCGCTTCGTCGCCAATGTTTCTCGCAGTCTCTCTACAAAGCCGTCTATCGCTCAAGTCGTCCTGCCAAGCTTTGGCTCGATTCTTCCAGTTCGAACCCTTGGGAAGATCTACACGCTTCGCTCCGGGTCATCGATCCGCCTTGAGCTTACTCGATACGTTTCCGGTGAAGGCTGGTCTCTCTCGAAAGGTACGGTTCTCATCGGCCAGATCCGTGGCAGCGAGCGCGATCGCGCGTTCGTAGCTATAACAGGGTTCATTGCTCCCTCGCGAGATCGCTTCGTAACCCTAGCCGGCGAAACTCTTGGCGATGATGGCGGCTCCGGTATTCGCGGTAAGTTTCACAAGCTTTCCAGCGGTTGGTCTCGCGCTTTTGCCAGGGTCGGTTCGGCTGCCGTCAATGTTGCGGGTGCGGTCGCTGGCAGTCGCATCAGCGGCCAGCCAGTTATTATCACCGACGTTGGATCACGCACCATCAGCCCATTCAGCTATGAGGTCGATTCGCATCTCCTAAACCAGGCTCGTGGCTTCGTCGAAGTCCCTGCCGGTACGCCAGGATTTGTGATGGTCACGACTCTTCCAGCCGATGTGAAAGGCGTTGACGCCGAGCCTGATCGTCTCGCTCAGTCTTTGGACACAACTACCGCAAGCGCGGAGTCAGGTGGTCTGACTCAGGAAGAACTCGCGGTCCTTCTCACTTCTGGCGATACCACGCGCATCCGCGAAGCACTCCCACGCATGTCACCTCAAATGCGGCGTGTAGCTGAAACTCTTCTCTCAGAGAAACAGTCCGACAGAGAGTAACTCGACGTTGAGGAACAAGATTTCATGGTCCCTCATAATCCCAACCTACCGACGATAGATCCTCGTTTGCTGATCCAATCAGATGGACCCGAAGCCCTCTCCGATCTCCTTGCCCAGACCGGCTACGTCATTCAGCGGCGAATGCTCATCGACCTCAAGCACGTTCTGCGCAGCGGCAAGCCCTGGCTGATTGAAGGACCGCGCGGCGGCGGTAAGACTGCGCTTGGCGAAGCTCTGGC
>JBASRN010000052.1:0-9150 GCA_049273855.1 Blastocatellia bacterium
GTGTAAATCTTAGACCACTTCTCGTCGATGGTTTTGAACTCGTTGTTCTTGAGCTGAATGCGCCGACCATCGGTCTGCCGGGAATTGAGGTAGAGATGTACGTGCGGATGGTCGGTATCCCTGTGGATAGCACCGAACGCAATCGCCTTCGGAAATGCCTGCTCAAGGAAGTCATTCGTCAGATCTCTGATCTGTCGATTGGTCGCCGGGACATCAAACGAGAGGATTATTCGGTAATGCGTTCGGCCTCCTTTCCTTCTTTCGTAGTCTTCCAGTGATCCGAAGTAGAGCCTCAGGTTCTCGGTCTTCTCTTTCAGGGTGAGCTTTTCAGAGGCGTTCGATTGGCCCAACTCGGGGTTTCTTCCTCTGTTGTCGGTCAAAAAGCCGGGCGCATTCCGGGTCCAAACGGGATCGGCATCGCGTTGGCCGCCGCCCCCATGCTCCCTCTCTGCGTTCAAAGCGACCTATCGGCGACGAATTGGGGACTCACCGACCGACCGGGTCAACCAGGGTCGTTGTGAAACTTGTATACAGTGAACGAGCCGCCTGCGTTTCCAGCAACTGCCTCACCATCCAGCGCAGAGCAATCGGGTGCGAGACTGCGTGTCGTTCTATCACGTCTCGCAACAGCGCCGTGTCCACGTAGCCCCGAAGCAATTCGAATCGATCCCGACGCTCTGCGCCCTGTGCTTCCGGAAAACCGCCGCCCACAAGATACTCGCGCAGTGCCTTCTCCAGTGCTGAGAGCGAGGCCTTAGGCAAACGTCCGGGGGGCTTCTGCGGTTCACGCCCGTGGTGGCGCAGATGTTCGCGGAAACTGAAGGGGTGCACAAGCGCCTCCATAGCACGGCCGCGCATACTCGTCGCCACCTCGCGGCTCAGCAGCCGTGCAGAGGAACCGGATACGAAGAGATCAACCTGCTCGGTATCGAGAAGGCGGCGCGCGAATGGTTCCCAGCCATCTACCACCTGAATCTCGTCCAGAAAGAAAACTGCACGTTGTCGGTCTCGCCATTCGGGATGAAGCCGATAGTACTCTTCGACGACGAGGTTCAAATCGGCAGCCTTCATGCCGGCCAGTCGCTCATCCTCAAAGTTGAAGTAGAGCAGCCCCTCGCGCCCGGTTCCTTGTGCGAGGCGGTCTACCAGGACCTGCCAGAGAAACGTCGTCTTTCCGGTCCGGCGCATTCCGATCACGGCAACCGCCTTGCGCGGCACGGCAGGCACCCTAACGTCCCGCCGGGTAAACGCCGGAACAGGTGACGCCAGGGAGTCCACAATCTCTTGTTGGATGACCTCTCTCATTTATCCTTATTCTGGCGGATAAATAACGGATTATTGTCCTTTTGAAAAGGATAAATCTGGAAGCGGCCCATAAAGGCCTCTGGTTATTGACGGCTATAAGCGGATTGCGGCGCTCGAACAACTGGGGCGCGACACGGTGGAGGCAGTGGTGTGGCCGCTTGCGTCCGCCGCGGCTCTCGTGCTCGAGAGCATCGCGGTAGTGTTGAGCTTGTACGAAGCTCAAATGAGTGCATTGGCGATTTTGAGTCAACCGAGGAAGCGTTCTGTCGTCAAGATTTCAGAGTCACGACCTGGGCACTTTGCATCGATCCGCCGTTTGCCAAATTGATTCGGGGTTGCTGGTTTGCTACGGTCGTCGTCATGTCCGAGCATTCAACCGAGCAGATACGCGAATTGCTCGACTCCCTTTATCGCGTGGATTCGGGACGAATCCTGGCAACTCTGATCCGCTTGCTCGGTGATTTTGATCTTGCCGAGGAGGCGATGCACGAAGCCTTTGCGGCTGCGCTGAGCCTGTGGCCGAGCAGTGGAGTACCCGGCAACCCGCGACCCTGGTTGATTTCGACGGCCCGATTCAAAGCCATTGATACTCTGCGTCGACGGGCAAGATTTGATGCGTCTCAAGACGAGCTCGTGCGATATCTCGAAGCGCAATGGAGTTCGCCCGAAAGGTCCAATGCAGAGGCAAGGTCCAATGAAGCAGACAGCCTTGAGGATGATCGGCTGCGCCTGATTTTTACGTGCTGTCATCCATCCCTGGCGCTGGAAGCGCACGTTGCGCTCACCTTGCGTGAGGTGTGCGGGCTGACAACCGAGGAGATAGCAAAGGCCTTCCTGACCACTCCGCGCACGCTGGCACAGCGAATTGTGCGCGCGAAGGCGAGGATTCGGGAGACACGGATTCCGTACGAGGTGCCGACGCCGGAGGAATTGCCGGAGCGACTGGGCGCGGTGCTTCATGTCATCTACCTCGTCTTTAACGAGGGTTATTCGGCTGCGGCGGGAGCGGAGGTAACGCGGGCCGAGCTAACCGGCGAAGCGATTCGACTGTGCCGGTTGCTGACCGAACTCCAGCCAGAACCGGAAGTCATTGGGCTGCTTTCCCTGATGTTGCTACAGGAATCCCGTCACGCCGCGAGAACCTCGCCGACCGGAGAGCTGATTTTGCTGGAGAACCAGGATCGCTCGCTCTGGAATCGAGAGCAGATCGCGGAGGGAGTGGCATTGCTGGAGAAAGCCCTGAAGACCCGCCGATTCGGCTCTTACACACTGCAGGCTGCGATTGCGGCCGTTCATGCGGAGGCGGAATCGGCCGCTGAGACCGACTGGCGACAGATTGTTGCGCTCTATGACCGATTGCTACGAATTCACCCTTCGCCAGTTGTACAGCTAAATCGCGCCGTGGCAGTTGCAATGTGCGATGGTCCAGAGGCCGGTCTGACGCTTATCGACGCGGTGTTGGAACATGGCGAATTGGCAAATTATTATCTGGCGCATTCCGCCCGTGCAGATATGTACCGCAGGCTTGGCAGGACAGCTGAGGCTCGGACCTCTTATGAGAAAGCTCTGGAGCTGACCCAACAGGAACCGGAGCGGCACTTCCTGCAGGAGCGGATTCTGCAGCTGAAATAAAATTTGGGATAGCTGTCGATTTTCCGTCTCCCCAACGACTATAGGACGAAAGAACGATGAGCTACGGTTCCTGAGTGAACAGGAAACGAGTCATCGGGAACAAACCACAGAAAACAAGGAGAAAAAGTCATGCCACAGTATCTGGTTGCTAACTACCTCCCCGACGACTTCGACCCGTCCGCCGTAACCGAAGCGATGATCGAGGAGATCCACGCGCTCAACCGCGAAATGATCGCTGCCGGCGCCAGGAAGTTCGCTTGCGGAATTTCCCCGGCCAGCAACGCAAAGACGGTGCGGAAGCAGCCTGATGGTACGGTGCTCGTCACCGATGGGCCATACACCGAGACCAAGGAGCACATGGGCGGTTTCTGGATACTGGAAGCTGCCGATATGGACGAGGCACTCGCTTGGGCGCGCAAGGGTGCCATCTCATGCGATGCGGCGGGCGAGGTGCGCGAGCTTCTTTTCTACCCGGACCCGAAGGGAAGCAACTGAGCGGCTATTAGACCTCGGATGACGCGGATTCGAGGGATTCTCACGGACACAAAACATCAAGGCCTTTCGTGTTGGTGGCGTGAATCTTTATCGTTGTACAATGCGTTGCGCTTTGGGGTTGAGAACTCTGCGCATCTTTTTTGCTCACGGAGCAATGCCATCATTTTGTAAAAGGGGGAAGGACCATGACAAAGATCCGAGTATTGAGTTTGTTGGCCGCAGCGGTGGTTTTTGTTGCAGTTGAGCCGGCTCAATCGCAGGTTTCGACCGCTAAAGTGACCGGCGGAGAAGTGCAAGGCGCGGTAGCCGGCAATGTGGCCTCATTCAAGGGCATACCTTTCGCGTCGCCACCCGTAGGCGAGCTCCGCTGGAAAGCGCCGCAACCGATCAAAGCGTGGAGCGGAGTAAAGAAGGTCGATGCATTCGCCCCCGGTTGTATGCAGGATGCACGTCTGGCAACGATGTTGGGCGGGCCACAGAATTTCAGCGAAGACTGCCTCTACCTTAATGTGTGGACCGGCGCAAAGAGCAAGACGGAGAAGCTTCCGGTAATGGTCTGGATCTACGGTGGTGGGTTCGCGTTAGGAGCGACTAACACCCCGCTATACGACGGAACCAAGTTCGCTCAGAAGGGAGTGGTGCTGGTAAGCACCGCCTATCGTGTCGGGCCTTTTGGATTCCTGGCACATCCGGAACTCAGTCGTGAAAGCAGCAAAGGTTCGGGAGTGTATGGGCTTCAAGACATGATCGCCGCGCTTCGCTGGGTTAAAGAGAACATCGCCCAGTTTGGCGGCGACCCGTCTCGCGTAACCATTTTCGGAGAATCGGCGGGCGGCATCGCCGTGAGTATGTTGGCAGCGTCGCCGGCTGCGAAGGGACTGTTCCATCGCGCGATCTCTGAAAGCGGCGGCTCGTTCGCTCCAGTACGATCCGGAAAGGAAGCGGCTCAGATGGTTCCCGCGCTTAAGATGGCTGAAGCGGCCGGCAAAAGTTACCTGGAAGGCCTGGGAGCGAACGACATAAACGCAGCGCGCGCGTTGACCGCCGAGAAAATCCAGAGCTCGGCGGGCGGCACGCTCGGCCGTTTCTGGCCGGTAGCCGATGGCTATGTGTTGCCCGGGGATCAATACGAGATTTATCAAGCGGGCCGATTCAACGATACACCAGTGCTCATCGGCACGAATTCAGATGAGGGCGCCTTGTTCATTCAAACTAAAGTTACACCAGCTTCATTTGAACAGCAGGTGCGCGCGGACTATGGTCCACACGCAGACGCTATTCTTAAGACGTACCCTCACGCGACCGATCGAGAAGCGCTCAAGGCGGCAAAGGACATGTTTAGAGAGTCTGCGTTTTCCTGGCACACCTGGTCCTGGGCGCGGCTGCAATCACAGAAGGGTAAAGGAAAGGCATACGTTTACTATTTCGATCGTAAAACACCCGTAACGCCTGATGGCGCGAATCATGGCTCAGAGATTTCCTTTGTGTTCGCCAACCCGGGTGTCTTTAGCGGCACGCCACAGCCTGGGGATGCAGAGCTTACAAATCTTATGCAGACATATTGGGTGAACTTCGCCAGGTCGGGCGACCCGAACGGCCACGGCTTGCCGCCGTGGCCCATGTTTACCGAGGCAGAGCAAAAGACAATGTTCTTCGACGCAAACTCGAGTGCGCGGCCCATACCGAATCTGGATAAGCTGAAAGCGCACGACGGCTACTACACCTGGAGGCGCGAAGAAGCTAGACAAAGGTCAAAGGTTACGAACTAGACTAACGACGTTTTGCGATCTCCAAATCAAACGTCGTAAGTGTGACTGCCACGTTCCCCGAGACACTTAGCCCGAGTCTCTGTTCACGTCGCTTTCAATTAGGTTCTTCGAGCCGGTTTAAGGAACTGGCGAGGTTACAGAGAGAGGGGTACTCACAACAACCAGAAGTCATCATTGGATATCGCTGAGTTTGGATTCGGTTCAGGCCACGCAATCGTATGGAACGTTGTTGCGCGAATCGACTCAGAAAACCTGTGTGATCATGGGTGTGAAGCCAGGGAATGACTCTATTTCTTGGAAGACTGACTTTCGGAAAGGAAGAACAAAATCATGGCATTCGTTAACGATCTGAGAATTGCATTCCGCTCGCTGGCTCGAACCAAAGGGCTTGCGCTCACGGTGGTGCTGACGCTAGCGCTTGGCATCGGCGCCAACACCGCCATCTTCACGCTGGTGCGCGGCGTACTCCTCAAACCGCTCGTGAACCGCGATGAGGACCGGCTGATCTACATCCGCCAGAGCGCGCAGGGAGTCGGCGACGAAAACACAACTTTCTCCGTCCCCGAACTCGATGATTTGCGCGCCGGCGTCAAGACCCTTAGCGCGTTCGGCGATTTCTCCACAATCGGGTTCACAATGGTCGGCCTCGGTGAGCCGCGCGAAGTTCAAGCTGGCGTCGTCGGCGGGAACTACTTTGAAGTCATGGGCCTGCACCCCGTTATCGGCCGTCTCGTCGAACCTCAAGACGACGGTCCCAAAGCTCCCGGCGTTGTGGTTATCACATATCGTTTCTGGGCGAACAATCTTAACAAAGATACTGCGGTGATCGGCAAAACCGTGCGTCTTGGCAGCGTCCCTGCCACCGTCATCGGCGTACTCGAACCCTGCGTCCCGTATCCGCAGGAAACGGAAATCATCGCCAATGTCGTCACCAGCCCGCACCACCTCTCCGCCACCATGGTCACCGGCCGTATCCATCGCATGACTGAACTCTTTGGCCGTCTCGCTCCCGGTGCCACGCTCGAGCAAGCTCGCGCCGAGTTGCGTTCCGTCTACGGGGCTATGACCAAGGAATATCCCGAAGCATATTCGCCAAAAGCGAACTTCCAGATCGGGGCGAAGCTGTTTCGCGATCAGATCACCTCGGACGCCCGGACCGTGTTGCTGGTGCTGCTCGCAGCCTCAATACTGGTGTTCGTCATCGCGTGTTCCAATGTCGCCAACCTGATTCTCACGCGGACGGTTCGCCGCGAAGGCGAGCTGGCCATCCGTGCGGCGCTCGGCGCCAGCACTGGCGCGCTACGCCGCATGCTGCTAGCCGAAAGCCTTCTGCTTTGCAGCGCCGGCGCTGCGCTCGGTGTAATCAGCGCGTACCCGACGGTGGCTATCCTGGCCCGCTACGCCTCGCGCTTTTCCGTCCGCGCGCTCGACTTAACAGTCGATTCCAGCCTGCTGTGGATGGGAGCCGCGCTGGCAGTCGTGGCGGCGGTGATTCTGGCGTTCGTCCCGCGCCTGCCGTCGGCCGATGCGTCCAGTGGCCTTAGCCTATCGAGCGGCAGCGCACGGATTACCGGCAGCACGAGCCGCCGCCAGCGGATCTTCGCGGTTACACAAATCGCGGCATCCTTCGTGCTGCTGGCCGGCGCCAGCATGTTGATCACTACGCTGATCGCGTTGCAAACGGCGCGGACCGGTATCGATACCCGCCGCGTTCTTGCGATCAACGTCCCCGTTATGTCCTACGGGAAAACGCCCGAGCAGGTGATCGATTTCTACAAGGAATCGATTCGCCGCGTGGATGCGCTACCCGGCGTGAAAGAGACCGCTTTCGGCCTGATGGTTCCCTGGCGCGATGCCGCCGCCGGCGTCGGCTTCCAATTCTCCGCCGACGGTCATGATCATGCCGCGGGCGAAGAGGATCCTCGCGGGCAATGGCGTGTCGTCTCTCCAGGATTCTTTGCGGCACTCGGAGTTCCCATCCTCACCGGTCGTGATTTCAACGACCTCGACGGCCAAAATAAAGATAAAGATCCCGTGGTCATCATCAGTGAAACTCTCGCACAGCGCATGTTCCCCAATCAGGATGCTATTAACCGGCATGTCTATTGGACGGATCCCGTGCTGAAATTCGCCCCGGGTTTCAGCGCCACGCCGCACCGCATCATCGGCGTCACCGCCGATATTGACGACCTCCACGTCGTTCCCGAGCCAATCCTTACCATCTATAGCTCTTTTGAAGAAGGGCTAATGTTTGGCGGGCGCCTTTTCATCCATACCGATGCAGATCCTTATTCGCTGGTCACGCCAGTCACACGGCTCATTCGCGACATGTCCGCCGATCAGCCCATTGAGCGTGCTGCCACCCTCGAAGACGTCCGCGCAGAAGTGCTTACGCCGGACCGTTTGAACTCGCTGGTGTTTGGCGTGTTCGCGGCCGTCGCGTTATCGATTGCCTTGATTGGCGTCGCAGGCGTGCTCGCGTTTTCGGTCAGCTCGCGGACGCGCGAATTCGGCATCCGGCTGGCGCTGGGATCGCAACCACGAGACCTTCTGCGCGGCGTAATCGCAGATGGCGTCGTGATGGCTGCGGCAGGCGTCCTCGCAGGCGCGGCATTCGGGTTCGTGATGGCGCGTTTGGCGCGCAGCTATTTCCTCGACGTGAAGATGCCGGGCGCCTTGCCCGTGGTCCTTTCTGCGCTCGTGCTGCTGACGGCCGCGATCATCGCGTCCTTGGCGCCGGCCGTGCGCGCTGCGCGTACCGACGTCATGAAGGCTCTTCGCGCCGAATGAGATTCGGCCAGCGGCGGACACGAACGAAATGATGAAGGCAATCGACAGCGACGGCGAAAGGATACCTCGCGATGAGGGCGGCCACGAGCGAACGAATGATCAGTATAAAGGCCTTGGTGCTGGTAATCAGCATAGGTTTCCTTGTGCCGAAGGCGGCGGCACAGTCGAATAAATATCCGAAAATGGCGCCCGTCGACCAACACTTGATGGAAAGGAATGCTGGCGCGGAGCGCCGCTCCCGATTCCATATCCAGCGACGCGACGATCCTGGTCTTGGGACGGCAAGGCTATGAAACAGCTGTCCGAGGAAAGAACGGGTTTGTCTGTCTGGTGGAAAGAAGCTGGATGGCGGCGTTTGACTCCCCTGAGTTCTGGAACCCGAAGGTGAGAGGCGCCGAATGCCTGAATCGCCACGCTGCGCGATCGATAGTGCCGATCGCTGAGCTGCGGACGAGAATGGTGATGGCGGGCCACTCTAAGGCGGAGATCGTGTCGGCCCTTACTTAAGGCGGCGTTCGCCAATAAACAACTGCCAGATCTCGAAAACGGGGCTATGGCGTTCATGATGTCGAAGCCGGCATATCTATTCGACGCAGGGGATCACAACGGACCACATGTGATGTTCTTTACCGCGCTCAAGGACGGTAAGGATTGGGGGGGCTGGCGCATCGGGCTCGCCAGTTTTTGCCGGTCCTTAGTGGATCAACGGTTTGGACAGCGACGGAGGCAACAATGCAGCATGAGCAGCACGGGGGCAGACCCAAGAGAGTGACCGATGCAACGCCACCGCTGGGCCGCTACTACGACGTAGAGGGTCGGCGGTTGCTTGTCCATCGATCTGGCAGCGGGGAACCGCCTGTGGTGTTTCTTGCGGGCGCCGGCACAGTGGGTCTGGACTACCTGATCGCCCAGGAGAAGGCTGCCGAGCTCTCCACCAGCGTGCTCTACGACCGCGCCGGCACCGGGTGGAGTGACCCCGTCGGGCTCCCGCGCACGTTGACTCAAGTGACCGATGAGCTCCGCGAACTGTTACGCGTCGCGGGCGTGCCTGCGCCCTACCTGATGGTCGGCCACTCCCTCGGCGGCCTCTACGCCCGCCACTACGCGGTGCGCTTTCCCGACGAAGTAGCGGCGTTGCTGCTGCTGGACCCCGCGCACG
>JBASRN010000072.1:0-22928 GCA_049273855.1 Blastocatellia bacterium
TTGGTGGTCAAGCCAAGGTAGTTGTTTGAGCCGAACATCAGGATGTGACGGTCGCCCATCATCACTTCGGCTTCGCCTGAGTCGGCGCCGCTTGAGAATTCGCTGAAATATGGGTATAGGCCAGCCCGCCGGAACTCGTCAGCCTTTGTGAATCCAACAGCCTTCTCAAAAACGTCTTTCGCAACTATGTGCGACCGCTTTTGCATAGTGGACTCCCCGATTCGACTGACTGTGATCGCATTTCTAAGTAAATATAAGGGCCTGAGTCTTTAAGCTCCCTGCGATGCGCAAGATTATAGCTTAAGACGTGGTAAGGGCAAGCAACAAAAGGCGGTGGCCAGTGGTGAGTCCTCAGTGGTCAGTTTCAGGAACCGGCCTTCGCGCCATCGTCACGCGAGGTCCCCGACCACAGGACTCGTTCGTCTCGGGACTCGGTTAGTGATGCCGCAGGTAACCTCGTAAGAAATCGTTCCCGCAAGAGCCCCAACCTGTTCAGCCGTGATCTGGCTGTCGCCGTCGCTCCCAATTACCACGACCTCGTCGCCCACGACCACTTCAGGGATGTCGGTCACGTCCACCAGGGTCAGGTCCATGCTTATCCGACCAACAATCGGGGCCAGTTTCCCGCGCACAATAACCCGGCCACGATTCGAAAGCGCTCGTCGCAAGCCATCCTCGTAGCCGATCGGCAGCGTCGCAATGCGGCTCTCGCGCGATGTCACAAAAGTTCCCCCGTAGCCCAGACGCGACCCAGCCGGAACCGCTTTCAGATAAAGCAGCCGTGTGTGAATCGACATAACCGGCCGCCAGTCGAGCGCCGGAATCGCTCGGTTGGTCACGTCGCGCCATAAACCGTAAAGCACTCCCCCCAGTCTTACGAGATTCCCCCGCGTGCGCACACCCGCATGAAGCGCCGCGCTGTTTGCCTCGTGCACCCACTGAGGGGTAAACCCTTTCGCGCGGACCATCTCGACTGCCTGATCGAAGCTCGACATCTGTTGCCCGGTGAACTTTGCCTGGTCCGGATCGTCAGCCGAAGCTAAATGCGTCATTACTCCGTCCAGCCTCAAGCTCCGAAACTTCGTGGCTTCGTCAAGAAATCCGCAAAGCTCACGCCCCGGCACGCCCAGTCTTCCCATCCCGGTGTCAACCTTCAAGTGATAGTTGCTCACCACGCCTGCCTCTCGCGACGCCCGATCAAGGCACTCGAGAAGGTCCAGACGAAACAGCGCAGGGGTCAGGCGCTTCGCGATGATAAACCCTTCCTGCCGCTCCCAGAAACCGCTCATACAGAGGATTGGCCGCGCGATGCCGGCGTCGCGCAGTTGGACGCCCTCTTCGGGCAAGGCCACGCCGAACCACTGGCAGCCGGCAACATCGAGCGCCCGCGCGCAATTGACCGCGCCGTGCCCATAAGCATCCGCCTTGACCGCCGCCATAATCGTGACGCCTGCGCCCGCGGCTGACTGCATTAGCCGAAAGTTGTGAGCCAGATTGTCGAGATTGATCTCAGCCCATGTGGGCCGCGTTGCAGTGACGTCTGACATGACAGAAGAGGGTAGCATGAGCTTCGGTCTGCGTCCCAGGATCGTGATAAGAAACAAACACGGCAATCACTCACGCATCATTGATTCGAATCGCGTAAAGGAGTTTAAGAATGCGAGTTCTACTTTGCCGGTCGGCCCGTTGCGCTGTTTGGCGATCAACAGTTCAGCTCGGCCCCGGTTCTCGTCAGTCTCGTTGTAGACCTCCTCGCGAAAGATAAAGCACACCACATCCGCGTCCTGCTCGATCGCGCCCGACTCGCGCAGGTCGCTGAGCTGAGGCTTGTGTTCGCTGCGTGTTTCCGGTGCACGCGACAACTGCGACAATGCGAGAACCGGGATGTCCAGCTCCTTTGCCAAAGTCTTCAAGTCGCGCGAGATCTGCGAAACCTCCTGCTGTCGCGATTCGATGCGGCCGCGGCCCGACATCAATTGAAGATAATCGACGACGAGAAGATCGAGCCCCTGCTCCGCTTTGAGCCGCCGCGCCTTAGCTCGCATCTCGAGCACGCCCGCGCCTGGCGTGTCGTCGATATACACTTTGGTCTCGCACAGGCGCCGGAGCGCGTCGCCCAATCGCCCCCACTCTTCGCGGTTCAGAAAGCCCGTCCTAAGCCGGTGAGCGTCCACGCGGGCCTCCGAACAGAGCAGCCTTGATGCAAGCTGTTCGGCCGACATCTCAAGGCTGAAAATGCCCACCACACTTCCGTTTCGAGCTGCATACTGCGCCATGTTCAGGGCCAGCGCGGTCTTCCCCATGCTCGGTCTGGCCGCAATGATGATCAAATCCTGTCGCTGCAACCCGGAGGTCAGATGGTCAAAGTCGACAAACCCGGTCGGCACGCCGGTGATCATCTCGGGCCGGTCGGCCATCTGCTCGATCTGTTCGAGCCTCCGCTGAGCTACCGTGCCGATGTACTGAAAGCCTTGCCGAATCTTGTCCTCGGCTATTTGAAAGATGGCTTGCTCGGCCTGATCGATGATGATGTCGGCGTCGTCCTCTTCGTCGAACGCGCGGGCGATGATCTGGTTGGACGCGGTGATCAGCTTGCGAAGCATCGACTTCTTTTTGACGATCCTCGCGTAGTGCTCAATGTTATCGGTTCGCGGCACGCCGTCGATCAGCGACGCGATGTAAGTCGCTCCGCCGATCTGCTCGAACTCGCCGGCGCGCCGAAGTTCATCGCCCAGCGTGATCAGGTCGATGGAACTCACGCGTTCCGAAAGCGCGATCATCTTGTCGAAGATTCTGCGGTGGGAGTCCAGGAAGAAGTCGTCGCGCTTGAGCAACTCGATGGCCTGGTTGCAGACTGAGTTGTCCAGCAGGACCGCGCCGAGTATGGAGCGCTCCGCCTCAACGTTTGAGGGGAGGCCCT
Organism: Blastocatellia bacterium; assembly: GCA_049273855.1. Taxonomy (GTDB): domain Bacteria; phylum Acidobacteriota; class Blastocatellia; order UBA7656; family UBA7656; genus Onstottus_B. The sequence goes on from JBASRN010000072.1 coordinate 2,921, forward strand.
TTTCGAAGAAAGGATCGCCCATTGCCGCTCGCGCCATCTATTCGACCCTGGCCCGAAGGTCGTGACAGGTGACAGCCGGCACGGCCCGAGTTCACGCTTCAACCTGCTGATTCGACGTAGGCAACCTGAAGGCTGAACTCCGATGTTCCCGGCTTAATCGACTGTGAACTGCCTTTGTTGAATTCGCAAGGTAGGGCGTTTTATTCAACTGTAACGAATGAAGGCAGCGCTGCGGAATGCCGTCGCCCCGGCAATCCGCGCGCGATGATAACAAATAGCAGCGATGAAAGCCAGCACGCGCTTTGACTGTTAGTGTCTTAATCGTATGAAATGACTATTGGCAACCTCAACGCTCATTCTTGCCTGTCCTTGGCCGTTTTCGGAGGGCATACACTGCAAGGAGATTGGTGCGACTGCGGCTCGCAGGCGTGCATCTGTGATCCTGGCGAACGGCCTATTGGTCAAATGAGCCGTAGCGTGTCGGATGAATCTATTCAACGGGGACTATCGCTTTTCTAGGCGGTCGACTGTAGCATCGACTGCGCATAGGTCTGTACTTTGTATATCAGTTTTCCGTGCAATTAACTTAGACCTATAGTAGAATGCCACCGCGTTGTGGAGTCAGAAATCGCCTGTGCCGCTGTGTTCCAAGCGGATCGAGCAGAAACTGTTGGCTCGGAAAAAAGCGAGGCGTGTTAGCGCTACTGGTACCTGCGTCGATGGCAATCCGGCCAACAGCCACTTCAACTTAGGGGGACCATCATGAAAAAGCGTTACGGTCTTCCCGCGACTGAGATTGCGGGATGTCTGGGGTTGCTGTTATTGACGAGCTTAGTTCTTGGTGACAACGCGATCTTTGCCATGAACCGCGGTCAGGAGAAGACTACGGCTGAAAGGGTGAGGGGGTCTTCGGACACTGCGCTTGAGGTCAATAGCTCAGAACATGCGGCGATTTCGATACAATCGGCTAACACAAAGACAATTACCAAGCGTCAATACAAAGATTTGACTGGCGGGCTGGCGGGCTCGGCCCGGTACTCGGCATGTCCTACCGTCAGAGTGATAAATATGGGAGATCAGACGGTAAAGGCTTTTGCGCTCGGACTGCTGAACAAGCGAACGAACGCGCTTGATGTCTTGCGAATAGGTAGTCATCCGCTTGGTCCAGGGGAGGAATTTGTCGTCGATCCCTTGCTGTGGGCCAAAGCACGAAAGAAACCAACTAGTAATTTCATCCAAAGGGACGGCCTGACCTGGGAGGACAAACGCCCGCCCGATTGGAATTCGGAAGAAATGTGGTTCCCTGGAGACGCTGCCGACTTTCAGATCTTCGTTGGCGAGGTCGAATTCTCGGATGGGACCAGGTGGTTTACCAAACGCTGATCTCACCACGACGAGTTCAAACATTAGACGCGGCAACGTGAATGATAACGCCTCTTAACTGCGGCAGGAGGGATATCCATGAACCGCAAACTTTCGCTCATCCTTGTTCTGCTGGTTCTGCCCGTCTTCGGAGTGCAGATCCAAGGTTCATCGCGCTACGCGCCGAAAGCTAATGTACGCGGCACTGAACCTGCAACAGCCAGCGCCACATCGAGGCCTGCATCCTTTTCGTGCACCTGTTCTTGCAATGGGGGTGAGTCAAACTGCAGCGGCCATTGTCAGATCTTCGTGAGTTGTGACAGCGCACCAGAATGCTTCCAATGCGTCAGTAACTGCTGCCGGAGCAAAGGGCCGGGTGGAATCCAAAATTAGTAACAAGACTTGGTAGGCGGCATATCAGTTTCCTCACGTAGTGGAAGGCACTGGCCAACGACGATCTAAGGCTCTTTCTCTCCCGGCGCAAGCTCGCACAGGCCTGGCGTTCCGGGCTCACTTAGTTCGGCCCAGAGCACCCTCGCCTAACGCTTATATTTGGCCAGATTGCGGAGCAGTCTGGTTAGCTACTCGCCATCCTCGGTGGAGGCCGGAGATGCCTCAGTCTCGGCTTCGATGGAGCCCGTTTCCACGGGTTCGCTGGAATCGGCTTCGGGAGCCGCTTCCACAACTTCCTCCGCGCCGCCTTCCTTGACGACCTTCACCTTGATCGTAGGCGTTACGTCTCGGTGAAGCTTGATTACGATGTCGTATTCGCCGACCTCTTTGATGTGGTCGCGCAATCCGATTCTCCGCCGCTCGATGATGTACCCCTTTTCTTTGAGCACCTCGGCGATGTCGAGCGCGGTGACCGAGCCGTAGAGTATCCCGTGCTCGCCTACACGACGCTCGAAGCGCAGTTCCACCCCGTCGAGCTTCGAAGCTTCGCCTTGAGCCGACGTCTTTTCACGAGTCTCGCGCTTTGCCAGCACCCGCTGCTGCTCTTCGATCATTCTCTTGTTGCCTGTGGTCGCTTCGATGGCCATCTTTTGCGGTAGGAGGTAGTTGCGGCCGTACCCCGCGCGCACCCGCACAACCTGACCCCGCTCTCCAAGATTGTCCACGTCTTCGCAAAGCAAAACGTCCATATGTGCCATTGATAAATCCTCGCTAATTAGTCCGTGGTCCGTAGCCCGTAGTCCGTAGCTGATTAGGCTACGGACTACGCACCATGACTAATCGGTCGCAAACGGAAGAAGCGCGCAGTTGCGAGCGCGCTTGATCGCCGTAGCAAGCATCCGCTGATGCGGGGCGCACGTCCCCGAGATTCGACGCGGCAAAATCTTGCCGCGCTCGGGGATGTAGGTCCCCAGCATTCGCGAGTCCTTGTAGTCGATGTAGTCCACCTTGTCGGCGCAGAACTTGCACGACTTGCGCGCGCGAATGAAGCGCCTTCCGCCTCCGCCGCCCTGGCGTCCGCCACGATCGTCTCGCCGTCCCTGATCTCTAGGTTCGCTGCTCATTAGTCTTCGTCCTCCTCATCATTATCGTCGTCGCTGCCTATCGGAAGAACGGGTTCAGTCTTGCGCCCGCGGTTTCGCCCGCGGCCCGCAGCAGCGCGCGCGGCGCGTCGAGCGCCAAACTTCTCGGCTCGCTTCAGGTCCTCGTCGATGCGTATCGTGATGTAGCGAATTACTGCGTCGCTGACACGCATGCGCCGCTCGATCTCGGCGATCTCCGAGCCGGTGCCTTCGATCGTCAGCACGACGTAATGGCCTTCGTTGAATTTCCCTATGGGGTAGGCTAGCCGGCGGCGGCCAATTCGATCGACCTTGGCCACCTGCGCCCCCTGGTTGGTTGCGATGTCGCTGAATTGGGTGACCAGGCTTTCGATGTCGCCCTCTTCGACATTCGGGGCGACTATAAATAACACTTCGTAGACTCTCATCTGAGAGTGCCCTCCTTTTGGATAAGACTTCGCCCGCACTAAGCAAGAACTTCAGCTTCGCGCGAAGCTTCGGTTAGCCCTGGCCCACAGCCAGAGCAAGGAAGTTCACTATTGAACCTCTGACAAAGAACAGATCGTGATGCTTGATCCGTGATGCGTGATCCGTTTCTGGTCACGGATCACGCACGACGAGTCACCTTTATCGCTTCCTTCACTCGCTCGTTGAAGCGCTGCATCGCGCGCTCAACCCCTTCTGCGAGCACCACTTCAACGGCCTCGGCAGCTCGGTCAAGCACTTCGTTCAGCGCTTCCCGGTCGCGCCTTGGGACCTTCGCGAGTACGAAGCTCGCAAGATCCGAAACCGGATGATCCGGCCTAACGCCCATTCTCACGCGCGCAAACTCTCCTGATCCGAGCCGGTCGATGATTGACTTCAACCCCTTCTGCCCGCCGGCGCTCCCTCGCGCCCGCACTCGAATCATTCCGAACGGCAGCGCAGCCTCGTCAGAAGCCACGATCAGGTTTGCCGCGTCGTCTTCGCCGTAGCGCTCGAGCAGGGGCTTTACTGCGTCGCCGCTCAGATTCATAAAGGTCTGCGGCTTGACCAGCAGGACGCGCTGGCCGGCCAGCGTGACCTCGGCAGTCCTGGCAGATAGCTCGCTTCGAAAGCGGCGGCCACCCGTACGTTCAAACAACCTGTCAACGAGCATGAATCCAAGGTTGTGCCGAGTCGCCTCGTACTCCTCCCCAGGATTCCCAAGACCTACGATCAGCTTCATAGTCGGTAGCCAGTAGTCCGTAGTCCGTAGTCCGTAGTCAGTTGCTAGTTCTTGATCGCAACGGGCTACGGATTACGAACTACGGACCAGGGACTACTCTTCTTCGGTCTTGCCCTTTTTGATCACTTCGGGCTCGGCGCCCGGTGCCGCCTCGACTTCACCCTCAACAGGCGCGGCCGGTGCAACGACCTCTTCGATTCGCGGCGCAAGCACGCCCGCGACGATCTGGTTAGCGTCCACAAAAATCTTGATCTTGTCGCGGTCGTAGACCAAATCGGCAACCGTTACGTGATCGCCTATGTTCAAGCCCGAAACGTCAACGTCGATAGACTCGGGGATGTCGCCCGGCAGGCACTCGACATCAAGCTCGCGCATCTGGAGCTCGAGTATGCCGCCTTCCATTTTGACGCCGATCGGTTCGCCCGTGGTATCGATGCGAACGCGAACCCGCGTTGCCGTCGTCATCGACAATCGCAGCAAGTCCGCATGAAGCAGCCGGCCCTTGACCGGATCGACCTGCCAATCCTTGATTATCACCGTCGCCGGCTCCGCGCCCTTTTCTCCAGGCACCGCAAGCTTGAAGATCGTATTATGTCCGGTGTCGGAACGGAGAATGCTCGCGATGTCCTTCGCGCTCACCGCGATCGCAACCGGGGCACTCCCTTCGCCGTAGACGGCGGCTGGGATCATCCCCTGAGTTCGCAGTCGCCGAGTCGGGCCCTTGCCCACTCCCTCGCGCGAGCTTGCATTGATTGTTAAGTCTTTAATCATTCCTAACTCCGAATCGTGATGCGCGCTCAGTGACTCTGAAAGCGCTCTTCTCACGCAGCAGCAATCACGAATCTCGCGTCACGCATCACTGAACTTCAAATAAACAATTTACTCACCGACGTCTCATCGTGTATCGACAAAATGGCTTCCGCCAAAAGCTTCGCGACGCTCAGGCAGGTGATCTTCGCGGACCCGCAAGCGCTCGCAGTCGGGATCGTGTTAGTCACAACCACTTCCTCAAGCGGCGACTCCTCGATTCTCTGTACCGCTGGACCGCTCAGCACTGCGTGCGTAGCAGAAGCCAGCACTCGCTCCGCTCCGTTCTTGTTGAGCGCTACTGCGGCTTGAACCAACGTTCCAGCCGTGTCGATCATATCGTCGACAATCAACGCCGAACGACCTTCGACCTCGCCGACCACGTGGAGCACTTCCACTTCTCCCAGCCGTTCGTAGTCGCGGCGTTTGTCGATGATCGCCAACTCGGCGTCCAGCCGCTTTGCGTAAGCGCGCGCTCGCTCCACGCCTCCCGCGTCAGGCGCAACCACGGTCAGGTTGGGCAGTGCCAGATTCTGGAAATAGCCCACCAGCACCGGCGCGGCGAACAAGTGATCGGCCGGTATATCAAAGAACCCCTGAATCTGACCCGCGTGTAGATCAAACAGAAGCACACGGTCGGCGCCGGCCTCGGTTATCAGGTTGGCGACGAGCTTGGACGAGATCGGAACTCGCGGCCGGTCCTTCCGATCCTTGCGCGCGTAGCCGTAGTACGGTATTACCGCCGTTATTCGCTTTGCCGACGAGCGCCGAAACGCGTCGAGCATTATCAGCAACTCCATCAAGTTCTGATCGACTGGCGGGCAAGTCGGCTGAACTATAAAGCAGTCTTCGCCGCGCACGTTCTCAAGGATCTGAAAGTTGTATTCGCCGTCAGAGAACTTTCCGGTGTTCGCTTTGCCAATCTCGATCCCCAGGTGCTGGCAGATCTCTTCAGCGAGCGCCCGGTTCGCATTTCCTGAAAAGACCTTTATGTTCACCCTCTCCTCCGCAAGAACAGTTTTCTGGTTTCTGGTTTCGGGTTTGTGGTCTAACCAGAAACCAGCAACCCGAAACCAGAGACCGTCTTCATGGCTGGGGAGGGAGGATTCGAACCTCCGAATGGCGGCTCCAAAGGCCGCTGCCTTACCGCTTGGCGACTCCCCAGTGTTCAGCTTTTAAGGATTGTAGTCCGAAACTCTCCGACTTGCCGAGAAGCCAGGTGCTCTAATCCGGAGGCTTCAACCATGCAAGGCTGCCTTATTGAAAAAGCGTTTCCCCATATTCCCGCCGGTTGATCGCGCGCGCGGGCTCCGACCAGTAGCCAACCGCGCGCATCTTTGAGTGCGCCAGCCGGCTCGTCTCCACGTTTTCAAAGACCCCAAAGACTGTTGGGCCGCTGCCGGACATCAGCGCGGTTTTCGCGCCCAGGCTCAACAGCCTGCGTTTGACTTCCGCGATTTCGGGATGCGCGGCCATCACAACCTCTTCGAGATCGTTGCTGACCGCAAGTGACAGCCCACGGATGCCTTTAGCGGCAAAAAAAGTAAAGGGCATCATAGCCGCCGAGCAAGTAGCTGTCAACTGCAAGAGCTTTCCGTAAGCCTCTGCAGTTGACACCGCGAAGCCAGGATTCACCAACACCAGGTGCTCGCATTCAGCCTGCTCGATCGAGTAAACCTCTTCGCCTCGACCCACGCCCAAAGCTGTGCCGCCGATCAGAAAGAATGGAACATCAGACCCGAGGCCAGCCGCGATCTGTGTAAGCTCCCGATCACCCGGTTCGACTTTCCACAAGCGGCTCAACCCAAGAAGAACAGCCGCTGCGTTCGAAGATCCTCCGCCAAGCCCCGCCGCGACTGGAATCCGCTTCTCGATTTCGATGCGCGCGCCGAGGTTTGTGCCAACCAACTCGCGCAGTTGAGTCGCAGCCATGTGCGCGAGGTTCGTCTCATCGCACGGAATCTGCGGATCGTCGCAAACGATCTCGATCGCGCCGGAGGTTTCGGTTATGCGAATCAGGTCGTGAAGCGAGATGGTCTGATAGATCGTACGAAGCTCGTGGAAGCCGTCCTCGCGCTTGAAGAGCACGTCGAGGGTCCAGTTGATTTTCGCGTAGCACCGAAGATATATGGAAGAAGGCATGAAGTTAGTGGTTGGTCCGTCTATCGCAGCGCGTAGCTCGCGCGCTCTGAAAGTTTGAATCGATCGCCGGCTAGAGACCGTGTGCGAACCGGGATTATGGATTACCGTTTCAGAAATATCTCAGTGAAGTAAACGGTTCCGTTCGAGCTTATCCAAACGCCTATCGCGGTCTGCGTAAAAGCCGGATCCAGCAGGTTGCGCCTGTGCGGCTCGCTATCCATCCAGCCGCGTAAGCTCGCAGCCACCGGATTGGTGTAGCCGTTCGAATACGCCAGGTTCTCGCCGACCATTCGCCACCTGATTCCGGCGAGTTCGACGCGCTGGCGAACTGTGAGGCCCTCCGGGTCTTCGTGCGCAAAGAACCTCTCTTCCGCCATTCGGCGGCTGTATGCGCGCGCGACATCGAGCAATTCCTCATCCAGGTCGAGCCGCGAGAGCCCGTGCGCTCGCCGCAATCGATTCACCTCGTCGAGACATTTCTGCTCAAGCGCGGCGATCTCGCGCAACGCGTGACTAGATCGCGGGTCCGAGGCGTCGTCGCCGGAAGCCGCTCGACCCGAATCGCGCGATTCAGGGGCGCGATTGTGTCTAGTCCCCAGTTGCCCCGATCGCGGTTGATAGGCGGGAGCGAGGCTGGATTGCAGGGAGAATCCAGAAAGCGGAAGCAGCAGCGCAACCACCAATGCAGCAATGCAAACCAAAGCGTAGTTTCTGATCCTGGGCATCCTTTAACCTGCTGCGCCGCGGCGGTGTCAGTCTATTTCTTCTCCAACTTCTCTTTGATTTTCCTGAGTTCGTCGGGCTCCGTGGACATCTTGAGCGCCTCTTCCCACTTCGCTCGCGCCTTCTCGGTCTGGCCTTGCTTCTTGTAGACGTCGCCCAGGTGATCGCGTATCGTAGCCGACCTCTGCTGGTAAACGACCGCCTGCTCGAGATATTTCTGCGCCTCGGCAGTCCTGCCCTGCTTAAACAGAAGCCAGCCGAGCGAATCCAGGAAGGACCCGTTGGTGGGTTCGATGTTCACCGCGCGTCTGATCAACGCCTCGGCTTCCGACAGCCGTTCGTTTCGATCGGCGAGGAAGTAACCCAGGTTGTTGAGCACGGTGGCGTTGTCGGGGTCGATCTCGAGCGCCTTCCGCAAGGTCGCTTCGGACTCCTTGTACTTCTTCTGTCTGTCTTGAACGCTGGCGAGTGTAACCAGCGGTCCGAGATCGTTTGGCTCCAGGCTGATCGCTTTGCGGACGCTCTCTTCCGCCTGCTTGACCTGGTTTGCGTCAAGCTGGACGCTCGACCAGAACAGATACACTTCGGCGTCGTCCGGCTTGCTTGCAAGCAGCGCCTTCATCGTCTCGTCGACCGTGGCATGATCGCCAAGCTTACCGGCTGCCTGGGCTCGATATAGCTTGAAGGCTCGCTCATCGGGAAAACGCTTCGCCGCAGCCGTAGCCGCCTCGAGCGCCTCTTTGTGCTTGCCCTCGTCAATCATGGTGCTGATGATGAGCTGGTCGGCGCGCGGCTCGTTCGGGCCGAGAACCTTCTTCATCCGCTCGAACGTCTCCAGCATCTTGTTCTCCCGCCCGGCCAGCCGCTGCGCAAACGCGATTCGCTGCAGCACTACTCCGGCCGCCTGCTTGTCCTGCTCGCGATTGTTGACTGTTCCGTCAGGGTTTACGACCGACGCAAGCGCATCTTCGTAGGTCGAGATCGCTTTGTCGAACTGAAGCATCTCCTCGTAGGTCTCGCCCAACGAATAAACAAGCGGGAGGCTCTCAGAGACGTCCTGGCCCTTCAACGCCGTCTCCAGTGTTTGCACTGCTTCCTGTCGTTTTCCCGCTCGTCGCTGCCCGTCGACCTTGAGTCGGACCGCCGTCAGATAAGCCGGATGGTCCTTACGCACTTCCTTTAATACCGGGTCGAGAAACTTATCCGCTTCGTCGTAGCGTCCCGCGAATACCAGCGCTTCGGCGTAATCGAACAGCAGCGGCGAATTGATCAGCACTTCCTTGCTGCCATCCTCATTCGTGGCGTCCTTTTCTTCGCCGGACGCCTTCGACTCCACAGCCTTCTTGTCCGGCTTGGCCGCAGGGTCCTTGATCCCGATCGCTTTCTTGTAGATATCCAGCGCCTCCTGCGTCCGCCCTATACGCAAGAGAGACTTTGCCAGCAGCCCGGCATATTGCGGCTGCTTCGGATCGACGTCATAAGCCTTGCGCGCGGCTGCGGCGGCTTCGCGGAACTTGTTTTTTTGGAAATAGAGTTGCGCGAGTTGGAAGTGCGCCCTGTCGGAAGACGAGTTCCCCTCGGAGACGCGTTTGAATGCATCAAGCGCTTTGTCCGGCTCTTCGAGCGTCCAGTAAAGTGAGCCCATCACCGCGAGCGCGGGCATCTCCTGTTCGCCGACCTCGATTTTGGCGTTAGGATCGAGCCGCACGACCTCTTCAAGCTCCTTAATCGCGGCGCGCGCCTTCTCTTTCACCGTGGTCGTGCCGACAAAGCTCTGGGTCAGGTAGACGCGAGCCAGCAGCGTTCGCACTTCCACGTTGTCGGCGGCGAGCTTCATCGCCTCGCTCGCCTGAGCTTCGGAGTCGATCACGTTGCGGTTCTTCAGGTAAAGCGATCCGAGCGCGACTCGAAGCTCGACAGACTGAGGATCGAGCTCGATAGCCTCCTTGTAGGCGGCCACCGCGCCCGAGTAGTTGTTTGCCTCTTCGAGCCTCTTGGCTTCTAGGTACTTGCTCAAAGCTTGCCCGCGCTTGTCGGGACCGGCAGCATCCTTTTTCTCTTGCTTGTCCTGACTGGTTTGCGTGCGGCCCGCCACAGGAGCCGATCCCACAATCGCGAGCGTCATCAAGAGCGCGCCGATCATCACCATTCTGTTCTTTATCAAAGCTGCTTCCTTTCTCGTCCGGAACCGTTAGTTGCACGCTACCGGTCTCCGCCGGCTCCTTTCACTCTATGACCGCCGCGGCGGTTTGCTCGAAGTACTCGACGGCTTGCTGCCACGGTCGCAACCGCGGAAGGTTGTAAACCAAAACCGCCAGCGCCACTACGCCAAGCCGTATCACGTGAGTCAAATCGCCGGTTAACAAACTGAGCATCAGGCCGAGCACCCCGACGACTTCAACAAGAGCCCCGGATATGAGCGTCGTAGTCACCAGATGTCCGATCAACCCGTTGACGCCGCGCCGCGCCGCAACCGACTCCAATCTCGCCCCTTGCATCTGAAGCCGCCTGAACGCCAACGCCCCAAGCGCGAACACCGCCGCCCCACCATAGAACGGGATCAACAGCTCATCTCGCGAAACGGCGGGGCTCGAGCGCAGAATTATCAGCCCAATCACTATGTAAAGAACGATGCTCGCGGTCAACGCAAGCGCGATTATCATCGCGGTGCGATAAGCCGCCGCCACCCGAGTCCGGTTCGTTGGTTCATCGGGGTTGAAGATCACTCGGCTGCCCCTTTTACCAATCGGCCGTTCTCTATGACTATATCGTCGTCGGTGGCGGGCTTGCCGTCCGGGCCGCTACTCGCAAGACGATAGCTGGACGTCGTGCCCTTGTACTCCAGGTTGTTAGACCACGCGTCGATCCGGATGATCATCGGTAGATACCGAGGCGCGAGAAGATCGATCAGTCCGGCCGAGCTTTCGGCTGCTGCGTAGTGGCCGCGCTCGCGCTTGAACGCTTCAAGCGCGGTCGCGATCGTGCGAAGGTCGGCGGTTGTTCGAAGCGCTTTCTCTTTGCGAACCGCTGTCTGAATAAGATCGATTGATTCCCAGCGCCGGTCCCCGGTTCTGATCTCGACCGCTTTCCAATTGCCGTCCTTGTCCTGCCTCAGGTGAAACCCAGTTTCGATCGTTGCTTCGGCCACCGCGTCTCCGCCCGCGGCCGCGCTGATGTTCTTGATTCTCACGCCATCCGGTTTGTCAAAACCGAGACCCTCGGCGATCGCCTTTCGCGCCTCACGCGCACGCAACTCGCGAGCGAATGCGGCGACCCAGATCAGAGAGATCGCCAGCGCGGCGATCACCAGCGCTCGCGGCTTGACTTTCATGATTAGTCCTCCGGCGCGGCACGTGAGCCTAGCTGCATCAGCTTCAATCGATAGTAACAAACGGGTCTTTCCATTGGCAACACTAACGACTTGCGAGCTTTGACTATGCTTGGATGCAGATAACACCTGGGGGGATGACTTTAAGATCAGCGCCAGGTCACCCAGACGACTGTGTGCGGCTCCCGTCACGTTTTGATCGGTGTTCATCCGTGGCTATCTGTGGTTCAATTTTCGGCGGTGGTCTCCGAGCTCTCTTCATCCGTGGTCTTCGACCGGCTCCTGGAAAGCGCCGAGGTCGAGCGGCTGGCATCCGAGATAGCGGCCGGCGAGCGCACTGTCATTGTCTCCGGGCTTGCCGGAGGCGCGCGCTCTCTCATTCTGGCGTCGATCGAGAAAAAGACCGGACGGCGCGTGGTCCTGGTGACCCGGTCGAACCGCGAGGTCGAGGAGTTTCTGTCCGAAGTCGAGTTCTTCTATTCGGCGCTCGGAGGAGCGAACTCACCAGGGGTGCTGACGATTCCAGCGCTTGAAGCCGACCCTTACGACGGCACTTCCCCTCACGCCGAAGCGCTTGAACAACGCGCGCTCGCCTTGCACCGCGCCGCGACCGGTGAAGCGCGAATCCTACTCATCTCGATTGGTGCGCTTGCCGAACGCACAGTCGCGCCTCAAGCTCTCAATTCATCCGGCATCACGCTGCGCACCGGCGAAGACATGCCGCCCGAGTTGATCGTCGATCTGTTGATAGCTGGAGGCTACGTTCGCCAGGAGCCGGTCGGCGCGGTCGGCGAGTTCAGCTTGCGCGGGGGGATTCTCGACGTGTTCTCTCCCTCTCACGACGCGCCGCATCGGGTCGAATTCTTCGGCGACACCGTGGAATCGATCCGCGAGTTTGATCCCGAAACTCAGCGCTCGGTTAATCGGGTCGGCGAGACGATCATCGTACCGATGCGTGAACTTTCGGTGCGCCGCGAAGAGTTCATGCAATGGGCCGACGCAGCCGAACAACGTTGGACCGATGAGCGTTTTCGACGCGACCTGCGCGCGCGGCTTGCGCACGCCGAGCGCGGCGAACCGTTTCCCGGCTGGGAATACTTGATCCCGCTCACTCGCCCGCTTAACTCGTCGGCGTTCGACTATTTCAAGGACGCCGTGTTGGTCATTGATGAGCCGGTTGAGGTTGAGAAGCGCGCGGGTGAACTCTACGGTTTGCTGGCGGATCGCTTCGCGCAAGCCGACGAAGGCGGGGAACTCGCGCTTCCCCCGGAAGAATTGTTTCTGACGGCGAACGAGCTGCGTGCGAAGATTGATGTGAGCATCCGCGTTGAGCTGCGTTTGCTTGGGCGTGAAGCTGCTCGGACCGATGAGCGCTTTCGAATAGACTCGCTGACCCTTGAGCCCGCTGTGGCCGAGCCCGTTCGCCCAATTGATCCGAGTACGGCTTCGGAAACCGGCGTTTTGGCGGCGGCCGCTGCCGACAAACTGGAAGAGAGCTTCTCCGCCAGTCGGCGACGGTCAAGTCTCTTCCTTTTCAACCTCACTGAATCCACCCCCGATGTTCCGATCGTCTCGCAAGCTCCCCGTCGCTATCACGGGCGCGTTCAGGACCTTGCGCGCGAGATCGAAGCCGACTCCCGCACAACGCTGTTCGTGATGCCGAGTCTCGGTCTCGCCGAACGCGTGGTCGAGATGCTCGGCGAGTACAACGTTGCCGCGGAGCTTGCGCCATCGCTCTCTTCGCGCCGGCGCGCCGACGCTGCTCGGGTTGATCAGAGACTCGTCACCGTTGGTAAAATCTCGAACGGTTTCACCCTTCCAGTAGCCGGCCTGAACCTGCTGACCGAGAGCGACGTCTTTGGCGAAGCCGAAATGTCCGCGCGACAGCGCGCCCTACCCAAGCGCGTGCGCAAACAACGCAAGGCTGCCGCGTTTCTCTCGGACCTTGGCGACTTGAGAGTCGGCGACTACGTCGTGCACGTCGATCACGGCATCGGGCAGTTTCAAGGGCTTACTCAGATCACGACCGCGGGCGCTGCTACCGGCAACGTAGCCGCGGGGCTCGAACGCGCGCGGTCGGATGTTCGCGAGTTCATGTTGTTGACCTACGCGGAAGGCGCGCGGCTATATGTGCCGGTTGAGCGTCTGGATCTTGTACAGCGCTACTCGGGAAGCGAAGGAAACCAGCCAACCCTCGACCGGCTTGGCGGCATCGGCTGGCAAAAAGCCAAGACGCGAGCGAAACGCGCGATGCGTGACATGGCTGAAGAGCTCTTGAAGCTCTACGCCGAGCGCAAGCTCGTTCAAGGTCACGCTTACGGGGCTGACACGCCGTGGCAGGAGGAGTTCGAAGACGCGTTCGAGTATCAGCTAACTTCCGATCAGGAAGCCGCCATCGAAGACGTCAAGGCGGGCATGGAAAGCACGCAGCCGATGGACCGGTTGATCGTGGGCGACGTGGGCTATGGCAAGACCGAAGTGGCTATGAGAGCCGCGTTCAAGGCGGTGATGGAAGGCAAACAGGTCGCCGTGCTCGCGCCAACCACCGTGCTGGTTTTCCAGCACCTCAAAACGTTCCAGCAACGATTCAGCGCCTTTCCCGCGCGCATCGAAATGCTCTCGCGCTTTCGAACGACAAAGGATCAGAAGGAAGTCGTCAAGATGCTGGAAGCCGGCACTGTTGATGTGGTCATCGGCACGCACCGGCTTCTCTCCAAGGATATTCGCTTCAAAGACCTTGGCCTTCTTGTCGTCGATGAAGAACAGCGCTTCGGAGTCGCGCACAAGGAGCGCATAAAACAGATGCGCAAGAAAGTCGATGTGATCGCGATGTCGGCGACCCCGATCCCGCGCACACTCAACATGTCGCTGGCCGGGTTGCGCGATATGAGCATCATCGAAACCCCGCCGCGTGACCGGCTCGCGATTCAAACTCACGTCGTTCAGTTCTCGGAGGCCGTCGTGCGGTCGGCGATCGAACTCGAATTGCAACGAAGCGGCCAGGTGTTCTTTGTTCACTATCGCGTGGAGACGATTTTTACCATCGCTGAACTCATTCAGCGGCTCGTTCCCGGGGCTCGCGTCGGGGTCGGTCACGGGCAGATGGGCGAGAAGGACCTTGAAGACGTCATCATGAAGTTTGTCCGCCATGAACTCGACGTGCTTGTGTGCACTACGATCATCGAGAACGGCATCGACATTCCATTGGCCAACACGATCATCATCAACCGGGCGGATAAGTACGGTCTTTCTCAGCTCTACCAACTGCGCGGACGAGTCGGTCGATCCAGCCGGCGGGCATACGCGTATCTGCTGATCCCGGGCGAAGACACCTTGTCGGACATTGCGCGGCGAAGGCTTGCGGCGATTCGCGAGTTCTCCGATCTGGGTGCAGGCTTTAGAATCGCGGCGCTCGATCTCGAGCTTCGCGGCGCGGGGAACTTACTGGGAGGCCAGCAATCGGGCCAGATCGACGCAATAGGCTTTGATCTGTATACCCAGATGCTTGAGCGCACGGTGCGCGAGCTGAAGGGCGAGCCGATTGAAGAAGAGGTTTCGACAACAATCAACCTGGGGCTGGACATTCGAATCCCGGAAGACTATGTGTACGACATGAGCCAGCGGCTTCGCACCTACAAGCGAATCTCTTCGGCTGAAAGCGAAGGGGAGCTGGCTGAAGTTCATGCGGAGATCGAAGACCGCTACGGGGCGATCCCCGAGACAGTCGAGAGCTTGTTTGAGTTTGCCAGGCTGCGTCGTGAAGCTTCGAGGCTTGGGGTGATCTCGATCGACCGCGAAGGCGACCGATTAGCGGTGAAGTTCTCGGAGGGAGCTAAGGTCGATCCCGACAAATTGATCGCGATGGTGTCGGAAGGCTCGGCAAGCTTCGCCCCGAGCGGCGTGTTGAAGATCAGGCTTGAGACTCAGGACGAGACAGGAGTGTTTGATGAAGTGAGTGAGTTGTTGAATCATCTGCGGTAAGAGGGCCATAAGACGAGCTTCTGAATGACATCGATCTTTGCTAGGATGTGACCCGTACCTCGGTCACCAGCGGATACCTCAATGAAGCCGAACGGTTCCATACAGCGGATTTCTGTGATCGTCCCCGCGAACCCGTTTCTTCCGCTCCACCTTCAGGATATCCGACACTGCCTTACGGCACTCGACGTCGTGAAGCTGATGGAGTGGTGGCCTGGAACGCCACATACCCCGCATCGAGACGCAAGCAAGGTTTGCGCGATCCAGCGCTCGCTCGATTGGAAACGCGTCGCGCAAATTGCGGCGTATCTTCTTCAGCAGGAGATAGTCGACGCCCCCGACCGTTTGGACGCTTGCTTCCAGGAGATCTACGAGCCAACAAAAACTGATCCAGGGCGAGAGTGGCCTCCTAGAGTTCCTCGAGTTGTTGGTTTCGAGAGAAGCGAGTACCCAACATTCTCAAATGTCCTTCTTCATGTAAACGGTGCTAGAGTCGAGGTCAGCGATAATAGAGTCGAGCCGATTCCAGGTGAGGCACCTCAGGCAGGCAAACTGGTGTTTGACGAGAACGATCCGATACTGTACTTCTCAGTGATAGATGGACAGCATCGAATAAACGGCGCATATCTAGCCGTGCAGATCTTGGCAGAAGCAAGACCAGACGTTAAGTGGGAAATACCCGCTGAGATATTCATAGACCTAGACCGCCGTAATGAACCACGCCGGCAAGCTCAAATCTTTATAGATGTAAATTTCTATCAAAAGAAAGTTGACCGTTCTTTGGTCGCAGATCTCTTCCCGACTGCCCGCGGAGGACGCGGCCCTCTGGACAACAAGGAACGAGCCCAGGACCTTGGACGAAAGCTTATGCTCGAAATTGGACCCCTCGTTGGAATGATACAGATTCCGGGAATCAAGTTTGGGGTAAAAGATGTGGTCGCTCTGGCAACACTGAACTCAGCCATAGAAGACCGGCTTGAAGACTTGTTCACCGCTGGCTTGCAGAGCCTTGAAGCCCAAGCCGAATTCCTGGCGCAGTGCCTAGATGCTTGGCTCGAAGCGACGGGTTGGAAAGAGGAAGCGGATGAGTCGGGAGCGCTAGACTCTAGCAACGTTGCGTACCAAGGACGTGTTCTAGTTTCCTTTCTGAGCCTCTTACCTGCGTGTATCTGGAGGCTCAGGCGTTCGAAGTCACACCTGATCTCAGACAATGCGAAACAAACACTCACAAAATGGCTTCGTGAAGTTATGGGGCGCGCCGGCCTACTTGAAAACGGACGATTCCTGCCAAAAACCAAGTTCAAAGAGAAAGGATTCCTCGGTAGTGGGGGAATCGCACGGTTTCGCGATGTTCTCTGGGCTGCGACGTTGGCATCCAGTCCTGTTTGGAGGCGAAAACCAGAGCGCTTAGCGACGCTCGCGGCTTCTAACCGGGAGCGTGTTCATTCAGGGTTGAAGCGATGAAGTGGGCGATCGATCCAAGCTTGGAGACGCGCATCAGACTGCAGTTTGCCACTCTCGACAAGGGAGCGGCGGACCGTGCGTTTCCCCCTCCATTGTACCTTTCAACCACTTTGGAGAGTCTAGTGCCGCTGAAGAGCGTCGGCCCGGTTTACGTGAAACCAGGGGTTGCGTCCTTGTTTGCTACTGCGGGTGTAGAGATTTGGTTCCGGGCGGTTCATAGCTTCATGATCTCCTCGGCGTTAACTCAAGCAAGTCCGATTTGGTCTTCGGTCAGCGGCTATTACTCAAGCCACTACAGTATGAGGGCGTTCTCGCACGTGTTGGGGTACTTCTTGCTCTTTCGGCGGCGACAAATTGTCAGGCTAGAGATGCATAGCGGGAAAAACTATTGTTACGTCGACCAGCGCGGACGGCGCGAACATCAGTATTATTGGCGAACGCTCAAGAGCGATCCTCTTTTTGCGACCGACCTCTTATTCACGGACAATGATGAAAACAGGGACGTTTGCGACGCCTCGCATCGCAACCGGGGAAACTACGCTGACCATATCTTTCAGCTTCCGCAGTTTCGAACATTGGATGAGCGGTTTCTTAGGGAGCGGGTTCGTTTCATATCGCAGATTGAGTTCAGCGCTCCACCAATCCCGGACAGGCGGAACTTTCCCGAGATCGCGTCGGTTCAGGTAGTCGCGTATCACAGATTAGTGAGGTTCAGGCAGTTCCTTGACCAGATTCTCGGCGGCAGCAGTCGCTTTTGGAGTGTCCATCGCAACCCATCCTGGACCTCGGGCCTGATTGACTTCCAACTGATCGAGCAGGGGAGTCTCGGCTCGCTGTCTAACTAACATGAAATACATGGGTTCAAAAAGAGCGATGCTACAGAACGGACTTGGCGACGTGCTCACGCACGAAATAGCACACGCCGGCAGATTCGTGGACTTGTTCGCCGGCTCCTCTGCTGTTGCACTGCACGTAGCGCAGAATCATCCGGTTCCAGTCTTAGCGTTCGATCTCCAAAGCTATAGCGCGATACTCGCGGCGGCGGTGGTTACTCGAAGGAACAAACTTGATTGGCAAACTGCTTGGCAAGATTGGCAGGAACGAGCGCGGTTGCGCTTAAGAAAGAAGCGGATTCCCGCAGCTTCAGTGGTGACGCGAGGAGTTGTAGAGGAACTCAGACGGTGGTGTGGTAACCAGGCAGGGCTCTCGATCACGCGAGCTTACGGGGGTCACTACTTCAGTGCGAGACAAGCAGTCTGTCTCGATGCGCTTAGAAGCACTCTGCCTCGCAACGAAGCCAAACGTGCTGTAGCGCTTGCAGCGCTGATTCAGGCCGGTAGCGAATGTGCCGCGTCGCCGGGGCATACCGCGCAGCCATTTCAACCTACGCGAACCGCTAAGCAATACATCGAGGAGGCGTGGAGCATAGATATCATCGAGCGCACTGGTGAATGGTTCGCCTCGTTGGCGGATCAAGTGGCGATGCGAGTCGGCCGAGCAAACGTGCGCGACGCCAATGACGCCGCGAGAGGACTGCGCGATGGCGACCTAGCGTTCATTGACCCGCCGTACTCAAGCGTGCACTATAGCCGCTTCTACCACGTGCTTGAAACGATCGCTTGCGGAGTCTCAGGCGAAGTCTCCGGCACAGGACGTTACCCCTCCCAGGAACTCAGACCGCGATCCAGATACAGTTTGAAGAGCGAGTCTGCGGCCGCGCTAGAGAACTTGCTTGAGACGGTAGCTGCCAGCGGAGCAAAGGCAATTCTGACGTTTCCCGACCACGAATGCTCCAACGGTCTGTCGGGGGAAGCAGTCCGTGAGATCGCCAGGAGACACTTCCGATTTCGCGAGCAGTTTGTTGTAAGCAGGTTCAGCACGCTCGGCGGTACAGGAGACGACCGCGATGACGAAGGAGGCCGTGCGGCGCGTCAAAGAGCCAACGAGTTGATACTTGTTCTGGTGCCGCGCTAACAGACCGCCGCGGACAACACGATAAGATGCTTGAACGCGGGAAGGTTGTCTTATGAAAGCAATCACCAGGGAATGGATCGTTAAGGCAGAAGGTGAATGGAATGCGGCTGGATTGTTATTCCGCGCGCGCAAACATCCCAACTACGATGCTGCTTGCTTTCACGCACAGCAATGCATACAAGAATACCTTAAGGCTCGGATCGAGGAAGCAGGAGCGTTTGGGAAGACAGTTGATCGGAAAAAACTGTTGGATCTCGCATTGTCGACTGAGCCGGGCTGGAACTTGATGCGTCACGACATAGTCTTCTTGTCTGACTTCACCGTTGAATATCTCTATCCGGGAAGATCAGCAACCAAGCAACAGGCAAAGGAAGCAGTCAAGCGTTGCGGAGCCGCCCGCTGGGTAATCCGAAAAGCATTCGGGTTAAAACCCTAAGGGTTGCACGGGAACACAGAGTCTCACGCGGCCGAAACGAGATTACCAAATTCAAAGGGCAGGCAGCGCTTTTGTGGCTCAACTTGCTTGGTTACTCGAGGCGCACGTACCGGAGATCGCCCGCGGTTATTACTTAGTTATCGAACCCGCGATCTGCAAGCCTTATCAGTTCCTCAATCGAAGCGCCGTCGAATCCGCGCGAGCGCGCCTTCTTGATGAACGCGGCAGTGACTCCGTGATCCTGCATTCTGACCAACTGCTCGATCGAGAGATTCTCAAAGCCAAGTTCCTTGAGTTCGTTGATGAACTTTGCGGTGACTCCGTGATCCTGCATTCTAACCAACTGCTCCAAAGGAGGCCGTCCGTAGCCCAGCGTTTCCACTTCTTTGATGAACTTTGCGTTTACGCCGTGATCCACGACTCGGGTCATCTGCTCTAGCGAAAGGTCGGTATAGCCCGCGGCTTTGAGCTCGTTTATGAATCGAGGCGTGACGCCGTGATCGACCGTCCTGATCAGCTTCTCGACCGGAAGCTGTTTGAACCCCATTCCGTCCAGTTCTCTGATCAATCGCGGTGTCACCCCGTGGTCAACCATCCTGACCAGCAGATCGACAGATTCAACGGTGTAGCCTGACGCCTTCAAATCGCGGATGTATTCAAGACTCACTCCGTGCTGGCCCATTCGAACAAGCTGATCGAGCGAAGGACGTTCATAGCCCTGGGTCTTAAGCTCATCGATGAACGCAAGGCTGACATCGCTAAGCGTCATCGAAAACTGCTGCGTTTCGGTGGGCGCCGGGTAGCCTCGCCGCTCGAGCTCGGCAGCAAAAGTCGGCTTGGCTGCAAAAACAAAGTGTCCCGAGCCCTTGCCCTCTTTGAACCAGCCTTCGCAGTTTAAAGTGCCGGCGTCGCGCACCAGTTGGAACTGCACTCGCGAGCCCGCAGACATGATTTGTGCCTGACTTAGTCCCTGAAGCCGGTCGGGCGTGATGGTGAAGCCCGACGTGTTGTGGCCATAGCCTCTTCGGCTGGACGTGTAGCTCAGTGAAAGGTGTAACCGATCAGTCCTGTCG
>JBASRN010000075.1:0-10654 GCA_049273855.1 Blastocatellia bacterium
CCCACTGGCTGTTGCCGTGCCCGCGCAGATCGATTGCGTAGACGTGAAAGTGCTCGCGCAAAGCTCGCGCAACCCAATCCCAGTTGCGAGCGTGATCCAACCCGCCGTGGACCAAAATGAGCGCGGGCATGTCTTCATTGCCCCAATCCCAGAAGTGCAGCTTCAAACGGTGAGAGTAGTAGTAGTGCGAGATGGGTTCCAAGGGTCTTCTCCAGATGCGAAGAGGGGTATGATGTTCACTCCCTCGTTTCGCGAGATAGAAACTGTCAACAGCACTCTGACTTCATTAGGCGTGGCCGTCAAGAGATCGCGACTCGCAGGGCGCGGTTGTTGCCTCAAAGAAGTTGCGAGCCCGCTCGCGGGCGACAGCACTTGGCGACAGACGTGCGCGCGCCTGAGACTGGGCAAAACGCTGTTCCCCAACTATGCGGGTTTGCGAGACTCCGGGCGGCATCGCACCCAGAGCTGCGCGGACTTGCCCTGTGAAACACGCAGTCCCCCGGGTGCGCGGGCTTGCGAGATTCAGGAGATTCTTGCCGGTTGAGATCAGTACTTGGAAGTCAGTGAGATTCCCGAGGATAACCTGCACGGGCTGCAGTCAGTTTCTGAACGCGCGCGCAAGGTATTTTTCCGTCGAATACATTACGAGGAAGGGAAGCGCCAGTACCAAGGCCAATGAAACCACTTGCGCCAGCTCGTTCGCTTCGATCACCTGCCAAAACCTGACTTGCAGCAACATCGTAAGCAGCGCCAACAAGGCCAGACCCGTTCCGGCGAATCTGTTTGCTGCCTGCCACGTGGCATCATTGATCATCGATCTTGGCGAGCCATATCCCAGTACCCAGTTGCGCCGGAGCCTCGGCGATAACCAGTACATCGTCGCGCCTGCCAGAATGAGCACGATGTCGCTCGTCATGAGCAGATATCCGTAGATCGGCATTCGATGCTTATTAGAACCTTTGCTCGATAGTCCCAGACGAAGGGGCCAAACCTTCCGATGCCGTATTAGAACCCAACACTCTTGGGGCGTCAAGACGTAGTTTAAGCGAACGTCGTGATCGAAGGTTGATACTGCGGCCGCAATCATTTCGCAACCTGTCCAATACTGCACAGAAAGGCGATGTCAGGTCGCGGTATCATAGCCTGGGGTGAAGTATCAGCATAGGCCGAGAATTTGCATAAGTCACACTCTGTCTGTGCGCGACCTCTGCGTACTCGGCGGTTCCGCGGTAAAAAGGTCTCGCAAAGAAGATCCACCGCAGGGCCGCCGAGCACACGGAGGTTGCGCCCATTGGGGACCATTAGTACGACAACTTCTCAAGGCGAGCGATAGGGGGATTACCTGATGAAGCCGATCCTGAAAGTAGCAATTTTTTCTGCTTTCCTGGTAAGCGCCGGTTGTGCCGTGGAGCCCACAAAACCGGTGTCCAACACAAATTCAGCGGCCACCTCTAATGCAAACTCCGGTGCGGCTTCAAACGCGAACGCGGCGGCGCCGCCCGCGGGTTCACAAATCGCAATCAGGAGCGAGAGCCAATGGGCAGTGACTCTGCCGGTGCTTGATGCATTTCTCGCGGACGAGACGTTCTTCGGCGAGGTGAAGGCCAAGCTACAACTGACGGATCAGCAGATGAGCAAGCTCAAAGCGGTCTCTCACGAAGCTACGGCTCAGCTTCGCGAAGGAGGGCGCGAGAACAAGGAGACCTTTAGTAGCGCAGCCGATCATCGCGCGAGGGCCGAGAAGGAGATAGGCGACGTGATAGGCCCGGAGAAAGTTTCGCAGTTGTTCGTCTTTGTGGCCGATAGATGGAGCCACGGGGAGGCGACTGCCGAAAGCACCTCACCCGCGTCTCCTCTTTCATCCGCGCCGGTTGGAGTGCCTGCCGATTCGCGGATAGTAGTCAACGACCCGGCTTTTCGAATGGACATTTTTGAGAATGGCCGACTGATCAAGTCATACAAGATTGGAATCGGCTATCCTGAATTCCCGCTACCGACTGGTTTGCGCAAGGCTTCAACTATCATCTTCAATCCAACCTGGACGCCGCCTGATGAGCCATGGGTGGAATCGCCAAGCAGCAAGGTCGAAGTTGGCAAACTGGTCAAAGCGGGAGACAAGTTGAACCCTCTCGGACTGCTGAAGATCCCAATAGGCTTGCCTTCGCTGATCCACGGAGGTAAGTCACCTGCCAAAATCGGCAACTTTGCATCGCACGGCTGCGTCGGCCTGACAGACGCGCAGGCAAAAGACTTCGCGAAGTTGCTTGGGCAGTTGGGCGGAGTCGAGCTGACCGACGACCAGATCGCAGACTACGGAGCGAACAGGAAAGAGACTAAAACCGTGAAGCTGAACAACCCCGTTCCGGTCGAGTTGCGCTATGAAACGATAACCGTTGAAGACGGCAAGCTGCACATTTACCGCGATGTGTATGACCGCGACACAAACACCGAGCAGAACCTGCGGGCGGTCCTCGAAGCGTATGGCGTGACGCTCGAGCAGTTGAGCAAAAAGGAGCTCGCCCTGGTGATGAACGGCCTCAAGCAGATGTCGCGCGATGCAAGCGGCAAGCTGAATGTAGCTGACAAGGCAACGACCAACTCAAATGCAAGCCCCGGCCCATCGTCGAAGAAGGCTTCCGAGACGAAGGACAATCCGAGAGGTAACGTGACCCGCACAATCAAAGGCCAGAAAGAAGTCGTTGTTGAGATAGCGGCGCTGCAAGGAAAGGGTTATCCTGCGCCGGTAGACCTCGACACAGGCAGCACCGTCAAACCGAAGAAGCCTTCGAGCGGGCCGAGACGACGGAAGTGAACAGGACAATGGATCACTTCGCGCGCACCACAGCCGGTGCCAGCGTTTGACCTGTTACGAGATCGCACGGGCAGCGGGTCTCGGACAGGTACGCGAGGCTCGCGCTTGAAGATCAAGACAAAATGATCAGCGACGTTGAGAAAGCCAGAAAAACCAGTAAGACCTCGCAATCGTTCGGCTTCAGGGAAGAAACCCATACAGGAAGGATCGTGCTGGTCATAATGTGTCTATGCATGGTTTTCTCCTTAGTCGTCTTTAACAATCTGAAGGCTCCTCCTGGCACCAGCATCGCTGAGAGAAGGGCGCCAGCTCCGGAGCCAGCCATTGGCGCGGACCCAACTGCAAAGACGCCTGCTAAACCGAGCGCCTCGCCGCCGAGGTCCGACAGCGGGCCGTTGCCGCCGGGTGATTCGGCGGTGACGGGCGCAAGCGGAGCGCTCGCGGTGAATGAAGCCGATCTGGCCTACCTGAGGACAAAGAAGTTGCTCATACCGGTCGCGGGCGTAACCGCCGAAGAGCTGCGCGACACATTCTATGGTGACCGCTCCGAGGGGCGCATTCACCAGGCCCTGGACATATTGGCGCCGGAGGGAACTCAGGTGCTTGCGTGTACCGATGGTCTGGTCAAGCTGCATACAAGCGACCGGGGCGGCATCATGATCTACATGGTTGACCCTTCCGGTCTCTACGTCTACTACTATGGCCACCTGCAGCGATACGCTGACGGACTATATGACGGCAAGCCGGTAAGGCGGAGCGAGGTCATCGGATACGTCGGCGACACCGGCAATGCAGGCGCGGGGAACTATCATCTCCACTTCGGCATAGCAAAGGCAACCGGACCCGGTAAGTGGAGCGGCGGCGAACCCATCAATCCTTATCCTCTACTGACAACCAGATAGCGCTCAAGGGAGAAGAGGAGAAGAGGAGGCCGATCAAAATACCGGTAGGCGGAAGAGACGAATCAAAGACCCGTCGCAAGCGCCGTCATGAGAATTGGAGCGAGCCGCTCTTCCTAGCCGCGCAAGACCATCTCTCTGCCGAATGGTTGCATCTCTTCGAATTCCAGATGCCGATAGTGGCTGATCAGCATGATACCGTTGCGAGCCGCGATCCCCAGAACCGTCACAAATCCAACGAGCGACCCAAGAGAAGCACGCCTCCGGCCAACAGCGTGGCGATGACGCCGCCGACAAGCGCGAAAGGCAGGCTCACAAACACCAACGCAAGCAACCGGGGCGAGCGAAAATCCGCATGGAGCAGCAGGAGAATACCCACAAGCGAAAGACCGCTCAAGGCCAGGTCGTCGGCGACTTCAGCACGGCCGATATGCGAGCCGAAATTTCGAATTCCCGGGACAGCACGCAGTTCGATCAGAGTTGCATAGACGATTGCGCTCCTCACCTCGATTCGATGCATTGAGAACAACCTGAAACGAGGACCGAGGGTTCTCGCTCGCGCGGTTCAGGCGCTAGCACCGCATTATGTTCTCGACGTCTATGATCACGGCGGCGCGCAGCGAAGCGCCGTCCGCTGCAACGAAGTGTTGTTACGAATTCTTAAGTTGGTGGGCGCCACGCTTGATACTGCGCAGCTTCGGTACAAAACGGCCAGTGCTCTCCCGGTACGCGCGATACGCCTCACCGAAGCGCGCCAACAGCTTTTCTTCTTCCGTTTCGCTGCGTACTGCGAGGAGAGCAAAGACTACCGCACCGGTTACCAAGAGGAACCAGTTTGCTGCAATCAGAGCGATCGCCAAGATCAGCAACGCCATGGCGTCGTAGAACGGATGTCGGACCCAACGATACGGCCCGTGCATAACCAGCGTGTGCGCTCGCCTTGTGACCACGGTATCCGTCAGATTCGTGCCCAGACCCCAGAGCGTCCAGGTGAGCAGCCCGAGGCCAAAGGCGTACACCGCGACTCCCGTCCACCGCAGCCAAGCGGGGAGCAGAACGGACGACCAAACCATCCAGACTGGATTGACGAGATACCCGATGACTCCCAGCCAGAGCAGGAGGCCGACAGGGCGCAACGTCGCCAGGATGAATAGGCCTTCCTGCCGCCGATCGAGCTCTTCCTTTGAGGTCCAGGATCGAAGGCGGTGGTATAGAGTGAGCATAACGAGCGCCAGAAAGCCTCCGCCAAGCACGGCCCGAAAGGTGGCTTCCTGGTTCATCGTAGATGAGCTCTCGCTTCTGTGTGCGCGGCATAACGTTGGAGTTCAGCGGCGAGCGAAGCGAGTCCGCTGCAACGACGGATTAGGCAGCAACCATTCGTCCACACCGCTAACGAGATTCCGCGAGTGCCGCTGTCTCCTTCCATTTCGCGGCGTCGACTCCTTGACGAGCAACCAGCCAGTCAGTGCCAGCCCGGCGACACCCGCCGGCATGAGCAGCAGGGGTGATGAGTACGACGGGGCCAGAGCCCACGTGAAGGTCTTGGCCACGAACCCGACACCACTCAGCGCCAGGAGAATTCCGATGAATTTGGGCAGAAAACGCGATCGGTACATCAGATAGCCAAGGAGAACCGAACCGACTCCGTAGAACATGGTGAACACGGACTGGCCATATCCGCTCACCTGGAGCGACAGCAGCGCAAGAGAACGCAGCTGCTCGGGCGAAAACGCCTTCAGGTGATCAGCGCCTCCGACGATAGGCAACGCCGCAAAGTAGAAGACCTGGGCCATCGCGAAACCCGCTGTCCCGATGAGCCGGAAGAAAACGGCGAGCAAGGCAAGGTCCTTTCGAACCGCCCGAAGCAAGAGATAGAATAGCAGCGTGAGCCCTGCGTCACACAGGGCCTCGACGAGATACCCAGTGAAGCCCCAGCGAAACAGCGACTCGGACGTGATGATCTTCGTTGCCGTCGCCACGGCATCCCGCGATACCACGAGTGCAGCCGGGACGTAGGCCTCGCCGAACCCGCCGGCCACGATCGAGATGAGGCCCAAGACTCCGGCGGTCCTGGCATACATCTGTATGGAGTCGGCGCTCGCTTCGCTAGTGATGGGATTTGCGGTCATTACGGGATTCTCCTGGCTCGAGTAGTGTCATCCGCCGCCGCTGAGATGGCAAGAGTGCCCCTTTATATCAGTGTATGCAGTTTTGATTAGCTTCATTAGAGCCGTGGCATCGACGTCACTTTCAGGCCTGAGTTTCACATGGCGCATGAACTTGCCAGTGCCTTCCAACAGGCGCTCGGGATCGGCAATCTCGGCGCCACGAAAGAACCCGACATTGACGTGAGCTTTGAAGGCATTGACATAGGCGAATGCCGCGTCACCTACACACGCGGTCGGATGGCCATCATGCAATAACTCTCGAACATCGTCTCCGCAGTCGCGCATGACCTCAAACCAGCGCTGCGCGATCGCCCCCAATTCACCCGAATGGTCATGCATCCAGACCTCGATAGCTGGATCTCGCTTGACCGAACTGGGGAACCGCAGAAGTTGGCTCATGGCGATTTCATTTCGACGCTGGGCCACAAAAATGGAATCCCGCGGCCTTGAGCGCCGTATAAGGATACGATCAGCGGGCCGGCGCAACCGGTCATGAATGAACCAACGAGATGTGTTGCGCCGGCTCCAGTGCAACCGCAAGTTAGACGGCGGGCTACCATGGAATCCCTCGCTGGTGATCGGTCTCTACGCAGCGAGATAGGCACTCACGATGTGCCCAGACCCCGAGGCCGAGGCCTCCGCTGTCCCCTGCGAGGTGAAGGTGTAACGTCGCCGGCTGACCCCCGACGGGGGCGGGACCAAGCCACAGAGCGCGCATTCCTCGCCGACTCGATAGATTTCGGAGGCAGTTGCTGGCGGATCTTCGCTGATTGTTATCCGGGCTGCCGTTACTAAGTCGGAGGCACTCCCGAGACTGCGTCGCGCGAGGGACTCTGGAAAGACAATGCCGTCGGGAATGGTGCGCTCCATGATGCCTAGGAACAGCTTGGGAAACTCGTTCGCTTCTTCGTCCGTCATCGTCAAGATCCTTTACCTCCCGGCGAGCCGCCGTCGAACGTCTGAGTTGACGCGGCGGCGCGAATCAAAGCAGCCTCCGCCGCACCAAGCTAGTTGAGAAACACGCTACCGCCGCTCGCGTCCAACGATTTGTTGAACTAAGCGCTACGCGCAGAGCGGAACCCGCCTGAGAATAGCTCGATCATTCTCAATCTGAAAGTCTGATCAACTACACTTCGATTTGCCG
This sequence comes from Blastocatellia bacterium, assembly GCA_049273855.1. GTDB lineage: Bacteria > Acidobacteriota > Blastocatellia > UBA7656 > UBA7656 > Onstottus_B. Next base: position 7,024 of record JBASRN010000075.1, read on the forward strand.
ACAAAGCAAATAAATCCGGAGGTGTAGCTATGACCGAACTGAGAAAGAGAATGATCGAGACCCTTCAGCTCAGAGGCATGTCTGAGCGAACTCAAGAAGCCTATGTTCGTGCTGTCCGGCAACTCGCGCAGCATTATCACAAGTCTGCCGATCTGATCACCGAGGAAGAACTCCGACAGTATTTCCTGCACATCAAGAATGTCAAGAAGTACGCGCGAGCCTCATCGACGATCGCGATCTGCGGGATCAAGTTCTTCTACGAGAAGACGCTGGGCCGTGAGTTTACAACGCTGAAGCTGGTGCGGGCGCAACGCGAGAAGAAGCTGCCGGTGATCCTGAGCGTCGAAGAAGTGCTGAGGATCCTCGAGCGGGTGAGACTGCCACGCTATCGAGTGTGCCTATCGACCATCTACTCGTGCGGGTTGCGATTGCAGGAAGGCACGCACGTTCAAGCGGCCGACATCGACAGCGGGAGAGGGATGCTGCACGTGCGACACGGGAAGGGGGGCAAAGATCGTTATGTGCCACTGCCGGAGCGGACGGTAGAGTTGCTGCGGGAGTACTGGGTGACGCATCGCAACCCGGTGTGGATGTTCCCGTCTGAAGGAAAGGACCACATCGCGTTGAAGGACTCGACCGAGCCAATGCACAAGAGCTCGGTACAAGATGCGTTTCGAGCGGCGCTCAAAGAGACCAGGATCAACAAGAGAGCGTCGGTGCATACGCTTCGTCACAGTTGGGCAACGCACCTGCTTGAGGCTGGAGTGAACCTGCGATTGATCCAGGAGTATCTGGGACACAGCTCGCCGACGACCACCAGCATCTACACACATCTGACGGCGAGAGCGGAAGACCTCGGGCGTGAAGCCATCAACCGGATCATGCGCGGTCTGTGATCGGGTGATGGTGGAAGTGGCCGAGATATTCCGGGCGCACGGGCCGGAGTATCTGACAAAGTACGGCGAGCGGATGCCGCGCGCTCACAAGCGAGCGATGCGCGACATCGAGCAGTGCCGCACGCCAGAGCTTGGCGGACAGATGTATGTGTGCACGAAGTGCGAAGAGAAACGATGGAGCTATCACTCGTGCAAGAACCGGCACTGTCCCAAGTGCGGGAACGATCAAGCCCAAAAGTGGCTTGAGGATCAGAGGGAGTTGCGTCTCCCAGTAACACACTTCCTGGTGACCTTCACGCTGCCCGAAGAGTTGAGACGGGTAGCCCGAGCGAATCAGAAGACAGTGTTCAACGTTCTGTTTCGAGCATCATCGGAAGCGCTGCAGAAGCTTGCGGCCGATGAACGCTTCGTCGGAGGAAAACTTGGGATGGTGGGAGTGCTGCACACGTGGACGCGGGCGCTGATCTATCATCCGCACGTGCACTACATCGTGGCGGGCGGTGGGTTGAGCGAGAAGGGTGAGTGGAAGAGCTCGCGGGAAGATTTCCTGGTACCGGTGCGCGCGCTGTCGGTGATCTATCGGGCAAAGTTCCGCGACCTGCTGAAGAAGACAGAGTTGTTCGATCAAGTGGACCCTCGGGTATGGAAGAAGCAGTGGGTGGTGCACTGTGAGCCAGTCGGGAGTGGTGAAGCGGCGTTCAAGTATCTGGCGCCTTACGTGTTTCGAGTGGCGATCTCGAACAGCCGAATCGTGAAGGTTGAAGACGAGCGGGTTACTTTCAAGTACAAAGACTCGGCGACAGATCAACTGAAATTTGCGAAGGTGAGCGCGGAAGAGTTCATCCGCCGGTTCCTACAACACGTCTTGCCTGAGAGGTTCGTGAAGGTGAGATATTACGGGTTGCTGGCTGCTGGGAACCGGCAACTACTCAATAAGGCAAGACAGTTGTTGAGGACCAGAGGCGAGCAACTCGACTCGAAGCAATCACCGACGCCGGCCGCTGACCGAGAGGCGATGCGATGTCCCAACTGCGGAAGCGAGATGGCGCTCGGAGCAACAATCAAAGCGAAAGGACGCCCCCCGTGATGAAGCACGCATCGACATCACTCAGCCACATTCAAGGACGGATCACGCGACGCGAGTTGCGCCGTGGAAGGAGAAGTATGTTCGAGGATGAAGCGTCGAAAGAGAAAACGGCGTGCGAGGCTAAATTGATCGATGAGACCCGCAGATTCTTGAGTGTCGGAGTGCGTTTGGTTTGCCGTCCGCAGGGCAAAGCACCGAGTGAAGCGGATTCGGCTGTTATCGAGAGCTCTGCTTAAAGTCCAAAGAGTCCCTTGAGTCCCGGCTTAGTTCAACCCAGAATTGGGCGGCGGCTTACTGCCGCGGAAGGTAGTGGCTCACAATGCCGCGCCGCCCGAATTCTTAAGTTGTTCGGCACGGTGTGAATTTCCAAAATGGCAGTGCTTTATTCCGCTTTTCGCTCGCTGTGAATCGGCTCAAGATGATGGGTAGTATGCTCGGTAACGCTTGGCAGCCCTTTAAATTGCGACGCGGGCGGCAGTTTGGCAGTTGGCTCACTCTCCGACAATACCTTTGACTGTGGTAAGGAACTTGACCGAGACGACAGCATAAGTGATACACCTTTGAAACCAATTAGACCGATGCCGAGAAGAGCAATTATCGTCCCAATATCAGCAATCAATTGCTCGCCAAGCATCGTCTTGCCAAAGATTATTATTATTATGCCAAGCGATAGCATAAAAAATCCGTACAATAGTGGATTCTGCCATCCTCTCTGTTCAGGCTTAATGTTTTCAATCAGGCTGTCATTCGACTTAATCGGTGAATGTTCATTGACCAGCACTTGAGAAATTGTCTGCAAACTCAAGCCACAAGAACGGCAAAATCTTTGCTCGTTTGAATTATCTTTGCCGCAATTAGGACAATACATACGATTTCACATCCATCGTGAGATACGATACTGCAAGCTAGTCGGTTCGCCAATCGTTGTCTACGCAAGGAGCAAGTGCCGAACGCCCAAGCTCAGCGACCCGGCCCGCGGGACGCGTGGATTGCGACCACAGCGCACCGGCCGGGTTCGCTGCAGCGTACGCTTAGGCGCATCGTTGCGTGACGACCTACCGCTGGTTACCCATCATAATGGATTCAATCGTCTTCTGAAATCGCTCGCGATCCACCGCCACAGCCGCTTTCACCAGGGGTTGATCTTTCCAAGGCGGGAGTTGGAACTGGTAATCATAGGCAGCCATGATCGTTTGCCCGATGGCGATGCCCTCACAAACCACCCTCATCGGCCCTTCTTTCACCTCAAAGATTCCCGGCTCGATCAAGTAAACAACGGCGGACGGGTCATGGACGTAAAACCCGCCGGTGACATGTCCCTTCCGGTGAAAGTCAGCATAAAATCGGGAGATCGAGTAGATAAACGGGCCGTATCTCTCGTTCCCGGCCTTTACTCGGGAGAGAATTTCATCGTTCAGCCTCACCTTGGTCGTCACATCCAGTCCGATCATGGTGACCTTCCACGGCGCGGCGAAGACCAGATCGGCCGCATGCGGATCCCCGGATACGTTGGCTTCTGCCACCGGGCTGACATTGCCCGGCACATACAAGGCACCGCCCATCAGGACGACCTCCCGGATGTTACCGGCGAAACTGCTGTCCCGTTTGAGTGCTTCTGCCAGGTTGGTAAGGCGGCCGACCGCCAGGA
>JBASRN010000098.1:0-13212 GCA_049273855.1 Blastocatellia bacterium
GTGGGCGCCCCTCCCCGCGCCAAGTGGCAAGGTCGCGACCGAGGGGCGCCCACGGAGGGACGCCCGTACAGGTGTTCATCAAAATCATCGCGACGCAGTACTAACCGATCAATGGCCGAAGATATCCCTAACTCGCTTTAACCCCTCGACCAATCTATCAATCTCCTCCTTCAAGTTATAGAAGGCCAGAGACGCTCGCGCGGTGGCAACAAGCCCCAGCCGCTCGTGTAGCAGCTGCGCGCAGTGATGGCCGGATCTGATGGCGATTCCGCAGTCGTCCAGGATCGTCCCGACGTCGTGCGCGTGCACGCCGTCGACAGTGAACGACACGATGCTTGTTTTCTCACGAGGCCTGCCGATGACGCGGACCCACGGGATCTCAGACAGCCTCGTCACGGCGTACTCTAGCAACTCGTGCTCATAGACCGCGATGCGCTCAAGGCCGAGCGAATTCATATAGTCTATGGCCGCGCCCAACCCGATCGCACCCGCGATGTTGGGGGTTCCGGCTTCGAACTTGGCCGGGGCCGGCCTGTAAGTCGTCTTTGCAACAGTAACCGAGCTAATCGCCCCGCCCCCGGTCTGGTAGGGCAGCATCTCTTCAAGTAGTTCGGACTTGCCATAGAGCACTCCGATCCCTGTGGGTCCATACAGTTTGTGTCCCGAAAAGGCATAGAAGTCGCAGTCCAACTCGCGCACGTCCACCTTAAAGTGAGGCGCCGATTGTGCGCCGTCTATGAAAACCGGGATGTCGCGCTGATGGGCCAGTTGAACGATTCTGCGGACCGGGTTGACCGTGCCAAGAACGTTGGAAACATGCGTCACCGAAACAAGCCGGGTCCGCTCGTTCAGGAGCTTATCAAATTCGTCGAGCAGCAAATCACCTTCATCGTTGATTGGGATAACCCTGAGCGCCGCTCCCCTTTCTTCACACAGCACCTGCCAGGGAACAATATTGAAGTGGTGCTCCATTGTGGAAATGACAACCTCATCTCCGTGACCTACGCGCCTCTGGCCATAACCGCGCGCAACCAGGTTCACGGCTTCGGTTACGCCGCGAACAAACACAATCTCGTTGCTCTCAGCAGCGTTGATGAAGCGCCGTACCTCGTCTCTGGCCTCCTCGTACTCTTCGGTTGCCCGCTCGCTCAGGGTGTGAACGCCGCGGTTGATGTTCGAGTTGTAGGTTGTGTAGAACCGCTGCACCGCGTCGAGTACCGCCAGCGGCTTGTGGCTGGTTGCTGCATTGTCGAGATAAACGAGGGGCGCGTCGTTGACTGTCTGGTTGAGAATAGGGAAATCAAGTCTGATCCGGTGAATGTCCAACGAATTGGGCTGAGCGTCAGCGACGTGATCCGTGAGCTCTCCGGAGGCACTGGACGTATCAGACATGCAAAACCCCCTCGTCCCATAAGCCCCGGCGGGTTGCTGTAAAGCCAATTCAAGGCGCCACCAAGCCACGACGACACAAGGAGCACAAAGGGGATGACGCAATTTGCGCAGACCTGGTGGAGCTTCGTGTCTGTCTTAGTGGCGGGCCCCCATTTTTCGACAGCCTGGTCGTCCGCACGCGCGGGTGCCTTATCATTCTTCGAGAAGCTGTTTGATCTCGGCCTCGAAGACTTCCTTCTCGGTTATACCGATGTGTCTGAATCTGATTCGTCCTTGCTTGTCCACCAGCAGTGCGACCGGCAGCGAGGATTCACCTACGCCAAGGTCGCCGGCGATCTTCTGATCGCCAAGCGTTTGAGTGTAGTGCATCGGATGTCGCTTCAAGAAAGGCTTCACTTTCGCAGCGCCCTCTTCATCAAGCGACACCGCAATCACTTCAAAACCGCGCGCCTTGTAGTCCTTGTCGAGTTGATTGAAGATCGGTATTTCCGAGATGCACGGGAGACACCACGTCGCCCAAAAATCTATCAGCAGCACCTTGCCTTTCTTCGACGCAAGATCCAGGGTTCCGCCGTTGAGCAGGCTCAGCGTCGCCGGTGGAAGCGGTTCGGCTGATGCGGCAGCAGCTCCCGGAGTCGCATCGGCGCGCGGGCTTGTTTCGCTTGCGGAAGCGAGCGCGAGCTGCTCGCCGGGTTTCGCCGATGACTCGATCTGCTTCATCCGCGCCAGGAATGCATCAGGCTTCTCGAAGCCTTCCAGCCGGAGCTCCGTTCGTTCCTTACCGGCGTCGTCGAGGAAAATTATCGTTGGCACACCTCGAATTCCGAAACGCGTCTTCGCGCGGGCGGCCTCGGAACCACGGTCGCTTCGGGTCAGGTCGAGCTTCAGCGTGACAAAGCGCTCGGCTTCCGTCTTTACGGCGGCGTTTGTGAAGGTTCGTTGGTCGAGCTCCTTGCACGGAATACACCAGTCGGCAAAGGTGTCAACGATCACCCCTTTGCCTGCGCGTCGCGCTTCGGCCAGAGCTTGCTCGCTATAGGGCTGCCAGGGAATTTCGGCCTCGATCTTCTTCGGCAGCGCCATTACGATCGCAACCGCGGCGGCTCCAACGCCGATTGCCCGCAGCACCCAGGCGAATTGCTTTGGCTTCGTTCGTCCGGCTTCCCAGAACAGCAAGTACAACGCGGAGAGAGCGAAGAAGGCTACGAACACGTAATTAGTAGCGCCGCCCATCAACGGCATCAAAAAGTAGAGCGCCATTCCGATCAGCACAACGCCGAACACCTTGCGCACGGTCACCATCCACATGCCCGAACGCGGAAGCGTCTTGAGGGCCCCTGAAAAAGTTCCGAGCACCAAATAAGGCAAGCCCAACCCGAGCGCCAGGACGAAGAAGAGCATGAATCCATAGACCGCGCTTCCCTTCGTCCCCACGTGGACCAGGAGCCCCAACACGAAGGGGCCGATGCACGGAGCTGCTACGATGCCCATCGTCAGCCCCATCACGAAGGCGCCCAGCACCCCGCTGGTCGACTGCGTGGTGCTGGTCGCCATTCGATTTAGCGACTCGGGGAGCTTGAACTCATAAACGCCGAACATCGAAAGCGACAAAGCCACCATCGTCCCGGCAAGCACAATCAGCACTATGGGGTTCTGCAACAACGCGCCAAATAATCCGCCCGACTTGGCCGCGATCACGCCAAGCAACGAGTACGTCAACGCCATGCCCAACACGTACATCGAAGCCATCGAAAGTGTCCTGCCGAACTTTGCCTTTCCTTCCTGGTTTGCGTTTTGATTGACAAAAAAACCTATCGTAATCGGAATGATCGGATAAACGCAGGGTGTGGTGTTGAGCAGCAAACCGGCGACAAACACTCCAAGCAATACCGACACGATTCCGCTCGTCGCGAGCTTGTCAGCAACCGAGTTGCTCGATCCCTGGTACTCAACCAATCCCCCGAATGCGTCAGTGCTTTCCGGCTGCGCTGATGCTTTTGCGAAGATGTCGGCATTCGCGTCTTTCGCCGCTTGCGCGGAGGAAACAACCTTGATTGGAATCTCAAAGGTGAGATCGGCCGGAGCCATACACAGATTGTCGTTGCACGCCTGCACCGTCACCAGCGCATGGATGATCGCATCGCCCGGCTTTATTGACTTGTCGGCCTCGGCTTGGGCGGTGACGAAGATCGTGCCTTCGTGGACCGCGAGCTCCTGATCGGGCGCGAACTGAAACTTGCTGAGCTTGGGAGCCGGATACCGCGGCTCGCCGATCCGAACGCCGGGGGGCGCCTCGAACTGGACCGTGGTCGCGTGGAGGAAGTCGAGCGTAGGCTTGTGCGCGTTGATGTGATAGCCGTCTCCGATCTCTATGGCAACGGCGATCTTGAATTTCTCACCCGCTCTCACGCCGTCGGCGGAAGCATAGCCTCTGGCCTTGACGACCTTGTCGCTTTGCCCGAACACGAGTGCGCCGAACGCGAAGACAAGCAACGCCACCATTACCGTTCGCAGGATGAGGTGCGGTTTGATCATATGGTGTTTATCTCAGTTCACCCGCGTAGTAACAAATTCATTCGTAGGCCTTTCAATAGTGCACAATCGCAACGAACGAATGAATTCCGTTACTACGTGGGTCATGCACTTCGCATCAACGCATAACTCGCCACTACGTGGGTCGGTCAATTTCTTCCCAACTCGCGAACTATCTCGACTGTCACGTCCGCGAGTCTGATCAACGTGCCGCCGTTAGTGCCGGCGAATATCTCGGCCGCTTCACGCGTGTTAAACGGAAAGACGTCAGGGCCCATCGGTCCGTCCATGCGGCTCTTCACTACAAGCGCCGCGTTTGTTGCGTCAATTTGCTCTCGGGTGTTGTAGTCCTTGAGCAAGAGCCCCTTGATGTTTCCTTTTTCCTTTAGCCACTCATTCACGCTGTACCGCGTGGGAGACGTGTAGAACGCGAGCATATCTCCCGGCGATTCGAACATCAACTTAGTCCCATCGCTGTAGCGAATCTCGGCAGCCCACGGGTCTCCGGCGTTGACTTGCATTCCGCACACCGGGCAATAGCCGTACGTCGCGTTTTCGGCTACTGGTGCGTTCCGCTTCGGCCCGCATGAGGAAGTCAAAAGCAAAACGATAAGGAGACAGAGAGACGGGGCGAACCGGCGACGGAGCAACGCGGCGACAGTCGCCGGCTGTCCCCGTTTCGATTTCGCCGTGTCGTTTTTCCCTTCGCGGTCGCTATAAGCCAGTCTATTCAATCCAACCTCCGCCAAGCACAACATCATCCCCGTAGAATACCGCGGCTTGTCCAGGCGTTATCGCGGCTTGTGGTTCCGTAAACTCAACCCGAACTTTTGACGCGCCCATTGGAACGATGACCGCCTCAGCCTCGAGCGCTCGATAGCGTATGCGCACCTTCGCATGAACCGGAGACTCGGGCCGCGCGATAGACAACCAATTCACGCCCGTAGCGATAAACGTCTCGCCGTACAGTTCATCGCGCTTGCCGACAACAAGCTGGTTGCGCGGCACATCTATCCTCAACACGTAAAGCGGGTCATCCGCCGCAATTCCGATCCCTCGCCGCTGGCCCACCGTGAAACGATGAAGCCCTGCGTGCCGGCCGATCACCTCGCCTTCCGTCGTTGCGATTGGACCGGCAGCCAGTGCTCCTTCGTCCTGGCCCTTTCCCATCTCTTGCCGCGCATAATCTTCCACGAACCGCGCGTAATCGCCGTCGGGCACAAAACATATCTCCTGGCTTTCGGGCTTATCCGCCGTTTGGAGCCCCAGTCCTCGCGCGACCTCTCGCACCTCCGGCTTGGTCATCTCGCCAAGCGGAAACATCGCGCCCGCAAGTTGCTTCTGCGTCATCTCGAACAAGAAGTAGGACTGATCCTTCGACAGGTCTCTCCCCTTCTTCAACATATATCGCCCGGTGTCCGGATTGTATTCCACTCGGGCATAGTGGCCGGTCGCGACTTGGTCGGCGCCGACTTCGCGAGCGACGCTCACAAGCCGTGCGAACTTAAGCTTGGTGTTGCACGAGACGCATGGAATCGGGGTACGCCCCACAAGGTAATCTTCCACAAACGGCCGAACCACTCCTCGCTCAAATTCGTCTTCGAGGTTCAGCACATAAAACGGGACGCCCAGATCGTGCGCGACCGATCGCGCGTCGTAGACGTCATCAAGCGAGCAGCATCGGGAAGGCTGAGGCTCGCCTTCGGGGCCAAGCCGCCGCCGCTGGTTCCACAACTGCATCGTGAAGCCGATGAGGTCGTGCCCCTGCCGCTTCAGCATAGCGGCGGCTACCGAGCTGTCCACTCCGCCGCTCATTGCTACTGCTACTGTCATTAGTCACTCTCCGGTTTTCCTCGCGCCTTGCCGGGTGCTATCATCCTCGTTCGCAATGGCACAGTCGCGCGCGGATGCCACCTTCAAAGCTGAGAATTATACACGACGCGCGAAAAGGCGGCCACGCCGCCGCGCTTGATACGAATGTTTTTCTCTGCGTAAACCTCTGCGGCTCCGCGTCTCTGCGGTTAGTTAGCCTCGAAACCCTGCTGACCGGGGAGGCGCCGAAACACAGAGACTACGCGGAGAATTGAAGTTGGACACCACCCCGTGCTTAATTAGATTGGACTCATATGGCCGCGAATCAAGAGACTGTCGAGCAAGCTATCGAAAAACACGTCATCACCCGCGAGCCTTACTATCTGGCGGTGGAGGATGAGGTCGAGCTCTTCGAGGCAGCGTATCGCACGAAGCTGCCGGTAATGTTAAAAGGGCCGACCGGTTGCGGGAAGACGCGATTCATAGAGTACATGGCCTGGCGATTGAATCGTCCCCTGATAACGGTCGCGTGTCACGAAGACTTGTCGGCGACCGATCTCGTCGGGCGGTTCTTGTTGGAAGGCGACGAGACGGTCTGGCACGATGGGCCGCTGACCACAGCTCTAAAGCACGGCGCGATCTGTTACCTGGACGAAGTAGTCGAAGCCCGCAAGGACACAATCGTACTGATTCACCCCTTGACCGATGACCGAAGAATCCTCCCTGTCGAAAAGCGAGGCACGCTCCTCCAGGCGCCCGACGAATTCATGCTAGTCGTCTCGTACAACCCCGGCTATCAAAGCGTGCTTAAGGATCTGAAACAGTCTACGCGTCAGCGATTCATCAGTCTGGAGTTCGACTATCCTCCCGCCCAGCTCGAGACCGCGATCCTTGTTCACGAAGGCAATATCGACGAGCAGGCTGCGCGCGACCTGGTGCTGATCGGCGAGAAGGTCCGCAACCTGAAGGGTCATGGGCTCGAAGAAGGCGTGTCCACTCGATTGCTGGTCTACGCGGCGCAGCTTATCAGCCGTGGCATTCACCCGCACACGGCTTGCGAAGTCGCCATCACCAGCCCGATCACCGACGACCGCGAGCTTCAGCGCAGCATACGCGAAATAGTCACAACCGTGATTTGAACGGACAGGGTAGCGGTCCCCTGTCGATAGCACCAAACAACAAAGGTCAGCCCGGCCGCTTTAGCGGCCACCTCTCGATTGACGGATTTTCGAAACGCGCCCACCTAACCCACAACATTCAGGTAGCCGCTACGCGGCCAGGCCAGACTCATCGTCACGCTTGCTATCGATAGGTAGCCGCTACGCGGCCGGCAAATCCTGCCGAGCTATAGGATGTCAAGAAATTGGCGAGCGCTCGCATTTTTAGCGCATCTTGAAATCGCCAGTCGAAGTATGGCAGTTTGTAGGTGCGTCCTTCATCACCCCTCAGCCTTCAAGCTGTGGTATCGTGGAAGAAGGAACCTTGTTGCTGAGCGAGGATGGTCAAAGGTCAACAAGCATGGGTCAGAGTTCGAGGAGCACCGAATGACCCCGAGTCATTCGACCTGGCTACCTGGAGCGGTCTGGTGTGGGAGATACCCCGCGTCAACTCGCTGGGCGATACGATTCACATCCAGATAATGGACTACGCTGTTGTTGAAAGCCTGCCCGCTTCATCAAAACCTGAAGCGCTTTATCGAAAGATTGAACCGCCCGAGCCCGAGGATGAAAGGCGCTAGCCAGAGCGCTCTGTACGGGCGTCCCTCCGTGGGCGCCCCTCCTCGATAACCAAGCGGCCACGAGATGTAAGGAGGGGCGCCCACGGACGAACGCCCGTACAGGTTTATCAGCATTAATCTCGCTCGGATGCATCCTGGACTTCGCCCGTGGCGCTTAAATCCCGTTCTTGAACCAAATCCGTTTCCCACATCGACAGATCGCTGACGTGGCACACGCGCCCGCCCAATCTCGAATATAACTCCTCCGCCCAGCGATAGGATGAAGGGCGTGGTCCCACGAAGACCAACTCAGCCGGGAATAACAAGCCTGCGACCTGTGGCAGGTCGGTTATGCGCAAGCAGTTGAGCATTTCAATGGCAGCTCCAATGCCTTGCTTGTGACTCGGCGCGTTCTGCGTTGCCGGCGGATTATGAAGAATGATCGCGCTTACCTCGCCGTCCAGCAATGCAGCATAGAGCGCTACGGCGGCCATCTCACCGCTCCCAGCCAACATCATGCGACCCGCATCAACTTCTGGGAGTTTGCGAACGGCGGCAAGCGCACACAAAGTGTCCCATACACGCATTGAAGCGACCGTGCGGCCCGTCAGCATGGCTGCCCGGCGCAGGTGCCATTGCAGTTCCTGTCCCCAACTGGTCCGGCCAGCGCCCCGAGTTTCGACATTCGCTTGCACCCAGTCGAGCGAGAGGTTCCCAAATACGCTTGTCCCAAATCTCCTCACTCCCGTGTTCTGTAGCGCGATCAATGCGGGGCCTGGTTCGTTTCGCTCATCGGCTACGGTTAGATTCCCCCAGAGACGATAGTCATCTTCCACGGCAAACGAAAAACACTTTCCATGCCGATCCTCGAGCGCCCATTCGAATTCGACCTTCAGATCAAGCGGAGTTGCGCCGGGTGGAAACTGCGCAAAGGTCTTCTCGCGTAACGCGGCAACGACCTCCTCCCGATGGTGGACAAGCGCGACAGCATCCGTTATTGAAGGTCGTTTGGCGACCCTTACGAACGTGTCCTGAATAGTGGTTGCTATGTCATCGCTCGGCGGACCGTCCGTAAACACCCGCAGCAGGTCCTCCGGCTCATCGTTATCCGGATCGATATCGCCAACTTCAGATGCCGGTATCTCGAGTCCGGCCAGGTGCCTGAGGAACCATGAGAAAACAGCCGTGCGAGAGTGCTCGTGGTAGCTGTGTCTTCCGGGAGACTCCAACAGGGCCAGTTTGTCGCCGGCACCGGTCATGTCATAAACGCGCTTTAGCCGCTCGTGGAATTCTCGAATGCCGGCCAGCGTAAAGATTCGGTCGCGATCAGCAGACGCGATGAGACACGGACGAGGCGCGACCAGCGCCGCAAAATCAATCAAGTCCCAACCGTAGGTGTTAATCGGAAACATGCAATCGCATTGACCGTCAATTGTGCGGTCGATGATCTGGCTGGCAAACGTGCCGGTCGCGCAGACCGGTGCAACGCACGCGATCCGTTCATCTGCGGCCGCAAGCCACCAGCTTGTCGCGCCGCCGCCGGATATGCCTGTCACGCCAATCCGGTCGCCATCCACACATTCCAGCGACTGTAAGAAATCAACCGCGCGGATCGCGTTAAACAGCTCGACGCCGGCTGGCGTATAACCTCGCGAATACCAGTGCCACCACCCCTCATGAAAAGGCCCGTGATGATAACCGCTCGATTCTCCGAGTTGAATCGTATCAATCGCCAGAGCGACAAAGCCAAGCTGCGCGAATCGGCGAAGGTGCGCCTGGTAGTAACCCCTTGGGAATTCACTGTGGCCGCAAAGATACAGCACGGCGGGCTTACGTTTGCGGATCCCGCCCGTTGGCACATAGAGATTTCCGGCGACATACAGACGCGGCGTGCTTTGGAAGTACAGGTTTTCTATGCGATAGCCGTCACGCTCCAGCACGCTGGTTGCGACGGGCTCCGGGGCCGAGCGCTCGCCCGTTTCAAGGAAATCGGGCAACCCCATCATCTCGTAGTATTGCTTCAAGCGTTGGGGATGTTGTTCCCACCACTGTTCTGGCGTGCTCAGCCCGCGTGGCGCCGCATCGGTGATAAGTCGCGCCTGACGGCAGAGATGATCATAGATATGCATAGTCGAAATCCCTGCAAGGCTGCTGATAACTAACTCGTCGCCACTAAGCCTCGAAGGCACCAAGGAACCCAAGCTGACTTGGTGCAGCTTTGTGTCTTGGTGTCTTGGTGGCAGCCAACCGTACAAGCGCTAACATGGTTGACTGCCAACGAAGCGCTGGCTCTGCGAGGACTTGTCTTCTAACGTGCAAATCTCGTCTATCGATCGCGCGCGATCACTTGTCTTATGTCTTAGCCACACCAGGTTCTGTCCATTCCGCCTAACTTGATCCAGCTCGGGATGATTACCCTCATCCAGCACATACTCTATCTTCTCTTCGAGGTCTTCGTCCGAGACTCCTATGTAGTGAACGCCCTCAACGAATCCGATTCGCGTAAGCGGTTCGCTGATGGCCCGATCCGCCAATAGCAGCGAACCCGTGGCTGGAATCTCAAAGTACTTCGCCACGGAGTATTTGTATATTGATGAATCCGTGAACGCCGTTCTGTATCTATTTATAAGATTCGCGTAGCCCCGACCTATGCTGGTGTTTGTCTCATGGTCGAAATCACAACGATGACCGGGATGAGGATGCAGGACGATTGGATATGATCCTCTGTCGTGGAGCGCATTCACTCGAAGCCGCAAGGGATAGTAATAGTGGACCGCGCCGCTCAGCAATATTGCATTCTCCGGATGCTCGTTGAAGGGAACGAGAAAATCCGGAGAGGCTGAATGAGGCGTCCAAACAATACGTTTTGTTTTAGCCAGTTCCGGGTAGAAGTTGTCAAACACGTATCCGTAAGTGGAGAGAATCGTATCGACCATCGAGAATGCATCGAGCATCTCTTGTTGGCTGTGCTCCTCCCCCCCGTGCAGGTCGTCACAAAGAACGTACTTGCCGCAATCCAGAGACTCAATCTCTCGTCTGCGGGCATTCAACAGGTAGTATCCCTCCCACCACAATATGACCTCCGGCAGCTCTTCGAATTTGCTTAGCAGCAAAGACCTGAGTGAACCCGAAGCATAATACAACTCCTCTGTTTCAATCTGCTTCCAGCCATGGTTGTTGATCAGGGCTCGTATGATGTAAGCGGCTTCCCTGCTCGTGTATCGGGCCCGTTCCTTGAGCTCGGAGATAACCAGTTTCATGAGCGTTTTTCCTTACAGCCAGGTGGGTGACTGGACAACCGTATGTTACTCGAATCGTCTGAATCGTGGCTAATAATATCGAGCGGCGAGAGCTTGAACTACGGATTGGGATGATCAAATTGCGAGATGATTGAAGACGAGTCAAAAAGCTGATCCGCGCGCCCAACTGAAATGCCCTCGGGCCGCAGGAGCCCTCCCGGCAGGCAGAAGAACCTCAACGTACCGCGCCAGGATCCGAACCCCCCTGCCACCAGGAACCAAACGGCAAGGTTCGCCGCGGGACGCTCCAACATTGTGGGATCCCACAGTCTCGATTGCGTTCCACCAGCGAAACAAGTGCGGGATGCGACCTACAGCCCGCCTCCGGATGGGCGTAGGCTGCGAAGGGTTAAAAAGGACGGTTGATAATAGGCTGAACCACCGTTCTCTTATATACGCCAAATCACGATGGCGAATTAGTTGTCGATTCGGAATCGCAGCACCTGCTTGAGAGCTGTTTTTGTATTCGACGAAGGGTTCGGACCCGGTGCCAGTGATACTACTCAATGGCAAGGAGAAGACGACAGAAAATGATAAGGCGAATCCAAACTCGTTGATCGCAAGAAGGCCGGCCGTGAGTTCGTCCGTGGGTCTTCTTCCCAGCACACGAAGGAATCTTGGTTGAAGTGAATCGAATGGGTCCAGCTTTCCGTCTAAGAGAGGTAGGAATCTATGGGCATGATGAAAGAGCAGAAACCAAGAACGATCCCCGAATCCGCACACCGCGTTGATCGGCAAGAAGCCCGGTCAAGCCGGGTCAAAGCCCGGCGACAAGCTTAGGTGCCAAACCCCGACGGCACGAACTCAACGGAGTTCACTTTCACAAGCTCTTAGAGCGCGGAAAACGAAGCGACCCTCTGCACGAGATGAGGATCATCTCGAATAGGAGAAACTTATGAAATCTGAACCGCGAATTGAACAGATGCATCATCTGAGCAATGGCATTAACCGCGCGAAGCGCACTGCTAGTCTGCTCCTGGCACTGGTCGGGGTGATGACTGTGACCGGCCAGACGGTCAGGTCGACGACTCAAAAGTCAACGGGTGCCAGCATCCCCGGCGACCTGAACCAGCGCCGTTCCGGGCACACAGCAACTCTCCTGACTGATGGCAAGGTCGTCATAGTCGGAGGACTTCCCGTGGCATCGAAACGATCCTCGGATACAGAGCTCTTCGATCCGGAGACCGGAACGTGGAGCGTTACCGGCAAGCTCCAAGCGGCGCGTATTGGTCACACGGCGACCCTCCTGACTGATGGCAAAGTGCTGGTCGTCGCGGGCTCGGGGATTGATGACCGTCCTATTGCCAGCGCGGAGCTGTATGATCCCGCCACGGGCAACTGGAGTGCTACCGGCAATCTGATCGCGACCCGCTTTTTTCACACGGCGACTCTGCTTCCGGACGGCAAGGTGCTGGTAACCGGAGGAGGTAAATTTTTTTCACTCAGCAGCGCCGAGCTATACGACCCATCGACTGGAACATGGAGCGAGACAGGCAAACTAAACACATCTCGCCTTGGACACACGGCGACGCTGCTCCAAAACGGCAAGGTTCTGGTAGCCGGGGGAGTCTTCGACGATGGAGATTTTGATGTTTTCCTGCTCAACAGCGCGGAGCTGTACGACCCGGAGACTGGAACATGGAGTGAGACAGGCAGCCTCAACACACCTAGCTCCCGACCCTCGGCGACGCTGCTACAAAACGGCAAGGTCCTCATCGCGGGGGGCTCCAACAATGCTGGTTTGACCGACAGCGCGGAGCTGTATAACCCGGATACTGGGACATGGAGCATTACAGGCAACCTTCACGTACCACGCCGCGATCCGGCGACCCTTCTGCCCAACGGTAAGGTGCTCGTCGCAGGAGGGAGCACCGCCGAGTTGTACGACCCGCAGACCGGGACCTGGAGCCTCACTGCTAGACTCAACGCGCCTCGCGGGTTTCACACGGCTACTCTTCTGCCTGACGGCAGGGTCCTCGCCGCAGGGGGAAACAGTGCGATTCCCCGTTTTTCCGAGTTACTCAACAGCTCCGAACTGTACGACCCAGGCACGGAAACCTGGGCGGGCCCCGTGGTCCCTGTGATCACCGGCACCTTGGTAGCCGGCAAGAGGCTCGTCCTGTTTGGCGAGAACTTTGGCACCGATGCTGTGATATTGCGCAACGGTATCCTGCTGCAAACCAAAGAGTCGGGAGATACAACAAAACGGGTCGCAAAGAAGGGGGCAAAAAAGATCAAGCCCGGTGACAAGCTCCAGGTGTTAAACCGCAGCGGCGTGCTGTCACAGGAGTTTGTGTTTGCCGGTTCATAGGTGCCCCGCAACCTAACAACACCAACCCAGTGTGGCGGGAGCGGATCTACGGAGGCCAAGGGCTTTCTAAAAAGGAGTTCTTGGCCTCTAGTGTTCGCTGGCAACGACGCGGTTTCGAAGAGTCCCGATGCGTTCGACTCGGATCTCGA
>JBASRN010000100.1:0-13225 GCA_049273855.1 Blastocatellia bacterium
GTCCAGTCGCTACCAGAGCATGAAGCAGACTCGTTAATCGGATGGAGAGATTCTGAGGATGAGTAACAACAAGCTGCGTTCATTGCTTCTGGGTTTTGTGTTTCTGTTGCCGGCGATATCGGTTTCAGCCCAGGCCACCTCGCAAACGACGGAAGCGGATGCTTTGTTCACAGCGCAAAAGTGGAATGAAGCGGCGCCGGCTTACGAGGCGCTCACCAAAACCAACCCGAACAACGGACGCGTTTGGTACAGGCTTGGGTACAGAGCATGAACTTCTACAACGCCGCCACGGGCAAGTGGAGACAAACATGGGTGAGCAGCACGGGCGGCGTGACTGAGTATGAAGGTTCATACCGAGACGGCGCGATGGGCTACGAAGGCGAAACCACACGCAACGGGACAAGGCTCATGTTGCGGCCGACCTCCTTCGACCTGGGCCCTGAGCGGGTGCGTCAGTTTGCCGAACAGTCGGCCGACGCCGGAAAGACCTGGAGCGTCACATACGATTTCACCTACATCCGGAAGAAGGGTTAGCCAGAAGCGGTTCCGGTGATTTCCCTGTTGATTGGTTGTCCGGCGACGACCGCATCCGCGTCGAGCTACCCTGACACCGCGCGACTATTTGCTACGTCCGAATTGCCGAGCACTCAGACCTCAAAGACCTTCAGTATTTCGTCTCCGTAGTGGTTGATAACCTTCACCGCGAGCCTGCCGCTCTTCGGGCGCGGGAAGGGGCGGCTGACTGTTTGATAGAGGCTCGACCAAGCCGCTTCGTCGACCTCCGCTCGAAGCGCGCGCTTCAGCTTCTCATACGGTTCGTCGGCTCCGGTGAAATAGGCGTGTCGCACAAAGAAGCTCTCACCGTTGTAGTCGGTGTCGATGAACCAGCAAGCTAAGCCGTCGGTCGATGACGAGCGTATCTCCCCTGTTGTCGGATCGTAGATGTCCAGGCCTTTGATCTCCACAGTGATCGTGGCGTCCTCCTGATCCTGAACCTCCACGTCGGGTTCGCCGAAGACCATGAACAGATTTCCGGCGCCCGTTTTCTTGAGTAGCTCATCGCCCATCGCAAGGTCTGGGTTCATTCGCGCGGGCAGGACAGTCAGCTTGCCGTAGCGCTTCGCTTCTTCCGCGACGTGCGGGTCGAAGGCGAAGCCACACACCACGAGCAGATCAAACCCAATACCTTGAACGGCTTCTTTTGCCGCTTCTTTGACTTGTTGCGGGCCGACCGTGCCGTGCTCGGGTCCGAGAGAGACGGCTACGCGTTTGAGTCTTCCGTCGCTGTCGGTGAAAGTCCCAGCGGCGTTGATCCAAACACCACCGTGAGTGTCGAGGGTTTCGAAGACAAGGCGTTCGTTCTTTCGAGTGTTCTGAACGCCGGCCTTCTTGAGGTTCTCAAGAATCATCGACGCGAAGTCTTGGTTGCGGCGACCCTCTTTCTCGGACACCGTCCCGTCCATGTTCTCGTCGGCGGCGAGCACGCGATGAGGCGAGAGGCTCTCAACGGTGAACGGCCCTGAGACGCGGATGCGTTTGTTGTCTTCGTAGGGCTGGTCGTAGAGAAGCTCCGTGTCTGCGCGTTTTGCTATGCTGGCGTCGATCTCACGCTGCCGCTCGCGCCGCAATTGCCAGAATTGGGAGTGGGCCGCTTTCGCTGCTTGTGACCACCTGTCATCGGGCTCGCGCGGCACTTCCCACTCTTCCCAATTCTTCTTCAGTGCCTTGTTGAGCGTTCCGCGGGCAGCGTCCTGTTTCGGCTGCGAGCGTTCGTGAATGGCGTCGATCTCTTCGTTGTTAGCTATCGACTTGAGCGTGATGTGCGGAACTCGCTTGTAGACGAAGCCCTTCTTGATGTCGCCTTCTGTTTTGTACTCAGGAGGAATGCGTCCCGTCACTTCGGCTTCTTTCTGAACACCCTCAGATGAATCAGCGAGAAGGTAGTAAGAATACCGGGCGGCCATCAACCGTGTGCGAGCAAGAGCTAGGGCAACGCGGCTGGTGTCGATAGTGATCCACCGCCGTCCGCAGTGCTCTGCCACGTTTGCCGTGGTGCCACTGCCGCACGTGGGATCGAGCACCAGGTCGCCTGGATCCGTCGCCATCAAGAGGCAGCGTTCAATAAACTTGTTTCCGGTTTGAACAACGTACATTTGCTCTTCCGCACCCGCTATGTCCGACCAGCAGTTATCGAACTGTTGATACGGGGCATCAGAAAAATAGCGCTTGTAAGCCGCATTGTTGCCGGTGAAGAAGAGCCTGTTTGACCTAATCAATCGCTCCATTCCTAGCTGATTTGTTGACCAGCTCTTACCTGTCATTGGAGTGCAAGACCGTCCAAACAAACTGAAATCGAAGGTGCACGTGGCAGTGTAGCCCGATGACGTGAGCTTTTGGCGCCGGAAAACTGGGGCACCGGCACCAAGGGCGTTCATTTCCTCGTCAGTGATGCGCCTTAGCCACTGGGGGCCAGGCACGTCCTCATAGAAACGGTACTCTTTGTCCGAAGCAAGTTGCTTCGCTTGAAATAACGAACGGAACTTCATCATCTCTGAGTTCTTCGCGTACCAGATAATGAAGTCGTATGGCTTCGGCAGGCCAGCCGCCCCGAGAGGGTTCGACGACTTGAACATTAAGATCGCGCTGAAGTTCTCGCTGCCAAAAACTTCGTCGAGCAGAGAGCGCACAAGATGCACATTCTCATCCCCGATCTGCACGAAGATGCTCCCGGTTTCGGTGAGCAGTTCCTGCGCGACCGCTAGGCGGTCGCGAAGGTAAGCCAGGTAAGAGTGAATCCCCAGCTTCCACGTATCGCGAAACGCGCGAATCTGTTCGGGCTGTCGCGTCGCGTCCTCGGCCTTGCCGTCTTTCACGTCGCGCTTGCGAGTTGAAACCTGCCAGTTCGAGCCAAACTTGATTCCGTAGGGCGGGTCGATGTAGATCATCTGCACCTTGCCCTTGAGACCTTCCTTCTCTGCCAGCGAAGTCATCACCAGCAGCGAGTCGCCAAGGATCATTCGATTCGACCAATGCGGTTGGCTCTCAGACTCGTGGGTGTAGAAGTCCACCTTCTTTTCAAAGTCGTCCTCGATGCCGTTGAAGTCCCCGAACAGACTTGCCTGATAAGCGGCTCGCCGTTCGGCAACTCCTTCGCCCTTGGGAGCAGCATGCGCTCGAAGGTCTTCTATCAGAGCCTGCGGGTGAATTTTCTCCTGAATGTAGATCGGCACAACCGGCACGGCGAGATCGCTCGCGTCCTGCTCGTCTTTTCCTTTCCAGACGAGTTGAGGATCGAGCGACGGATCACGCGGATAGAGCATCGTCTTCGGCGCGTTCTCATCCTCAGCCACAAAGTCGCGCAGCTCTTCGGTCGGAATATTCGCGCGCTTGTCTTTGTGTTTGATCGAGTCGACCTGCGTCTTCGATTCTTTCTTGCTTCGCGCCATCTCGCCCCCTCAAGCGACTGCCGATACCAGCTCCTGAGTGGTGGGCATCTGGTCCCACGTTCGGCCCTCAAGCTCCCGGCCGAATTTCTTTTTCCATACTCCGCCCCATTGTTTGAAGAAGAACGGAACGTTCGCCTCTACGCATTGATCGCGAAGCGAGGTCACCCATTCTGGCTTCATCGGCCGCGCGCCGGGACCGGACTCGCCGCCGACGATCACCCAGTCGATTCCCTCCAAACGCAGTCGAGGGAGAGGTCCGAGGAGTGGTTCAAGAGAAAGAAACTTGATCCGAGCGCCTGTCTCCCGCAGATGATCAATCCGATAGGTGTACGCGTCGGTCTCGACGCTGACGCCCATCCAGATGTTCTCGGCCCAGGGCAATTGCTCGCTCACGCTCAGCAAACGTTCCGAGCGTTTGGTCAAAACCTGAAAGCGATGCCAGCTTGCTCGTCGCATTACATCGAACGCGCTGATGATGAACTCCGAGGGCACGTCAGCGTGAAACATATCGCTCATCGAATTGACGAATATGGTTTGCGGCTTCTTCCACCGCAGCGGTAGTTCGAGAGCATCCTCGTGTAGAGTAAGCTCGAAGCCGTTGACATAGTTGGGCTGTCCCATGGCTTGAAGTCGCAAAGCCATGCGTTCGGCATAGCAATGCTTGCAGCCAGGGCTAATCTTGGTGCAACCGGTGAGCGGATTCCAGGTCGATTCGGTCCATTCAATCGAGGAATTGATTGCCATTACTCGGAGTCCTCGTGCTGGATTCTTCTTCAAATTATTTCAGGCAGACTGTCAAACAGTGTGGGACCCTCGTCTGCTGGCCTACTGACTTCGAACTTCACCCGCCTATCTTCCAACCACCCAAGGAAGGCATCTTTTTCCTCCGCTGAGTCCCAACGCACCCTGAGCACGTTGGCTTCCAGCCCGACCCCTCGCTGTTTGTCCTTCCAGTAGTCGCGTATTCGTTTGAGTACATTCTCGCGAACAAGCACTCGTAACCTCTTTTGACGCTCGCGTCCAAGGTACTGAAAGGTGCCGTCTGTTGTCTTGAGCAACAGTTCGTCGGCCGCCATAACATATTCGGCATGGATCCCCAACGTCTGCAGATCACACAAGAGTCGGGCGCGCACTTGCTCGATTAGCGCCCGCCGGTAAAAGTCACGCCGATTGCTGTCTGGGCAATCCTCATCGGAATATATCAGCAGGAGCGGATTTGGGTCGGTGTTATCCTCCAGTAGTTCAAGCACGGGCACTGACGCTTCCCTGAGACCGGCGTAGCTTTGAAAGGTTGAATCGAAGACGTAAGTCAATTGACGCTCTGTGATTCTCAGCCCGTGGCATGAGAATGATCCAGGCTCCAGTCCCTCCGCACTCAATTCGTTCGCGAGATCAGTCAGGCACTCGCACATTAGCGTACGTCGGTCATCTGGCACTAGGTAGCAAAGCAAGCACGAAGTGAGCGGCGCGAGAACCTCACCAAAGGCGGGGCCCGCCGCTAGTAAGTGACCACGCGCTTGTTTTGACGTGCTACTGTCAGGGCTGAAGGAGTCTGCCTTTGCTTCGAAGTACAGTGCCTTGCCGTTCAACTCACGACCGAGTATCAACTCGGGCTGCGGAGTTACGTTTATTCTAAGGGCAGACAGTTGCGCAGCGCTCGCCGTTTCCTCCGGAAGAGGAAACGGCTGCTCGATGTAGATGATCCTGAAGCGGAGTTCGAAAAAAAGAGGGCGCACACGATAATCCGCCGTCGGTTGCTCCTTTGCCATCCAGAGCAGAATGTTTAACTGAAATACAGGATCGCGAATAAGAGCTTCAGCGTTCATCCCAATGCGCTTCCTCAATGTCGCTCGGCCACTTGTTAACAAGAGTGTCGAACGGATCAGAGCCTACCCAAGCGTTAATTTTGGGAGCGACGTAATGCTGAATGTTCGTGACTAATCGATGAAAGGTATTACCGCACGTACCAACAGGTAGGATGGCAACGAGTTGCTTCGCCGTTATCTCTAAGTTGATCGGCTGCCACAGATGACGATCCGCCCCGTAGACATGGACCTTCGTGGGTCCAAGACGGATTGGGTCACCCCAGAGCTTGAAACGATTGCGCTTTTGGAAACCGACTTGAATCCAACGAGCGAAGGTTGGCTCGGAAAGAGGCTCTTCAAACTTTACAATCAGAGGGACACCCTTGATACCCGTTCGTAGTGCCTTCTCAGTCTTGATACGATGCCAAGCACTTTCTTCTGTGAATTCAAGAACCGACTTGTAGATTCGGTATAAATATCTGACGGTGTTCCGGTGATCCTCGAAACTGTCGCTGCGATTAGTGACCTGTCCGTTCTGGAACAGGTCATGGCTACCATTTCCCAACCGGGATGGCAGGCGGAGAGCGTAGAGCGCATTGAGCGGATCGTAGGTTCTCTGAAGCTCTCTAAGAGTGACTCGTATTTTCCCGATTCGATCGGCCATATCGAATCTTGCCTTTCGCCTTTCAATCTCAAAACGATCTTCTACTGGCTGTCCTTCTCCCTCTTCGTCATAGTCCTCGTCAGCATCCACAGAAGCAAAGTCTTCTGGCATCTCGAAAACGCTGTCGTGCCTAAACACCAGTTTTCCAAATCGATAGTCGCCTCTTCTGGACACATCGCGATCCCACAACGCCTGAAGCAGGGGACTACTGTACCAACTCGCGTCCAAGTCCGGGTGTTGAATCCAGTGGGCGACACGCCTCTTTGCCTGGATGGCTTCCTCGCTCGTATAGTACGCGAAGAATCTCTCGTCGTACCGCTCCACAAACCCTGTCGTCGTCTCGACGTGCTGTTTCGATTCCGGGTCTAACACGTTGAATGCGACGCTCATGAAGCTCTCATCGAGAACGCGAACCCGCCCTCCGAGACGCTCAAAAATTTCGCCGGGTGTTTTCAACTGACCCCGGCCGTGACTGGAAACGTGCTCCAAGAGAAAAGTTTTTACCAACGGGACGCGAGTGCGACGCTTGTCGAGGCCTTCCTTCGCCTCTTCAGAAAGGCCATTAAAGAAGCGGTAGACCTCGAACCGGTCTTTTGGATTGTTTGGTGCGAGCCTCACCATAATGGAATCCCATACTCTCAGACGGTCGCCCGTTTTGCCAGCAGTGCGCGGATTGCGGTTGCCGCATCCCACGGGTCCCTGATCTCAATGAACTCCCAGCGCCCGAAGCCGCCGTGATTGTTAACTGCTGGAACCCACAACGTTTTTGCTGTGCTCACTTTGGCTGCTTTGTCCTTCTTTGGCTCGCCTGACACTTCGACGATCAGATTCAGCAAATCGTCGCGGCCATGACCGTCGTCAATCACCGCGATGAAGTCGGGAGTGTACTGATGCTCGCCGCCGTTGATCGTGTACGGAATCGTGAAGCCAAGGTTTTGATTCTTAACATAGCGTACGACCTCATCCATCTCTTCGAGCGTTTCCGCCATCTTCTGCTCCCACGACTCAGTGTGCGCAACGACGTGCGAGATGTGGCACTTGTCTTCGCGTGTTGGATACGTCGGCCGGATCGTATCGAAGCTGACGTACCTTGTTGAGCCGAGCGTATCGTACGGGCGCAGAATGGGCTTGAGCGTCGGGGCTCCGGGCTGAGCGCGCACGATGGCTTTGTATATGAGGTCAGCGGCATCGTGCGAGAACTCGATCATCAGCAGCACCTGCGGAAACATATTGTCTTTGAGCCTCACGTGCCCAGCCAGCCACTGCCTGGTGATGCGCAGGACTTGCGGGAAAAGCCAGGGACGATCGTTCCCGTCGTCATCGCGAAAGTATTCCTCAAGAGTCCGCTTTGCCAGTACGAACGCAACTTCATTGGGTCGCCGTCGCTTCAGATCATCGAGGGTATGAATGCTACTTTCGCCGACGATGGGGTCAACTTGAACTTTCGTCGGAAGGTCAGCGGTCGAGAGCACCAGGGTTGAATCCTCGGAGAATCGAGCTTCCAAGGTTTCTCCCGGAATGTCGTAACGATAGCCGACCAGCCGTGGAAAACTAATCTCGCAATCGATCCGTTCGTCAATCGCGCGCACATGAGTAGGAACCGGCCCCGGTTTCGGATCGCTGCTGCTGCCGCTGGTCGGGATGAACGAGAACGGAACGCCATAGACTTCCGCATACTCGGCCGGGAAAGCATCGAGTTCGATTGTCTGACCATTGACCTTGAGTTCGGTCTTCTCGGTCGCGTAGCTCATCCGGCGAAGACCTCGGCCGACAACCTGCTCGCACAAAAGCTGAGTGCCGAACGCTCGCACGCCGAGAATGTGGGTGACAGTGTTAGCGTCCCAGCCTTCGGTCAGCATCGATACGCTCACCACGCACTTGACGTGTTCGCCTAACTTGCCGGGCTTGCCGACTGTGTTCATCACTTCACGCAAGAGGTCTTCATCGGTTAGCGTTTCAGCGTCGCGGCCTGGAAAGCGAGTGCGGTATTCGGCCTTGAATTCTTCGATCTCCCGCGCGGCGATCTTCTTGAAGTCATCACTCATTGCCTCGCCAGATTCCAGTTGCTCGCTATCCACGAGAATCGAGTTGGGGCGATGCAACCATCCGCCATTACCGTCATCATTTCTGAAGACCGGGAGCGCTCCGGCTTGAACTACGGTGCGGTCGCCTATTGGCTTCTCCCATCCGGCGACGTAGTCACAAACAAGCTTCGAGACATTTGTGTTGTTGCAAACGACTATGAAAACGGGCGGCGTAACACCGTTCGCACGAGCTTCCGCATTTTGTTCCCAAACGCGATAGTACTTTTCATAGTTGCTGTACAGGCTGTGCAACGCGCCCTGAAGCTCGGCTGGAAGCTTGGGCTCGCCGCCAACCGCTTGAGTCCCTCGCCCCTTGCGCGGAAGGTCCTCCCGAATGCGAAGCCACAGGTCGCGATAGGTTGGCTGAGCGCCCAACATCGAATCGTCGGCCACGGGCACGCGCGGGACTTTGACTATGCCTGACTCGATGGCATCGATCAGCGAAAAGTCAGACACGACCCACGGGAATAGAGTTCCTTCGGGCCAGCCCGAGCCGCGCAAAAAGAAAGGTGTGGCGGATAGGTCGTAGACTGCTTTGACGCCGATCTTAGCTTTCACCGCCTCAATGCCTGAAATCCAAATTCGCGCCTCTTGGTCTCGCTTCTCCGCTTCGCGGCGCTCGTCACCGCTGAGCTTTTCTCGGTTGGCTTCGGGCCTTCGCCTGTAGCAGTGATGCGCTTCGTCGTTGATCACGACGATGTTCTTCTTGTTGCCGAGTTGACGACACACTCGCCGAACCATCTGATCTGGAGTCTCAGTAAAGAGGCCTCGATCTCCCTGGCCGAGGATTGATTTCGTCAGCTTGCCAGTCTTGACTGTCTCTCGCAGTTGAAAGGCGTGGAAATTCGTGATGATGATCTTCGCTTGCTGCAGTTGTTCTAATTGTTGAGCCGTGACGATGTTTAGCTTTCGATAGTAGTTCTCCGGGTCATTAGGCCAGAGCACTCGGAGGCGGTCTCGAATGGTTATGCCCGGCGTCACGATCAAGAACGCATCACTAAAGCGAGCGTCCTGAGTGTTAGCCATCTTGTTCAACGCCTGCCACGCGATGAGCATAGCCATAACGACAGTCTTGCCAGAGCCGGTAGCCATCTTAGAGGCCATGCGCTGGAGGCCGGGATTCGACGAGGCATTAGCGGTGCGAACGTCGTTGGCTATCCATGCGTCGCCGTACTTGCTCGCGACTTCGACTATGTAGATGAGAGTTTCAAGAGCTTCGATCTGGCAGAAGAAGAGCTTTCGTTCCCGGTTGCGCTCTGTCCAGTAGTCGAGCAGGCGCCGTGTCGCGGAGGTGATGCCGATATAGCCACCTTGGCGCCAAAGGTTGACGCGCTCGCGAACCTGGTTAACGAAGCGATTCTCTTCAATTCGATCTTGGGTCCACTCGGTCTCGAATTGAAGCTGTTTGCCCTTTTTCTTGGGGCGAGCAATCGGAATAAAGTAAGAGCTTGAACGGCGGTCAGCTACAATCTCATCGGTGATCCCTTCTTCAGTGAACCGGAAGTGGCGCTCTGGCACAGCGAACGGCGAGTTGATGATTGGATTCTCGATGACGGCTTGCGACATTTGTCCCGAATCCTGACTTCTACGTTATAGATGATCGGCTCGACGCGCGAAATCACGGGGTCTACTGTGAAACCCTCTCAAGCCGACCAAGTCTGAACAGGTAACGAATCTTAGCTTAGCGATGGCGAATTGTCACGATTCTGGTGTGTTGAGGAGAATGAAGAATGGACCCAGGGCCAAGAATACGATGGCGATCGAGTGGCGTCATCTCAAGGTAGCCACGAGCTTGCGCTCGATTCGTGGAGGAAGTTCGATTATCTCAAACCCTTTCGCGCCGTAGAGGTAGTCTTCGCCGGACTCATCGACAATTCGGATGTAGCCCTTGGGGTCGTTGGCTTCAGGATTAACCACGCTATGGATCTTGCGAAGCTCCAACGATGCTTCGTAGCCTTCATTGTCCAGGCATATCGCGAAAGTCATCTTGGACCTTTTGAGGACCACGCTACTCAACGACCCAAACGCCGCTCTCATGAATCGCGTCATACATCGCGTCCGGAGCGAGATCAGCGCCGCTTGGCCACTGAATCGCACCCAGAACAACTCGCGCCCCCGCGAATTCGGCGGGGTCGCGTAGCAGCTCGAATACGGTGCCGTCAAGGCTTGCGCTGCTGAGAAACGCCCGCATATCAACTTCTCCCGTCGTGCCATCGACGAATCTCACGTGCAAGCGGGCGCCCGGCAAGACCTTCACCGAAGTCAGCCGCCAGGGAACCGTGTGATCGATCTCGGGCGCTACTTCAACGGCTCGATCGGTCTCGGAGTTTGCAGTTGGCTGCATAGATTCCAGTCCTCCATGAGTTCGTCGCGATGCTCGGTCGCCCACTCTATAACCAAAGTCATCGCGCGGCGCGGCAATCCACCCGCAGCACACTCAGGTCGCGCAGGTCTATAAGCGCTTCGTGCTCACTGATCGCTATTTGCGCCTCGAGCCGCGCGAGTGGCGCGCCCAGACAGAAGTGTATGCCAAATCCAAATGACAGGTGTTTGTTGTTCTCTCGCGCGACGTCGAGCGAGTCCGCGTTCTCGAACACCGTTTCATCGCGGTTCGCGGACCCGATAACTCCGAACGCCATCTCGCCACGCGAGATCTTCACGCCTTGAATCATCACATCCTAGCGGGCATACCGTTCGGTTGACATGAAAACGGGAGCGGTGTAGCGCAGCAGCTCTTCCACACCAGGCTTAATCAGCGATTCGTCGCCGCGCAGCTTTTCCATCTCGGCGGGGTGCTCGAGAAGCTCGAGCTTCCCGCTGCCGATAAGGTTGACCGTCGTTTCGTGTCCCGCGACCAGCAAGAGAAAGACCATCGCAAACAGCTCGTCCTCGCTCAGTGTATCGCCGGCCTCTTCGGCTTGGACCAGCGCGCTGACCAGGTCGTCCTTAGGTTGTGCGCGTCGCCTCTTGAAGAACCGCCTCAGGTAACGATTGAAACTCCAGATCGCCGGGATGACTCGCCAGTTGTTGTTGAACTGGTTGACCGAGACTATGACCTTTGACCACTTATGGAACTTGTCGCGGTCCTTAACCGGCACGCCGAGAATCTCGGTGATCAGCGTCATCGGCAGCGGCAGCGCGTAGTCACGGATCAGATCCATCTCGCCTTTTCGGGCTGGGGCATCGAGCAGCTCGCCGGCCAGAGTTTGAACACGCGTTCGCATCAGTTCGATCACATCTTTCAAAAGCGAATGGACATCTTCGTATCGTGTTATGAGCCAGACGCGAGTCTTGTCGGGCAGGGTGGTTTGAGAAACCGGCTGTTCGGCGCGAAGCGGGCATAGAAGGGAAACGGGTCCGCCTTGAACTCCGAGTTGTAGATGTCCATCTTTGGACCGAGTTTAGCACCTCATCAATTTCTCCGCCGAGGGATCCGTCGCACTGGACGCTCGTCCTGGATAACACCAAGCGTTATGTTAGCTGGTGAGTCTTGGTGATCTGAAAGAAGTCGGCATACATTTGCGCGAGCTTTTCTTTCACTCCCGGATCGGCTTGCGCCAGATTGGTAGTAATCTCGTCCCTCCGAGCGCTGATCGGCTGCAGTTCCTTCTTCAGCCCTTCGTCCCCGGTAGTGTCTATCATTTCCTTCAAGCCGTTGAAAAAGTCAGTGGACATCTGCGCGGCGTTGGCATAGTTGTTGCGGTTAGCCTCATAGCTGGTCATTCCGAGCCGGTTGTGCAAGTCCACCATTTTCAACCTCCGCTCGAGCCGGGTGTTTTGCTCCTGCACGTTGCGAGCGCTTACCCACGATGGAATATAGCCGAGCGAGAAGACGGCGATCAGTACGCCTGCTCGCATCGCAAGCCTTTTGGGATTGGACAGCCATCCTTGCTTTTGCACCGCCGGTTTTGCCTTGTCCTCCATATATCCTCCTTGTTTCTCTGGACGCACGCACAGCCTCCGCTTTTTTCTCCCAGGTAGGATCGGGCCTTTGAAGCAGAAAGGGCCGATCTACAGCCGCAAGCATGGGCTCATCGAACAACAGCTTTACGGGTCCTGAAAAGCGGGACGTCGTTTGACCTTCGGCGTTGATGCCCGGCTAATCTTAGAATCGCACCGGCATCCCGTCCAGCCGCGCGACAGGGGCATGTCTCTGCTCAAACGACTGCAAAGCAGCTGACAAGAGGGCACGGCGTGCCTATCGAGCTAACCGACACTGCCGAACCTGCGGGCGTGCAGCGTGAAACGAAGGCCCGAGCAGCTTCCAGAATAGCCACTATTGAGCGTTGCACGCGGTGCACAGCGATTGAGAGGAGCCGAATGATACGGAACTATCCTCAGCAGCGGGTGCG
Organism: Blastocatellia bacterium; assembly: GCA_049273855.1. Taxonomy (GTDB): domain Bacteria; phylum Acidobacteriota; class Blastocatellia; order UBA7656; family UBA7656; genus Onstottus_B. Next base: position 12,352 of record JBASRN010000100.1, read on the forward strand.
TCGCGTGAAACGCTAGGAGCGATGGTTCTACTTCTGAGGAAAAGACGCGGAAAGGTTGCCGGGGCGCGAAAGGAAAAGACGCGGAAAGGTTGCCGATATTAGTTAACCGGAACAGAGTTTGGTATAATGCTCCCCGGATCGCAAACGCCGTGGAGGCTTCGCGACGAAGTTGTTTGCCCACCCATGCGAAGGAGAAAGACAATGCACTGCAATCGATCTCTGGTCCTTTTTTTGGTGACGGTTTTCGCCTCAGTTGTTGCCCTGAGTGGCTGCGCAAAAGTAGAAGAAGGCAAGCCGCCGGTCGTCGCAAGTAACGCCGGCAGCGCCAGCGGAAAGATCCCCCTGACTACTTCTTCGGAAGAGGCGCGGAAAGAATTCCTGCAAGGTCGCGACCTCTCCGAGAAGCTGCTGACACAAGATTCCATCCAACATTTTGATAAGGCACTTTCGCTTGACCCAGATTTTGCGCTGGCGGAGTTGAACCGTGCCCAGGTAAGCCCGACCGGAAAGGAATTCTTCGATCACTTGAAGAAGGCCGTAAGTCTCTCGGACAAAGCTTCCAATGGCGAGCGACTGCTTATCCTGAGTAATGAGGCAGGCGCAAACGGCAATGCCGCCAAACAGAAGGAGTATCTCGACCAACTCGTCGCTGCCTATCCAAACGATGAGCGCGCGCACTTCAATCTCGGTGGTTACTACTTCGGCCAGCAGGACATGCCACAGGCCATCGAACACTACAAGAAAGCAACTGAGCTGGCGCCAACTTACTCGACTGCCTTCAATATCCTCGGCTATGCCTATCGCCAGAATGCCGATTACGCAAACGCCGAGCAAGCTTTCAAGAAATACATCGAGCTGATTCCCAACGATCCAA
>JBASRN010000107.1:0-6512 GCA_049273855.1 Blastocatellia bacterium
CTATCCTGTGGATGTGCATAGCGCTGCGCAAGCAATAATAACGTTTGTGGAAATGACCGATCTGATGCCTAACGCTCGTCAGATGGCAGACCGGGCAGCCAAGTGGGCCATCGACAATCTGCAAGACCCGGCGGGCTTCTTTCACTTTCAGCGTCGCCGCCTCTACACGATCAGGATTCCATACATGCGCTGGGCGCAGGCGTGGATGCTGTATGCGCTGAGTCGATTTCACACGAGGGATCAAGCAGGCAATGTCTGAACAGGCAGCCGTAGCTAGACAGGCGGTCGAAGCGGTGACTCCCAGGCGCGGTGTTACGCGCCAGGTATTGCCGGTGGTCACGCTGGTGCTGATCGACATTGCCGTGTCGATACTGGCTTTTGTCTTCGCGTACAAGCTTCGACAGGATGCCGATATCTTTGTGTGGCGGCCTCGCAAGTCCTTATTCCCGGTCGGCATCCAGGATGCGTTTGAGCCCTATTTGAGTTTTCTTGCGTTTGTGCCGCTCGTGAAGGTCTACGTTTTGCGCCGGTACGGTCTGTACAAGCTGCGCGGCGAATTCTCGTTCTCGAACGACCTCTTTAAAGTTATCAATGCTTCCACGCTGGCGTTTCTTGTCCTGGTGCTGGTGGCGTTTCTCTTTCGGCAGGGCTTCGCGGTGCGCGACGGGCATTTCGTTTCGATCGATTTCTCTTATTCGCGGCTCGTGTTCGTATATGACTGGCTGATCTCGATGGGGATGTTCTTGACCACCAGGTTCGCCGTCAGGTTGATTCAAAGCGCCTACCGGTCAAACGAGCGCAACCTGATTCCCACCATAGTCGTCGGCTGTGGTGAGATGGCCCAGGTCTGTCTTGCAGAAATCCTGGAGAGGCCGCGCCTCGGATACCGGCTGGTGGGAGCGGTAACGGCTCGAGTGAATGAAGATGCTGCTGAGGTTCGAACCCGCGGTGTGAGGGTGCTTGGAAGCTTTGACGATCTGCCGGATCTTGTAAAGCGACATGGCGTCGAAGAGGTTCTGATCACCGATGCGCGTATCCATCCGCGAAAGATGTTCGAAGTGCTGATGGAGTGCGGGCGGGATCATCACATCAAGTATCGCGTCATCCCGAATCTATATGACTGTTTGCCCGGCAAGACCGAGATTGCCACGCTCGGCTCGCTGCCGATGATCAAGCTTTACGAGGAGCCGTTCCATGGCTCGCAGCGCGCGCTCAAGCGGGGGATGGACCTGATCGTATCGATCGGGCTGTTGCTGGTCACGTGGCCATTCTGGCTGGCCCTTTCGATCATGATCAAGATGGAATCGCAGGGCCCGATATTCCTGAAGCAAGAGCGAGTGGGAATGGATGGAAAGTTCTTCCTGATGTTCAAGTTTCGCTCGATGATGGACGGAACCGATGACCAGGCCCATCGTGAGCTTATGAGGCGGACAATCAACGGCGAGGATGCGAATCAGGGGACATCCGATGCCCCGCTTTACGGCAAGGTCAAAGACGATCCTCGCTTAACGAAGATCGGCGGGTGGATGCGCCGCTACTCGGTTGACGAGCTTCCACAGATCATCAACGTGCTTCGCGGGCAGATGAGCATTGTAGGCCCGCGTCCGCCGCTCTCATACGAAGTCAGGCACTACAAGGACTGGCATCGCGCGCGGTTTCACGTCAAGCCCGGGATCACCGGCCTTTGGCAGGTGAGCGGCCGAAACCGGTTGCACTTCGAGGAGATGGTGCGGCTGGATGTGTTTTACATCGAGAACTGGTCGCCGTGGCTTGATGTAAAAATCATGCTAAAGACGCTTCCCGTAATGCTGCGCGGGGATAATACCTACTGAGGCTATGGCTTGAAGTTCGATACGTTTCCCACCCGCAACCATCGTCCGTCCCGCTTCTCGTAAAGCTCGATCCAGGCGCTGACGAATTCGAGAGGTTGCTTCTGGCCCGGCGGCGTCGTTTGGACCCCGCTCGCTTGCACCTGAACGATAACCCATCCTGACGTCCCCTCGCCGGACACTCTAACCACCGGCTCGGTGACATCACGATACTCCTGGAAAGTCGTGCGACCGAGGTACGACCCCAGGAGCACCCTGCGCTCATCAAGGCTGGGGCGAGTTATCTCTCCGCGATTCGCGACGACATAGTCGGCGGCCTCATCTTCGAGAAGAAGTTCCACGTTGCTCTGGCGATGCGCGACGATCACCTTCTCGTGGAGTGCTCGGAGGGCGTCGAGATCATTGCGGACAGGAGCGGCCGGTGTACACTGAGCCAGCCAGATGGCGACCGCAACGAAGCTCACTCGCCAGATTCGCGCTCCCACGACACTCCTCCTTATTTATCCATACCTTTATGCCATCACTTGCGCGCTGAGAGACGTTCCGGCAGTGGGTGACGCGCGAAGAAGCCGGCCAACCCTTCCGCCAGGCCTTTGGGGTTGACGATCTGTAACCCGTGTGTTGCACCGTTGAGCACGAAGCCTTCCGCCTGGGGCAACCAAGCCTGTACCATTTGGTGCACCTCTAGCCAGCCTGCCCAGAGAGTATGACTGTCCGCCCCAAGCACGGCGAGGACCGGCTGCGTGATGCGTCCTGCGTCGGTCTGCGTGAAGCTCCACTGCTGTAGCGCCGGTAGTTCAAACCGAAAGAACGTATCCGCGTCGGCCACGGCCTGCGCAAAGGCGCCCGGCAGCACGCGGTCCAGCACGCTCCGGTAGTCCGGCCCCATCACTGATTGGAGGAAGCCGTCGACTGCCCCCGTCTTGTTGCCCGACTCGTACATCTGGAACACCGGAGCCATCCCTTCCATAAACTGATGGGTGCTGGGGACAATCAACAGCGCTGGCTCTAGCAAGGCGAGGGAATGGACCGCCTCTGGGGCATCCAGAGCGAGTTGTACCGCAATCGCGCCGCCGTAGGAGTGCCCAACTATGTGCGCACACTGCACGCCGAGGTGCTGCATGAAGGCGCGGCAGTCCGCCGCCTGCTCCACGATGCTCAACGGACCATCCGGATGAGTGCTGCTGGCGAACCCTCGCCGGTGATACAGGATCAGTTGGTACCGTTGGGTCAGCACCGGTTCTACCAATAGGGGTGCGAAGGCATCCGCTATATGGCTGCCGTGCACCAGCACGACCGGCTCTCCGGCACCTCGGACCTCGTATTCCAATTCACTTCCACCAATCTTTGCTCGGTTCATACGTGTGCTCCTTTCGCAGAAGAATCGTGTGATATTTAACGACTTGGTTGACCGGGCCGCCACCGAACACACAAAGCAACCATACGAACTTCGGTTTGACGGCTCCGGTCGAACCATTTGGCAGCCCTCGTCGCGATCATCCACCAGCACAGCTTCGAGTTTAGGGATTAGCACACTGCCCGGTGTAGCTGAGCGTTGAACGGTAGCGCTCGGTTGTCCACACTTCGGGGCGCCAAAACTCCTGTACGCACAAGGTGTCATCATTCCTGCGACAGATTGCCCAGTGATATTGGAGCTCGGGTGACACCGCGTCGTTAGAGCCGATTCGGACACATCGACCTAGAATCTGTTCGGCTTTGGCCTCCTGAGTGGCAGTTGCAACACTCGGTATGAGTGGTTGGTTAGACCTTGCTCAGCAGGGACTCTCACCCTGCAAGAAGCGCCAAGCTTCGCTGGGCGCACTAAACGTCAGGCGTCAGCGGGCGCGCGACGTAACCCTCGAACTATGATGAACACCGACTCGCGCGCTCCGCTGCACGCCCGAGTTGGGCGGCGGTGTTACTGCTCCCGGCCCTTCGTATTTCTGCATTCATTAGCTTCCTATCTCCAGTGTCTTATCGCGGCGGCTGGGCTACCGCGATGTGCTGAAGCAGTACAGCGTGCCGTGCGTCCGCACGTAGACCCGTCCATCGCTCAGGGCGGGTGTTGCACTGACCTCGTCACCGATTTCGTTGACGGCGAGCACCTCCCAGTCCGCGCCAGCTTTGAGAACGGTGATCTTGCCTTCGGTATTCGCGAGGAACACCTTACCGTCCGCGGCAACGGGTGATGCATAGTACTCGCCCAGCGCGCCGGGGCTCCGGCCCTCCTTCAGAATCCGGCCCGTTGCGGGATCAAGCGAGGTGATGATGCCGCCCGTTTTCACCATGTAGTAAACGCCCTGGTACAACAGCGGCGTCGGAATGTACGGGATGTTCTTCTTTAGGCGCCATCGAACTGCTGCCGACTCGAGCTGGCCGCGAGCGTTGCCCGGTCGAACTGCGATCACCCCCCATTCGCCCACGTCGAACGCGCGCATCTTGTTCCATTCATCGGCAACGATGAACTTGTCGTCGTTTTCATCGATCCATCCGAAGTGCTCCCCAAGGTCCGCATCACCGCGAAACTCCTGCAATGACAGGCGCCCGTCCTTGTCCCTGTCGTATTTAGAGAGCATCGGGGCGAAGGTTGGCATCGACGGCTCATTGCTGCCAAGGGTGGAAATCATCAGGGTGTCACCGTGAGCCAACGGCGTGCCGAGCGCACCACCGGATGCCACCGGCAGCCACCAGCGCTGGGCGCCCGACCCGAGGTCGTAAGCGTCAAGACGGTTCGAGCCCAGCACAATAAGGTCCGCGCGAGTCGCATCCGGTCGAAAGACCATGGGAGTCGACCACCCAATCGAGATGCCTGGTCGGCCGATCTTCCATAGCTGACGCCCGGTCGAGCGATTGAGCGCAATGACGAAAGAGCCCGACGCCTGGTCGCATACCAGCACGACCGTGCCCCCTTCGATGATTGGTGAACCTGCCATTCCGTAGAAGTTTTTGAAGGGGCCGAGGCGGGAGGTCCAACGCACTCGCCCGTCGTTGTTGTACGACACCAATCCAAATTCAGGGAAGAAGGCCACGACCCCGCTCTCGTCGGCCGCTGGGGTTGGCGACGCCGGATCGTTGGCTTTGTATGCGCCCTGCGTCCGCTCGCGCCGGACTTCCCGGCGCCATAATTCCCGGCCGGTCCGCGTGTCAAGGCAGAACGTGATCAACCGCTCGCCTTCGCTGGCGGTGCCGTACAGCCGCGTGCCCACCACGACCGGTGACGACTGCCCGTAGGGCACCGACGCCTTCCACGCCACGTTCTTGGTGGGCGAAAACTCGACCGGATACCCCACGGACAAATCGATACCAGACCCGTTGGGCCCGCGAAACCGCGCCCACTGCGCGTCGGCGCGGCCAACGGTTACGATCAACAGCAGACAGGACAGGACGAAAACGAATGAGCGGTTCATAGACATGGGGCCTCCTGATACGTCAAGTGGATTGCTTTGCTTCTTCGGAAACCTGGCAAGAGCGCAAGTCTGTACAATACTCCCAAAGGAGCTTGACTGCTGTTGGTTCTGACGATTGAATTTCAAGGTTTGCAGCGGCAAATTTACTCCTTTACGCCGATTGGCTCAACTGATCTGCGCGAGGTGCTAACGCCCGGTTAACCGGGCCGACGCGACGTCGCTGGATGAAACACGAAGACCCCCGCTGCGCCTGGCTCCGGAGCAACCGCTAGTTCGGCGGCGCGAAAAGATAAAGCGCTCCTCTTCAGCGCTGCGCGTCCAATACGAGGCTCACTGGCTGGCCAGCGCGGATCGTACCGGTTTGCACCACCGTTCCATAGACTCCCGCGTTGTTCTTGTTCAGTCGCACAACTGTCTTCAGCACCCGCGAGTCTTGTGTGCCCGTGTCCGGATCGAGGTTGATCATCATACATCGCACGTCGCGCACGGTGACGCTCACGGCTGGCTTTGGCTCCCTGTCGCCGAACACCAGTGTCCCGCCAACCCACCCATCCTCGAGAAACGGCTCGGGGTTGCCAGTCTCAAGCACAATGTTGGCTCGAAACCGCCGGCGATCGAGATCCATTCCCGCCTCGCGACCGATGCCAGCAATGGTCGCAAGGCTAATCACCGATACCGGCGCATCATCGAAGATCCCGTGCTTGAGCTTCATCAATTCCAAGCTGCTGCCACTACGCTCGGCAACCTCGCTCTGGAGCTCTGCGCTGCGCAGCTCGACGTGCGTTCCGGCGGGCGTGCGTACGTGAGTTGGCAGGGGCTCGCCGGTGCTCTCGTCGAGGCCGAAAGGGCGATACAGGAGGAGTTCAGCGAGGCGGCTTGCCGTAAGCCACGGGAAGCCGCTGTCGTCTCCCAAGCGCCGGAAGGCGAAGCGCCGATCACCATCGAGACCGTGCCACCCGAGAAATGCCGACTCGGTCGCGGTACCTGCCATCGACTTGACGGGATAGCGCACAAGTTCGCAAACATGCCCGAGTTGCTTCATTATCACACGACTATACGCCACGCAGCGGCACGCCGCCGAACGCGAGGCGTCAGCGGGCGCGCGCGACGTGACACGCGGATTACGACGAACACCGAGGCGCGCGCTCCGCTGCGACGTTCATGAGGGTTATTGCCCGGCCGGTGGTTGCCAAAGTTCAACCTTGTTGCCTTCCGGATCCATGACCCACCCGAACTTCCCGTACTCTGAGTCATCGGTCTTCTCAAGTACGTCGCA
>JBASRN010000120.1:0-24405 GCA_049273855.1 Blastocatellia bacterium
GCCACGGAGGACCGCCCTTACATGCTACTCCTCTTCCTACTCCTCTTCGGCGACGCGGACTCGACCTTCCTCGACCGCCTTCTGAACGATCTTCTGCGCAATCAGCGCGGGCACTTCCTCGTAATGATCCAACTCCATCGTGTACGAACCGCGCGCGCCGGTGATCGAGTTGAGCGTCGATTGATACGACAGCATTTCAGACAAGGGCACCCTCGCCTTAACAACCCCTTGATTGCCTTTGCTGTCCATTCCTTGTACCCGACCGCGCCGCGAGTTGATATCGCCAAGGATGTCCCCCGACACTTCCTGGGGAACGGTTATCTCGACGTTCATAATCGGCTCGAGCAACACCGGTTTCACCTTTTCGATAGCCGAGCGAAACGCCTTGCGGCCGGCAAGTTGAAAAGACAGATCATCCGAGTCCACCGCGTGGAACTTGCCGTCGATCAGCTCCACCTTGAAGTCAATCATCGGGTAGCCGGCGATAGCGCCGCGCGCCGCGGCGTCTTTAATTCCCTTCTCCACCGCCGGCCGCCATTGTTGCGGGATGGCGCCGCCAAAAATCTTGTCCAGAAACTGAAACCCGCTGCCTCGCGGCAAGCCTTCGAACACGCAGGTAGCTTCGGCGAACTGGCCTCGACCTCCGGTTTGCTTTTTGTGACGCCCGACGATTTCGGCGCGGCCTTTGAAGGTCTCGAGATAAGCGACCTTCGGCGGGTGCAATGCCACTTCGACGCCGTATCGCTTCTTCAATCGGTTGACGGCGACCTCGATGTGAGTTTGGCCTGAGCCCGATAGCAGGAACTCATTGGTCTGTGGGTCGCGGTCGAATCGAAGCGCGAGGTCTTCTTCGAGCATCTTGTGGATCGCCTGCGAAAGCTTGTCTTCGTCGTTGCGCGACTTGGGCTCGATCGCAAACGCTATCCCGGGAGTCGGGAACTTCACCTGTTCGTAAGCTATCGGATGTGCCTTGTCGCAAAACGTGTCGCCGGTGGTGGTCTCTCTGAGCTTGGTGACCGCTACTATGTCACCTGCGTGAGCTTCGCTGATCTTCTCGAGCGCCTTGCCCTGGATGACGTGCAGCGGACCCAGCCGCTCCTGGGTGCTCTTGGTGATGTTGTAAACGTTGGCGTCGGATTTGACCTGGCCGGAAAAAATCTTGAACACATTGATGCGGCCGGCGAACGGGTCTGCCACGGTCTTGAACACCAGTCCTGAGAACGGCGCGACGTCCTTCACTTCGCGCTCGGTCTCCTCGTCGCTGTCCGGGTTCGGATGTCCTTTCGCGGCGCCAAGCTCGTCGGGGGCCGGCACAAGCTCGACGATCGTGGTCAGCAGCGGTTGTATTCCGATGTTCTGCGAACCGCTCGCGACCAGGATTGGAAACAGCCTGCGCTCGTTCACTGCCTGTTTGATTCCGGGTATCAGGTCCGCGTCGCTCAGAGTGCCGTCTGCAAAGTATTTCTCCATCAGTTCTTCGGAGCTCTCCGCCACCACGTCTATGATCTTCTCACGCGCGGCGTCGGCGGCGTCCTTCAAATCAGCCGGTATGTCTCCTTCGGTGGGCTTGCCCGTCCCATCCTGTCCGTAGGTATAAGCGCGCATATGAACCAGATCTATGACTCCTCTAAAGTTGGTTTCACTGCCGATGGGAATTTGGAGCGGCGCTGCCGCACGACCGAACCTCTCGTTGATGCCGGCGACAGCTTGCTCGAAGCTGGCGCGTTCGCGATCCATCTTTGTAATGACGATCAACCGGGGAAGGTTGAACTCGTCGGCGTAGCTCCACACCTTCTCGGTTTGAACCTCGACGCCGTTTACTGCGTCGACCAGTACGATCGCCGCGTCGCAGGCTCGAAGCGCGGCCTTGGCGTCAAGGATGAAAGCCGCAAATCCCGGCGTGTCCAAAAGGTTGATCTTTGTTCCATTCCACTCGCAGTAGGCGAGCGAGCTGTGGATGGTCAGCTTGCGGGCTATTTCGTCTTCGTCATAGTCGGTGACCGTCGTGCCTTCGTCGACGCGGCCAAAGCGGCTGGTGGCCCCCGCGTCAAACAAGATCGCCGAAACCAGCGAAGTCTTGCCCGCGTGGCCATGACCTACAATGCCAACGTTTCTAATCTCCTTGGTGCCATAGACCTTCATAGAATCGTTCTCCTTGATTGATGGAATTGAATGAGCTTATAACCGGGCAAGCTCATGTGCAAGCTATCGATCCGATTGGATTTCTTGCGTGGCGAAACGGGGCAAGGCGCTGGTCGTCGCCTACAACGGGCGCGATTCAGACTCGGACTTCGCGGCGCAACTCCGTGGAAGCGTCCCGTCCGTGGCGGTCGCGTTGGCTTTGACCTTGGCTCTAACGGAGCCATTTGTTGTTGGCAATACCACAGGTGCCCGTCCTCAGGTCCGCTGGAGCCAGGATACTGTATGGGTGCAACTTCTACAGACGACCTTGGCGTTCTTGCAGCGCCACGCGGGCTAGGCGGGCAAGCAGTTTTCGTCCTCTGTACGGCCCAACCCGCGGTTGCGCGCGCGCCTGAACCGCACTAAATCATGGACTACGACCTGACCGACATCCCAGCGGGCTACGATCGCGGTCGTGATCACGGTCCGGAGGTGCTCGACGTTTGGATGGATGCGATCGAATCGCATCTCGAGGGCCAGACGATCACCAGAATTCTCGACCTGGGCTGCGGAACCGGGCGGTTCTCTGCAGCCCTCGCGGTCCGATTCGGGGCTGAGGTCGTAGGCATCGATCCATCGGCGAAGATGCTGGAGCGAGCCCGCAGAAAGAAGGGTGATGGCCGTGTTCAGTACCAGCTTGGACGCGCCGAAGCAATTCCCCTGCTATCCCACTCGGTCGACATGATCTTCATCTCCATGAGCTTACATCACTTCACTGACCAAGGCCTCGCGGCGCGCGAATGTCGACGGGTGCTTCGTGACCAAGGAACTGCTTTTGTCAGGACGGGAACGCGCGAAAACATCGCTTCCTACCCATATGTTCCGTTCTTCCCTTCAAGTCGATCGATGCTTGAAGATCTTCTCCCGGATACCGTAAGCGTCCGCGAGGTGTTTGAGGCCGCTGGTTTCCACATGGTGGTCTCGGAGATCGTTACCCAGACCATCGCGCCAGCCTGGCCGGCGTATGCGGAGAAACTCTCGGCCGGAGCGGATTCGGTTCTTGCAAGACTGAGTCGACAGGAATTGGAGAGTGGCCTCGCGGCGTTGCGGAGTCATTCCGTCGAAGTGGATGACAAGCCCGTCGTCGAGCCCATTGACCTTTTCGTCTTTAGGCAGCGGTCCGGGCCCACCGCGGCATAACATGGGTTGGAGCAGACGAGGCTCGAAGCCTAACCGGCATGCAGCCGGCGGCGTTTAGGAGCCGGATTGAACCGCTGCGGATGGTGCCTGGCAGTTATGCTGGCAGATTAAAGCGGCTGAAAGCTTCGGGCAATCTGGTCGGTCAAGTTGCGAATCGCATCCAGTCCCCCACGCTTACCACTGAACCTCAGTACCCAGACCGCGTTCTTATCTTGAAGATAGTAATGGGCGCTGGCGGTACGGCGTCCGCTGTCCACGCTGTAGAAAGACAACCGGACTCCGTTGAGCTTGCCGCCGCCAAAAGTCTCGCGGTTCGCTGCCTCGAAGCCTGAACGATAGACCCTCAGATTCTCTTCCTCCTGACGAATCAAGTCGGAGAGCGAACCGCTCAAGTTCTCCCGCGAAATCTTTAGCAATCCTTCGCTGCGGTCGCGGTAGATAAACTCGGTCTTCTGTCTGCCGACCGCGTCACTGTAGGAAACAGCCTTCCAGTCGCCGACCAGCGCGAGCTTGAACTTCCCTTCCTTGTCAACAAACTCCTGGCCGGATTGCGCAGCCGCGACAGAGCTAAAAGCCAGCAGCCCCACGGTCAGCAACAACAAGCTTCTGTACTTCATACTGCCTCCCTCAACGCGTCTCGTGCCGGTTCTGGTAACCGCTCGAAACATCCGAAGATTACCTGATCGCCAGGACAAAAGATGCTGCAGCAACTCCAGGAGTTGTACCCGTGGTTCAATTCAAGGGGCCAAGGACCGCTCGCTGATGTTCGACAAGCTGCTCGATGCCCCGGCTCGCAAGCACAGTCAGCTCATCCATCTGAGTCTGGGTGAACGGCTTTGTCTCGGCCGTGCCTTGAATCTCGATAAATTGGCCGCCGCCGGTGCGCACGACGTTCATATCAACCTCGGCGCGCGAGTCTTCCGCGTAGTCCAGATCGAGCAGCGTTTCTCCTCCGATGATCCCGACCGAGATCGCCGCAACGTAGTCGGTCACCGGAAGCGGCGCGGCAAGCTTGCCTTCGTTGTAGAGCTTGCGCAACGCGATCACCAGCGCCACAAAGGCGCCCGTTATGGAAGCGGTGCGAGTGCCGCCGTCGGCTTGAATCACGTCACAGTCCAGGTAAATGGTTCGTTCGCCCAATCGATGAGGTTGAACCACGGCGCGCAGCGAGCGCCCGATCAGTCGCTGTATTTCCTGCGTGCGTCCCGAGACCCCGCCGCGTCCGGCTTCGCGCTGAGTGCGGCTCTCAGTCGCACGAGGCAACATGGAGTACTCGGCGGTGACCCATCCTTCTCCCCGCCCGCGTTTGAACAGCGGAACGCGGTCGTCAATGGAAGCTGTGCAGATGACTCGAGTCTCCCCCATCTCGATCAGCACCGAACCCTCGGCGTACCGGGTGAAACCCGGGGTGATCTTCACCGATCTCAGTTGATCGCCCGCCCGGCCTGGTCGCCTGTAGCCCATCCCGTGATCTCCGTTCTAATCGGTGAAGCGAGTGATCGCCGCGCGAAAATGATGGTACTCATGTACGGGCGGCTCTCCGTGGCGGCCCCTTTTTACCGGCAGCACTCTTTTAACCGAAGAGGGGCGGCCACGGAGAGCCGCCCGTACATGCGGGTAATTCACTCGTTACAGCCCACTAATGTCCGCGTGGGTTTCGCGCCTTGCCCTCAACCAGTATGCCCGAAAGCCGTTCAAGCTCTTGCTCCGCCTCGTCGAGCGTCTCTGTGAGGCCTTCTGATTCAAATGACTCTCCCGCTGTGACTCTCCCGAGGTCGTCGGCTCCGGACCCCATCTCTCGAATTTCATCTTCGAGCAAGTTGATATCGTCGATCGACACCACCACGTCCGCCATGTGCTCGCACAGCAAATCCACCGAAGCGCGCACGGCGGCCGTGCGGTCGCCCGCCGCCAAAAGCGCGGCTCGCGTGCTCTCCACGCGGCTGAGCAAGGCAACGCGGGCGGTCTCAAGCCCGTCGATCTCACGAGAGAGCTCAGCCAGCTTCATCGCGGCGGTTTCCGAAGGACGCTTATCATTCATCACGCTATCTCGGGGTAAGAAGCACAAGGGGCGGATGTTTTGGCGCGCTTGTTTGGCCAACGTGCGCCCCAGCAGGTATCGAACGAATTCTTTTCACGATGTTCAAAGTGGAGGTGGAGAGAATCGAACTCTCGTCCGGCAGCCATCAGCGAAAGACTCTACATACATAGTCGCTTCCTTTTGATTCGCCCGCCGCGACAGTGGAAGCAACTAAGCATCGCGCCGGGCTAACCCAGATTAGTCTTTCCCTCCGGTCCCCTGAGTACGGGACCATCGGGGCAGCCTGCTAAAGTGACGCTTCACACCCGGAACACAGGCGATTCCGGGGGAAGCGTGACCGCAATTAAGCAGCCAAAGCTAGATCGCTATTCGCGATTGTTTTTCCCAAGCTTGATAACGCGGAGCGTGGGCCGCGGTATGCATCCGTCGCTTCAGAGTCCCCCGTCGAAACCTGGCACCCCCAAAGCACAATCGAGCTTATCACTCGGCTTCAGAGACAGTCAAGGAATCGCCATGTTGCTGAAAACCGTTGCGTCGCCACTAATCCGCGAAGATACCAAGGAGCACCAAGCCCAGCCTAGTGCATTCGTTGCTTTGTGCGGCTTCCAGTCTTGGTGGCTTGGTGGCGGCGGCGCGCCCGGGACGCCCGCACAGGTCCGATGTCACCGATCCAAGACTTTTCTCAAGCCGACTGGCCTGTTCCGCGTGCTTGATCCATCGCTTCCTGGTAACGGGCGAGGCAGTTGGAAAACTCCGCTTCGCTTGAAGGGAACTTGCCGTACCAGAAGTAGTCGAATCGGTCGGTCAGGTAACCCATCGGCGCGGCCACCGAAGCCAGGCTAGATACCCGCGCCAGATACTCGTGATTGGTCGCGCTGTCGTCAAGCTCAATCACGCCGCGCTCGCTTAGTTCGTACAGGAGGGAGAGATACAGATTCCGAACGCCGGCGCGATAGTCGCCCGCTCGAGCGCTTGCCAGCGCCGCCTCCGCGAGATCACGCGATGTCGTTCCCGCCGGAATCTCCTCGCCCAACACCCGGCGCTTCTTGTCAACACGTTTGCGCGGACGAATCGCCCTCGTCATTCGTATAACGCCGATCGCCGCCGCCAGAAACAAAGCGACTATCAACACCACCGAAAACCAGCCGCTTCGCGCGCTCGCGCCGAATAGTCTCTCGATCAGCCTGCCGAAGGCCATGTAAATCTCGTTCAGGAAGCTTGTGATCTTCTCCCGGACTTCCTTAACAAGGCGTCCAAGCCGGGTCTCTTTCTCCTGCTGAAACTCTCGACGAGCCAGTATACCGCGCAGTTGTTCGCGCGACTCTTTAGCACCGTCGTTGCGGGCCTCCGGCGATTGCGCCCGGCGCAAGTGTTCGTCCAACTCGCGAAGCCATCCTTCCGTCTCGTGCAGCTTAGCCAACCGCTTCTGCGCATCCGTCTCTTTTTCGTAGGCATCAAGCGCCTCGTGAAGCCAGGCGTTATCCACCGCCACAACGCCGTCTTCAACTTCGATCCGCTCCGACACAGGCAACAGCTTCTTGATGTAGCTCACCCCTTCTTCGCTGTAATCTTGATCAGTCCTTATCCGCGCCACTTGTTCCGCGGCGCGAACAACTCTGCTCTCGTAATCAAGCAGTGGCGACGCGGCGGACGCGACGCTACTGAGCGCCAGAGTGATCACTGGCAGCGCGCTGATGAAACGGACTTCACCACGGAGAAACAAAGACACGAAGCCGCGCCAAGATAAAGGCCGCATTATTATCTTATATACTCTGTGTCCCTTTGGGTCCTGGAGCCTTGGTGGCGGTAAAGTAGTATTCATTTTTCAGCCCGAAACCGGCGGCTCGACTGGCGTTCCGCACACCATACAAAAGCTCGCCCCGCTTTCAAGCTGGGCGGCGCACTCACCGCAGAGCCTGAGCGATTCATCCGAAATCTCGCCGCCACCCCCGGGTCCGCTGTCGTTGACGGTCTCAATCTGTGCGCTCGCCGGGTGGGCCATCTCACGTCCATACCCCGCCAGCCCGAGCGGGCTGGTCTGCAGATAGGCCCGGCCCTCCATGAATGAAGTCGGCGTCGAATAGCCGAACGGCGTCTGAACCGTCGGCTGCCAGTAGAATCCGGGAGCTACGTCGCGCGCCAGCAACTCGAGGTCATACGCCTCCTTGCGAACGCGGCTGTCAAAATACAGCAACGTAAACGACACTATCCAGATTGGAAGTGACAAGAGGCTCGAGATGTCGCTGAACGATGAGTAAACGATAGTCCACCCCGGACTCATAAAGAACTCGCTCAGCGCGTAGCCCGCCAGATACAACCCGGCTAGTACCGGCAACGTCATCGCCGAGAGAATCGACAGCGACACGAAGTAGGTAAAAAGCAGAATCGCTCCGACGCGATGCCAGTTTCCCTTCCCCAGCCGAATCGCCCGCGCGAGCGCCGACCCCGCCGACTCGCCCTCTATCATCACCACGTGAGGCATGAACACAACGCGGGCAACGATCTGACAAACAAGAAAAATGGCCGCCGCCAGGAAAGCGAGCGTCACAATGACGACCAGAGTAATCGTCGCCCACTGCGGAAGCTGCGCGGCGACCATCACTCCTGCGATCAGGCTCCCGAACAAGACGAGCGCGATGACGACGATCGAAAAGACCACGTAAAGCCCGATGAGAATGACCAGCAATAACAGCGCAAGAAGCACGATGTTGCCGCGTCTCTTCCACACAGCCGACATGCTCTTGCGAAGGGTTATCGGCTCGCCCATCATCAGGTGATCGCCAACGGTTCGCGACAACCCCGCGACGGTCGCCAACAGCAGGAACATATACAGGGGATAGCCCAGGCTGCCGAGGGTTAGCATCACGATCGAATCCGCGCCGACTCGCGAGGTATTCGTAGCCGAAGAGAGCAGGCTCGTGTAGCCGTACCAGAACATCATCGACGAGAGGTAGCCGACCAGCGTGGGGATGGCAACGATTCCAATAAGCGGCCCGAAGTTGCGCCGATAGAGCCTTACCGCGCGATCGATCACATCGCCGGTAGACATCGGCTCGAGGATGGTGAAGCTAGGCATTAGAAGCTCTTCGAGTTGGATGGTCCGACCTGTCAGTAAGGGAGGACACGCCCCTATTCAGCCTCCTCAAGCGGTAATCTCTGTTTTCCGTGCCGGACAGATCGGCAACGCTGATTGCGGTGTTCTCGAGTTGCGATAGGCTCCCGATCTTCGCGTCTACCGGTAGAAGAAAGCCCTTCTCGCCACGTTGCATTCCGTGCCCGGCGAACGACACGAGCAACAAGCCGTCTTGCGGCACGAGACCGTTCAGGTTCAACAGCCGTTGCAGTATGTTTGCGCGGGAGGGCTCGCGCTCCTCGGGCTCTCCCGTAGCGAGCAGCGTCACGTGGTCTTCGGGGAAGCCCGCATACCTGACGAGGGCGTCCCTCAGAGTCTGTGCGTCTTTAGAGGCGCCGTAGAGCCGGTTGATCTGTTTATCGCGATACTCGTCGACGCCGATCACCAGCGCGAAGCGCTTCGATTTGGCCGGGAGTTCCTTGACCTCCTGCATGCGGAGCGCACGACTGTCTTGCTGTCTCTGCGCTTCGATTGGCAGATAGCCGGGGATGAGCAGTGGCGACCCAAGGGTAGCCATCATCAAGAACACGTGTGAGGCGGTGGTGAGGGTTATGATCTTCTCCTCCGATGCGCACCAGCGAGTCCAAGCCAACTATCTGGCATTATCAGTATTGAAATTTGTCCGAGGCGAAGTCTTCCGGTTTCATGTTCCATGACTTGAGCATCGATGTCTGAAATGCCGTAGCGAGAGCAAGCGCCCGATCGTTCATCTCCGCCTGGTCACAGTTCTCTGTACCATCCAGGCATCTGCTGAACCTCTTCATCGCCTTTGATACTTCCATACTCTCCACTATGACTAGAGGACCAGAGTACAGACGCCAAAACGTATCTATTGCTTTCTTCCTTTCAGCTTGATCTGTCGTTCTGGCAACCGTTGCCGCTGCTGACGAAGCTTCGAAGTATAAGGCGAGCTGTTTCTCGAGTAAGGGCTTCATAAACTCTCTTTGCGCGTTTTCCTTATCCCTGACCGATTGCGCAGCACGAGCCTCACTGTCTTGTTTTGCCAGTCGTTCTTGTGACTGTCTGTTCTGGATCTGTTGCGCACGATATTGGTAGATACCAAAGCCAAAGCCAGCCACGGTTACCAACACTGATATCAGCGGGACATAACCCGCCAAGGAGCGAACCCTCGCACCCTCCTTGGTCAGACGCTCTATCTCCAGCTTTAGCTTTTCGGTCTCAAGCCTCAGCTTTTCCGACTGGGCTTCCACCGGATCAGCCATAGCGTTACCGTCTCTTTCCGTTAGTGGACCGGTTTGAGTTCAGAGTACAAGCTTTTGCTTGCGTCTCACTTTCGTGCGGCCAAAAGAGCAAGCTGAACTTTATCCTCGGAACTCAGACTGACCCACCACCATGCGTTCCTGTAATGTTGCAGTTCGATCCGTTGCCAGTCATCGCGCGGTTTGAGCTGAGGACGCGCGTTTCAAAACGTTCTTAGCCGTCACGTGCTTCATCAGTTCGGGTTTGTCCAGAAAGTAGCTCGACGCCGCTTTGCTCTTGCTGAACAGCTTTTCAGCCTGGTCGTCCCAGTGGCCGCTCTCCTTATGGTCGCTCTGACCGAGCGGAATGATCGCGTACGACTTCGGCGGATTTGTCAGCACGACTATCTGTGTCGAAGTCTGCCCGCCCTGCCCGACCATCTCCTTGCCGGCGGGTGCGAAGCTGATCGCGCGAGGCGTCGCCATCCCAACATCGTTGTCCTTCCCGTTGAGCGAGCCCCCGCCAACCGGCCACGTCTTGTCGCCGCCTTTCCTGCCTACGCGGAAGTATGTCCCGTAAGGAACCCTCACCGAGCCAAACTGCGTCTTTAACCACTCGCTCGCCTTCTGAATCGCTGCGGTCAGTTGTTCGTCGGTGATACTTGCCGGAACATCCACCGCCCTCGAAAGCTCTCCGCTCAGCGACTTTTTGAAGGCGTAGAATGCAAGCGCGCCTTCTGAGTTCGCATCGCTCCGCCGGTTCCATGTCTGGATCAAGCCGTACACGCTCACGGCGTCCGCCGACATGATCGAGCCCGCCTTGCCACCATCCGACAGTGACGCGCTCGGCCCGGCTGCGGCCGCAGTCTTCGACCAGGCTTCTTTCAAGCGAGCTTGCCATTGCTCGGCGCGATAGACCTGCGGGCTGAACGCGATGTCGATGGCCTGTTCGAGTGTGACTTTGTTGGCCGCCTCAAGTAAGTCGGTCATCATCTCGGCTCGCTGATGTCGAGGCTTAGTTCGAGTGGCGTTGTAGACGTATGGATAGGCCGCATACTTCTCGGGAGTGAGCGGGCTGTCTTTTATCATTCCGAACGGCGACACGTTGCAGTTGTGCATGTAACCGCTCGCCGGATTGGTGATCTGGACCAGATCGCTCAGCGGATGAAGTCCCTGCCATTCGGTCGCCGCGGTGTTTCCCGGAACCGGCTTGCTCGGATCGACTCCCTTCGCGCGAACGGGCACACGCCCGTTGCGCACATAATAGATGTCGCCCTGCACCGTCCCGACCATTATATTCTGCGACATTAGTTGAAGCAGCCCGAGCGCTTTCTTCATCTCATCGAGGTTGCGAGCCAGCATCATCTGGTAGACCTGATCCGTGAGTCCCACTTCGCTCGCGTAAGGGATCGCCATCGAATAAGCCTTTGGGCCTTTGCGAGCTACAATTGGGCCGTGATGGGTGTACTCGATTTCGACCTCGCGCCAATCGACTGAGTCAGCCTTTTTGACTCCGATCTTTGCTTTTCGCACTTCGATGTTGCGCCACTTGCCGTCGTAGCTGTACTGCCGCTCATTCGCGGGGTTAAGTTCTTCTTCGTAGATGTCGGAGGTGTCCGGCCCGCCGGTCGTCATCGCGACCGAACAGTAGAGGCTGTGCGCGAGGCTTGGCAGCGGAACTCCGAGGATGCACACACCGGACACGTTGTAGTCACCCGCGTAGATTCTCACCTGATAGAACCGAAACTCGCCGTACCAGCTCAAGTGCGGATCGATAACGGCGATCGGCGCGTTCATAGCCGTTCGGCTCGGGGCTATCAACATCTCGTTGGAACCGCGATAGACATCGGGTTCTCGTTCAATCCCCCCGCGTTTCAAATCGCCGCCGGCCTCGCCAAGCGGCCAGCCCCAGATGATGTAGCGCCCGAGCGCAATCACGTCCCACGGATGAATCTCCTGCGCCCACTTGGGAACCTGTTCCGGATGCTCCTTCATGAATTGCTTGATGCCGTCCTGGTAAGCCTCGATGCACGCGCGCATCTTTGGGCTGACCTCGTTGTACTTCTCGCGGCTGATTTCAGCGTGCCGCCACATTCGTTGGATCAGATCCGAGCTATAGGAGTCAGGCCCGAACACCTCGGACATCGTCCCATTAGCGCGCCGATAGTTCTTAAGCAGTTCTTCGAGGCGGTCTTCGGCTTGCGCGTAACCGATGGCGAACGAAGCGGCTTCAAGCGTCTGAGCAAAGACGTGTGGTATGCCGTATTCGTCGCGGTAGATCGTAGCCTCGTCGCTGGCGGCGGCCGCAGTCGTAGTACGTGCCACGAACGGAACGACAAGCGATAGGACGATGGCGGCTAGAAGCGATCTTTTCATGATGTGCTCCTTCGAGGTGGTGTGACTCAGGCCGTAGGCTGAGCTAAGATGCGGAGCGATATTAGGTCAATGGACTTGCAATTGTCCATGCGCAGCAGTTCAAAAGCATTCCCTGGGAGAAGGGGACTTCGCGGCGTAATCCGCGGAGTGACTTGTCTGTAGCACGAGGTCGGTTGGCTCTAGCTCCATCGGAGCGACCTGACTGCTGGATAAATCTAAGTACACTTTTAGTTAAAGCGATTCAAAACTGCTCGGTTCGCCCCGTACTGCGGTTCGCCCTTGATGTCACGCTTCGCCGTTGATTGCAAATCCACAGACTTTGTTAGAGAATAACGCCGCCTCGAGGCTAGCACTTCAATCATCAAGGGGACCAGCAATGGTAGCATGGAGTGACAAGCTCTTAGTCTCAATCGAAGACGGCATCAAACGGATCACCTTCAATCGACCCGATCGGCGCAACTCGGTGGACACCGACACCGTCGAGCTGCTCCACGAAGAGATCGACCGTTCGAACCGCGACGAGACCAAAGTCATCATCCTGACCGGGACCGGAGACGCGTTTTGCGCGGGCGCCGATCTGCAAGCCACAAACGAGCACGACATCAGGAAACTCGACGTGACCGCGTCGCTTCGAACCCACACCAATCCGACGATCCTTGCGATGCGCAATCTTCCAAAACCCATCATCGCGCGAGTCCACGGACCCGCGGTCGGCGTGGGCTGCAACTACGCGCTTGCATCCGACATCATCGTCGCCACCGACCAGGCCCGCTTCGGCCAGGTCTTCGTCAAGATCGGTTTGATGCCCGACGGCGGCTCAACTTATTTCTTGCCTCGCATAGTCGGCTACGCGAAAGCCTTCGAGTTGATGACAACCGGCGACATCATCGGCGCACCCGAAGCGCTCGCCCTCGGAATGATCAATCGCGTAGTCTCGTTCGAGGAGTTGGATTCCACGGTGAACGCAATTGCAGCGAGACTCGCTGCCGCGCCTTCTATCGCGATTGCCAGGATCAAACAGGGGCTCAATCGCGCTGAGACCTCGGACCTTGCCGGCGCGCTCGAGTTCGAAGCCGTCAACCAGGGCGATTGTTTTCGCTCGGAGGACTTCCTCGAAGGCGTGAAGGCGTTTATCGAGAAGCGGCATCCCCGCTTTAAGGGAAAGTGAGCCGAAGGGCGCGAGTCGCAGCGAAGATCGCGGCGCCTGATCTTTGCGGTGGTGGGATTATCGACTGAGGCCCTTTTTGGCTTTTTCAACAGCCTGCCAGGAAGAAACGAAGCTCTGATTCTCCCGCCGCGCAGTTGTGACTTTTCGTGCGAATGGAAGGTTCCCGCTGCCTCGACCAGTGGTCAATGGATTTTTCGGGTTGGACGACTTCTCTCGAAAAGGTGAGTGAATGACTGTCAAAACCAAAACAGGTTACGCGCTGTGGGTTCTGTTCGGCATCAACATGATGAACTTCTTCGACCGGCAGATACTCGCGGCAGTCACCGAACCGATTCGTCAGGAATGGCACCTGAACGACTCGGCGCTGGGCTGGCTCAATACGGCGTTCGTGCTGCTTTACGCCGCGGTGGGTGTCCCCCTTGGCCGGCTTTCGGATCGCTGGTTGCGAACGAAGATATTGAGCATTGGCGTAACGGTGTGGAGTTTGTTCACGGCGGCATCAGGCGCCGCCTGGAATTACTGGTCGCTGTTTGCCGTGCGGCTGGGCGTCGGTGTTGGTGAAGCGAGTTGCGCGCCGGCGGCGAATTCTCTCATCGGAGATCTCTTCCCTCCGCAGAAACGGGCTCGAGCGATATCGATCTTCATGCTGGGTCTGCCGATCGGCATCTTTGCGAGCAATTTGTTGAGCGGGATTATCGCCAAGGAGTACGGCTGGCGCCGCACCTTCTTTATTGCCTGCATCCCCGGTTTGATTCTTGCAGTGCTGGCGCTCAAGATTCGCGAGCCCCAGCGCGGCGCCTCCGAAGAGCACCATGTCGTAGGCCAGCAACAGGAAGGATCGCCCTACTGGCGCGTGCTGAGGATACCGACCATCTGGTGGATCATTCTCTCAGGCGCGCTGCACAACTTCAACGCGTATGCCGTCAACGCCTTCCTGCCTGCATTTCTTGGCCGCTATCACGGCATGGACTTGCGGCAGGCCAACACGATCGCTGCCATCGTGCTTGGCGCAGTGGGAGTCCTGGGGTTGCTTGGCGGTGGATGGGCTGCCGACCGGCTCCGCAGGACGCGCGCGAATGGCCGGATGCTTTTGGCGACGGCCTCATTGTTTGTTTCTACTCCGCTGGTCTACCTTGCGCTGGATCGACCCAGCGGCGACATCGTCGGTTTTATGCTTTTGATGGGCTCCGGGTGGATGCTGATCTATGTCTACTATGCGACGGTCTACGCGGCGATTCAGGATGTGGTCGAACCGACTTTGCGCGCGACGGCTATGGCGTTGTACTTCTTCGCGATGTACGTCCTCGGCGGGAGCTTCGGCACTTCGATTCTTGGAATGCTAAGCGATCACTATGCGAGAGAGGCGATGGCGGCGGCCGGCGGAACCGTCATGACCGAAGCCTTCAGAGCCGAAGGACTGCACAATGCGTTTTACGTCGTTCCGCTGGTTTCGCTGATTCTCGCGTTCGTCCTCTATGCCGGCTCGCGCACAATCGCGAAGGACATGGAGAAGTTGCAGCGCTGGATGCGCGAGTCAGCAACCCAGACGACAACCGCGCAAGCCGCCGTCGAAAGCGCGAAGTGAGACGCGCAAACTAGCCGGTCATCTGCCTTCAGCGACGGCCACCTCGCTGTCCTTGCGCCGCCCCACCCACTCATCAGCCAGATGACTAAGCTTGCGATGATGCCAAAGACCTCGCAGGAAAAGTAGAAAGGAAAGAAGAGGACGCACCGGGTGACGACCCACGCTCGCCCTCGCCAGAGGTCGATAATCGAGCCGGCGATAAGCAGCAGAGGAAACAAGGCCAACAGCAACACCCAGATCAACAAACAGCCCGAGATCGTCAGCGCCCGGCAAGCCCACTCCTCTACGAAGGAGCGGACGCTATTGGGCTC
Source organism: Blastocatellia bacterium (assembly GCA_049273855.1). GTDB lineage: Bacteria > Acidobacteriota > Blastocatellia > UBA7656 > UBA7656 > Onstottus_B. The sequence continues at coordinate 15,135 of JBASRN010000120.1, forward strand.
GTCGTTCATCTTGTGTCAACTCCAGCCGCGCAACCTCATCGTGCTCGGCGGTCTCGGCGGTGAGCAGATTCAAGAAGAGAATTCACCGCAGAGCCGCCGAGCACGCCGAGGTTGCGCAGAGAAGACCAAGAACCCGACAGACTCCTACGCGGGCTGGGCTACCTGAGCGTGCGTTGCGAAGCCTCGAGGTGTGGCGTCGAGTTGAAGGTGAACAGCCTCAGATCGTCTTCGCGCGACCGCAAAACTGTGATGCCTGAGTTGTAGATGACTCCAAGTATGCTCAGAAGCTTCTCGTCGCTCAGCTCAAGCGCCGCCGCCGCCAGGATCGCCACCGGGGTGGCCGAGGTGAACACCGCAATCGCTTTGCCCGAACCGCCATTCGAAAGCCGCGACCCACACGCCCGAATCCTCTCCCGGAACGCGGTCCACGCCTCGCCCTTGTAGTCATCATAGCGGGCGTCCATCCACGCTCGGATGATTGCGCCGTCGCATCGCCCGGTCGCGCCTCCAGTGGTATGCGGGTCGCGCCGAATCGCGTCCTGCATTTCGCGATAGTCGCGCGAGAAGTCAGGACTGTCTTCGATCATTCGGTGGGCGATGGCGCGATACACGGAGATCAGGCTGAACTCGTTCCATCGCTCGTCGGTTGTGACGTCGGGTACGGCAACACCGCGACTTGCGATGACCTCACAGGCTATTTCGGCGGTATGCCGCTGGCGCTGCATGCCGCCCGCGTACACAGCCTCTAACTGAATGCCCTGCCGGCTGAGATGTTCGCCGAGAAGACGGGCCTGCTCGCGACCGAGATCGGATAAGACGTCGTAGTTATCGCGAGACCCCGCTTGCGCGTGACGAATCAGATAGATGTAGCCCACGATCCTCCCAATTGCGGATTGCGGATTACGGATTGCGGATTTGGAAGGTGAGGCCAGAATATGTTTCAATCCAAAATCCGCAATCCGAAATCGGCAATCCGAAATGCTTTAGATTCCCGATTTTTCCGCCAGCTCCCACGCAGCGCGCGCGAGCCCGGCAACCCGCTTATCAAACTCCCTGAATCTCTCGTCGTGTGTCTGGCCCTTCACATACCGGACATAAATCTGCTGAAGCACAACCGCAACTTTGAACAACGCAAACGTTTCGTAGTAGCCGATGCCCGACACGTCCCTGCCCGTCGTTCGCGCGTAGCGTTCCGTGATTTCCTCGCGAGTGATCCACCCCGGTTCGGTTGTAACCGGGCTTATTGAATCGCGGCGCGCCTCCGGGTCGTCCTTGCGCGCCCAGTAGCAGAGAAAGATTCCGAGATCGATCAACGGATCGCCGACCGTGCACATCTCCCAGTCGAGCACCGCGACGACTCTCGCCGGATCGATGGGATCGAGCATGGTGTTGTCGAGCTTGAAGTCGTTATGCACAAGCGTCGCCGGACGACCGGCGTCCGGATCGGGCTCGGGCGGGATCCTTGCCGCCAGCCAGTCGATCACCGCGTCAATCTCCGGCACCTCGTTTGTCTTCGCGCGATGCCATCGCTCGGTCCAGCCTTTGAGTTGCCGGCTCACGAAGCCGACGGGCTTGCCGATTCCCGCCAGCCCCGACTTGTAGATGTCCACGGCGTGAAGCGCCGCGAGCGTATCGATCATCGACTCGCTTATTCGCCTGCGAAGCTCGAGGTTGTCCCCGACTTCTTTAGGTATCTCTCTGCGAATTACCAGGCCGCGTCTTCGCTCCATCAGATAGAACGGCGCGCCGATGACCGAGATGTCCTCGCAAAGCAGGTAGGGCCTTGGCGCGAGCGGGAAGACCGGATGAACTGCGACCAGCAGGCGGTACTCGCGGGGCATGTCGTGCGCGGTTGGAGCAACGGGCCCGAAAGGCGGCCTGCGCAAGACGAACTCGTGTCCGCCGAGTCGAACCATGTAAGTGAGGTTCGAATGGCCGCCGGGGAATTGCTCGACCACGATCCGAGTCTGGTTCAGCGTTTCGTTTGGAATGAGTTCCGGGAGCCGTTCGCGGAGATACGCTTCGAGCGCGCTCCAGTCCAACTCCTCGCCGGCGCGAACCGGCGCAGTGTCGCTTGAGGGTGAATCGATTTCAGGTCTCATCAAATCGAGTGGGGTGGCTACAGCCCGCCACCCCAAGAATGCGCCGTCTGTCCGCGTCCGGTTTTCAAGCGGTGATATTAATGCGGCGATCGCGACTAATTCAAGGCGCTCTTTCGCCGGGCATTGGTTGAACCAAGTTCTCTTCCATGTTATCTTCGCGCCCGTTGGTTCGTCCGAGGATGGCGCAACTTGGGTCCTTCATGAAAAGAACTGTCTCGACTCTCACTCTGTTGCTTGCCATCAACACGCAAGGCTTTGCAACCTGGTCCATCATCGCCGTCGACACAAAATCCGGGCAGGTTGTCATTGCTTCCGCCACTTGCGTTCCTCAACAGGCCTTCGCCGGATTCCCTTCGAAAGGCTTGAAAGACGTTCAAGCCATCATCATTCCCGGTCGGGGAGTCGCCGCCGCGCAAGCCAACGTCGATCGCACTCGCCGGTTGCAGCAGCTTATCGCGACCGAGTTGGAGCGCGGGACGGATCCTGCCCGTATCGTCGAAATGCTAAAAGCCGATGATCAGTATCACGCTTCGCGGCAATATGGCATAGTTGATCTGAGGGGTCGTGCGGCGGGTTACTCCGGAGCTTCGAATGGCAAGCAATCGCTCGACCGGCAGGGCAAGGTTCCCGGCGCGAACCTGTACTTCTCGGTGCAGGGCAACATTCTGGCCGGTGACGACGTTGTCGAAGAAGCAGTGAAAGCTTTTGTGAATGCGAAGGGTAAGCTGGCCGATCGAGTGATGGCTGCGATGGAGGCGGCAGACGCACGCGGCGGTGACCGGCGCTGCAACTGCAAGACACCTCCCGATCCGCCTGCTCCGTGTGACACCAAGACGGCTCACGTTGCTTATCTGGTCGTCGCCGGAAAGAAGGACCGGCCAGGACAGGGTCTGAACGACGGAACTTATTCACTCGACATACAGGTGACGGATCAGGACATCAAGCCCGACGAGAATGACAACCCTGTGAAGACCTTGCGCATGCGCTACGATAGGTGGGTGAAGGGTCACGCGCGGTAATCGTCTCCCTGGTCCGAGTTTAAGGAAGTATTATGTCGACTTTGTTGTTAGCCGAAGACGACGCCACGAGCCGCAAGATGTACCGTAGCTTGCTTGAATCGGAAGGCTTCGAGGTTGTCGATGTCGGTGACGCAGAGGCGGCGTTAGAGGTCCTTAAGAACCGGCAGGTCGATCTTCTGGTAACCGACGTGCTGATGCCGGGGATGAGCGGAATCGACTTGCTAGTCCGGGCCCGCGAGCTAAAACCGGAGTTGCGCGCCATCGTTATAACCGGGAGCCATACGGCAGAGGTCGCGCTGGGTGCTTTGCGCAATAGAGCGTGCGACTTCCTGTGCAAACCGTTTCACCTGCAAGAGCTGAGCGATACCGTGCACGAAGTCATGAGCCGCAACGCCGAAAGCGAGATCGAGGTCATCTCAGACAAGCCGGATTGGATAGAGCTTAGAGTTCCCTGCGACCTCGCCGCGGTCGAGCCGATTCAACGGTTCATGGCTCAGCTTCACGACAACCTCCCGAAAGACACGCGAGAGGCGATAAGCCAGGTCTTTCGCGAAATGCTTAGCAACGCGATCGAACACGGCGGCAAACTTGACCGTTCCAAGAAGGTGGATGTCAAATACATCCGGCTCAAGCGGGCGATAATCTATTCGATACGCGACCCCGGCGAGGGCTTCAACCTTGGCGACATCGATCACGCGGCAGTCGCTAACCCGGAGGATAATCCATTTCGCCACATGGAAGTTCGGCAGGAGAAAGGGCTGAGACCGGGCGGGTTCGGGATTCTGCTGGCGTCACAGGTAATCGACGAACTGATATACAACGAACGCCACAACGAGCTGATCTTCGTTAAGTACATCGACGAACCGGCGCACTCCGAATCTTGACGCAAAGAAACTGTCGAACAGAACTGCACCCCTTTATCAATGCTCATCCTGAATGAAGCAGACCTGCGTTCGGTGCTCAAGATGCGTGAGGTTATCGACGCGGTCGAACGCGGGTTTCACGCGATTGCGACAGGCGACGCGGTCGCGCCGGAACGGCTCAGGCTAAGTGTGCCCAATCGCGATTCGGTGTTGCTCCACATGCCGTCTTACCTGGGCCGCCAGGCTCGAAAGGGGGACGAACCCGCGCTCGGCACCAAGATCGTAGGCGTCTTTCCTGAGAACCCAGGACGCTCGCTTGAGGTGGTCCAGGCGGTTTACCTGTTGTTCGACCCGGAGACAGGTGTGCCGATGTCGTTGATGGAGGGTCGCTTCATCACCGGGATCCGGACGGCCGCGACTTCAGCCGTCGCGACAAAGCACATGGCCACGGCTGGGACAAAACAATTGGCGGTCTTTGGAGCCGGAATCCAGGCCCGCTTCCACATCGACGCGATGATCGAAGTCGCGACTATAGCCCGAATAATGATCGCGTCGCGAACGGCGCAGAAGGCTCACGAGCTGGCCGGCCAGGTTCGTGCGCTGCATCGTATACCGTGCGAAGTCGTGTCTGCCGAAGAAGCTGCAACCCAAGCTGATTTGATCTGTACGTGTACGACGTCGCCGACGCCGCTATTCGACGGGACAATCGTAAGGGCCGGGACCCACATCAACGCCGTCGGGGCGTTCACACCTTTGAATCGCGAGCTTGATACCGCGACGGTGCTGCGCTCACGAGTGATCATCGACGCGGGATCGGCTGCGGGACAAGAGGCTGGAGAGATACTCATTCCTCTTACCGAAGGGGCGATCCAGGCTTCGCACGTAAAGGGAACGCTGGCCGAGGTTGTTTCGGGTGGGCTCGCGGGTCGCGAGTCGAGCGAGGAGATCACGCTCTTCAGATCGTGCGGACTTGCGATTGAGGATTTGGTGACCGCGAAGCTTGCTTACGAAAAAGCAATAGCGCAAGGAATTGGGGTTCGAGTCGAGCTATAGCCTCAGCGACGAAGCTCTTTGTCTTCTAAGGTGTTGTCCAGATACTCGAGTGCACGATTTCGCAGGCTCGGAAGACAAGACAGGCAAGGCCGTTCATCCGTTCCTCTTATCCATCCACACCGTCACCCGATCGAAGATCTGCTGTTTCTCCGGCTCATTGAACAACTCGTGATAGAACCCCGGATAAATGACAAGTTCCTTATCCGAAACTCCGATTCTTTCAAACAATCGCTTGGTCGCATCAACGCTCGCCAGCCGGTCGTCAGTTCCGTGCATGACGATCAATGGCAGGGTGATTCGGGGCGCCCACTCATTCACCTCCAACATCGCACGAGTCGCTTCGGCATACCACCTCGCGCTCACCTTGCGATTGACCAGCGGGTCGCTCGCATAAGCCTTTCCAACTTCGGGATCGCGGCTCAAGTCGGCCGGGTTGATTTCATTGTTTAACCTCAAATGCGGAGCCAGCCGCGCAGCTACTCGCCCGATCACGAGCTTGTGAGCCGGTACTGGCGATGCAAGCCCGATCAGCGGGGCAGAAATAACCGCACCGGCAAGCGCACTGCTTCGAGTTGCGAGGTAGCGGAGCGCGACCAACCCTCCCATGCTGTGACCAATTAGAAAGATGGGACGGCCTGCGCTTCTGGCGCGAACCGCCGCAATGATTCGATCAAGGTCATCCTCATACTCCCCAAAGCTCTCGACGTGTCCGGGCAGCCCGTCGGACAAGCCGTGGCCCCGATGGTCATATCCTGTAACCGAGTAGCCGTGAGCGTTGAGGTGCACGCCGAGCCGATCGTAACGCCCGCTGTGTTCGCCAAAGCCATGCACTAACGCGACCTCGCCCCGTGCGTGCGCTAAGTCGCGCCGGCGCACGAAGAGCCGTAAGCCATCGCTTGCGGTTACCGTTTCCTCAACGTAAGTCATACCGGTCACCTGTTTATGATTGGAATCGGCGGGATCGCCGGATCGCAGGGCACACTCGCTTCAATCAAGTTTTACAACCTTCGCTGAAAGACCGCAATCCGATATTACCTTCTATCCCGTAGTGAGCTCTTCAAAGTGAAGATTTCCAACTTCATTTTTGAGCCTTGAGACGTTACGATCTCCGCTAAAGACTTGGGGGCACTGTGCCGGTGACGAGGTGGGTGCGCAACACAGGAGAAAAGGTGATGAATAGGATTGTGAAGACGATGTTGGTCGCTTTTATGACGATTACGGCCATAGCGGCAGCAGCTTCAGCGGGACCGGGAGCTTCAAAGAAAACGTCCGGCCCCGCCGCCGCGGACCAAACCTCTGCGGCCGAACCGACGATTGTCGAGGTAAGCAGCTTCAAGTTTGAGCCAAAGGTGCTGACAGTGAAAGTCGGCACGACTGTTCGCTGGATCAACAAGAGCGGCTGGCACACTGTTGAGGCCGACAACGGCTCGTTCAAATCAACGGCACTGAAGGTCGAGAATGCATACTTCGATCACACGTTCAAAAAGGCGGGTAAGTTCCCATATCACTGCAGCTTCCACGGCGACAAAGGCGGAAAAGATATGGCGGGAACGATCATCGTTCAGAAGTAACCTGGCTGCACCCAATGAAAGATACTGCCGATGTTGTGATAATAGGCGGCGGGTGCATGGGCGCGAGCGCGGCCTATCACCTCACTCGGCTCGGCGTGTCGGACGTAGCAATCATCGAGCGTGAGTCAATGCTGGGCATGGGCTCGACCGGTCGCAACGCAGGCGGCGTTCGACATCAGTTCTCATCCGAAGCCAACGTACTCTTGTCGATCGAGTCGATCCGATGTTTCGAGAATTTCACCGAACAAGTCGGCTACCCGATCGACTTTCACCAGGACGGATATCTCTTCCTTCTTTCCAGCGAGCTTGACCTCGAAGCCTTTCGCCGCAATGTCGAAATGCAGCGCAGGCTTGGCGTCGAAGTCGATGTTATTTCGCCGGAAGAAGCAAGGCTCCTCGCGCCAGGCCTCGAAGTCGATGGTGTACTCAGCGCGACCTTCTGCGCACGCGACGGTATCGCCGATCCGAACGGCGTGACTATGGGATTCGCCAAGGCCGCTCAAGCCGCCGGGGCTCGGATCTATCGCGACACCGAAGTGGTCGGGATCGAAGTGGACGCCGGCAGAGTTGCGGCGGTCCGCACTTCAACGGGGCGGATTTCGACCAGACGAGTTGTCAACGCGGCGGGCCCTCACGCTCGCAACATTGGAAAGATGACCGGGCTCGATGTGCCCGTGCTTCCCTACCGGCGTCACATCTTCATCACCGAGCCAATCGCTCACACTGCGATATCAGCGGCCGTCTTTGATTCGAGTGGCGCCGCCGCGCAAGCGCCCGCCTCCCGAATCATGGTCATAGACTTTGAGACTTCGTTCTACTTTCACCGAGAAGGCGCCGGGATTCTGTTTGGGATGTCAGACCCCGACGAACCGTCCAGCTTTAACACTTCAGTGAACTGGGAGTTCCTGGAAAAGGTGAACAGCGTCGCCGTGCGGCGGCTGCCGGTGCTTGCAGACGCGGGGATCGCACACGCGTGGGCGGGGCTTTATGAGATGACCCCGGACGCGATGCCAATCATTGGGCCAGCCGCGCAGGTCGAAGGGTTCTACCTGATCACTGGATTTAGCGGGCATGGCTTTCAGCATTCGCCGGCTGCCGGACGAATGCTGGCTGAGACAATCGTCTCGGGAACGCCTCGAGACTCCGGCACCGCGCCGTTCTCGTTCGATCGGTTTCGAAAAGCTTCGACCGAACGGGAAGCTACAGTGGTGTGAGGAGCCCAACCTCAAGCTCGAAGCCATAGCTGGGCCCGTGAGAATCCGTCAAACTCGTGTCATCCGCGGTCTATTCTGGATCGAGCCAGATAGACCATCACAGATGACGCCGATTTGACAGATTCACACGGATAGACTCATAGCCGGTTGCCTCTTTTCCAAAGCCCAACGACCCACCACGCAACGACGGCTAACAGCGCTCCCGCGAGAAGGTCGATGATGTAGTGTTGATTCAGAACGACTGTCGCCGACCACATCGCGAAGCCATACCCGGCGATCCCAGCTCGAACCCAACCGCCTCGAATCCGCGGACCGAGCAGCAGCAACAACACCGGATAGGCGCCGTGCAACGAAGGCACCGCGGCGAACCACTGAGCAGCATTGCTGATCATTCCTTGAATCAATGCCCCGTGCATCGCCGCAGCCAGGTTTGCCTGACTTACAAGCTCCGCGGTTGGTTGCGCAAACTCATTCAAGCTCACCCACCACGGCGGAGCAACCGGCAGCAGCAAGTAGAGAACGATCGCGCAGAAGTTCAAGACGGTAAATGCGCGGATGTGCTGAACGAACGCATCGCGGTGCCCCTTGCGAGAAACTCCCAAGCTCCACAGCGCAAGCATCACAAGCGGCACGACAAACAGATGCGAGAAGTAGACGACCTGGGCGACCCATTCGACAGTCAGCGAAAGCCAGCCCGCGTGGTTCGCCAGCCAGGAGTGAGCTGCATGTGCCGGCACTGCGCCATTAGCGAGCCATCCAAACGCTGCGCGCTCCAGCAGAAACGGATCTTCGACCGCTACCCGAGCGTAGAGCAGCGGTTGAATAAGACGCAGCCGATCGTACACAAGCCAAAACGCGAACAGCGGGGACCAGTCAACAACAAACCTCCGGCCGCGATCACCGGATAACAACACTCCCGGAACGGCCGCGAGCATCAACCAGTGATAACCGCGAACGCTGTTCGTCATTGCTCCCAGCAAGAGATATGCTGAGACGCCCAGGCAGACGGCTGCTTGCCAGGGTTGTATACGTCTTCTGGGGGAAATCACCGAGGACAATCTTCGTCCACCTGTTTCGCTAGACTCGCTGTCTCAGACTGAGAGAGCGAGCGCCGTGCCATGTCTGCCGAGGAGGAAAAAGCTAGGCTTTACCATCGGCCGCGAGGCCGTTCGCGTTAATAACGACACACTTTCACCCGACACATGGCGAATCAAAGCTGCGCCTCGGTTCAATGGCTGCGTGCCTTCCTTCATCGTACGACGCGAAGCCTCGACGGTCTAGCAGGCCTGAAAAGGGAGGGCGCCGCCAAGACCAAAGACACGAAGCTGCACCAAGTCAGCGATTGGAATATGTTGTCGGCAACAGTCGAGTTCGCAAAGCCGTGGCTACGGTTTGAGTTTAAGGACGGTGATGGGTTAAAAGGGTGGCATATGCCGAACATCTACGGAG
>JBASRN010000144.1:0-12447 GCA_049273855.1 Blastocatellia bacterium
GAATCTATCTTCAAAGGAACCATAAGACACACCGACGTAGGCGGCGATGGGCAGCTTAACTGCAGCAGTCAGATCCTTACTGACGGTTGCATAGAATGACCTGCCGCTCGGAGTGCCGATTCGATCCGAGCTTGTGCCAAGAATCAATGCCGGTCTTTTCTCCGTCTCAGTCATAGGCACGAAATTGGCTAACAAGCCCACGTCATCTGCTCGCGGATTGTATTCGACGCCAAATGAAAGACGTGGATGAATGCGGTAGGTTAGAGTCGTTCGGACGCTAGCGCGCGGAATCTGGTTGCTGAGCGCCCGTATCCCCAGGGTCCATTTCTCAGCTTCGTCATTCGCAGCCCCGCTCACGGCGCGGCCCTCTCCCGGTCAGAGTGGTCAACTTGGGACGCTCGACACCTTGCCTTGTTTCCTGGTTACCGGCACGGTATCCCGCGCTTCCTTCTGGGCAGCGCCGAGCAATAGCTCCAACTGCCTCTTCACCTCCGTGAGCTTGATGACTCCTTTAATGCTGGCAACGATTTTCCCTTCGCGGCCAACGATGACGGTCCCCGGTAGCGCCGATCCCAATCCGAACCGCTGCATGTCCTCGGCTGAGGCGCCCAGCCAGATCGGGAAGTTGAGACGCGTATCTTTTATGAACTTCAGCACCTTTTGCTTGTCTTCAGAGCTGTCGGCAGCTGCGCCGATAACCTGCACTCCCAACGCAGCATACTGGTTTTGAATCGCAGCAAGGTCGGGCATCTCTTTGCGACAGGGAACGCAGTAGGTTGCCCAGAAGTTCAACACGACGATTCGCCCGCGGTATCCGCTGAGACGTTGCTCGACTCCGAAAAGATCTTTTAATGCAAGCTCGGCCTCGGTGCCGGTGACGTTCACCTCTGGCTCACTAGCCGCAATCGCTTCCGCCAGGACGGTAACGGTGTCGACCTTTATGTATCTGGTCCCTTTCCTTTTGCCGGTAGATCCTGTCACCTCAAGACGCTTGCCGATATATTCAAGCCAGTTCTTACCGGGTCGCTTGAACTTCCCAAGCTCGAGGCGGTGCATGGTGAAACCACCCTCACCATTCGCAACGGCGAGCAGTGTCGGGTCCCCGTTTGCTACGCACTCCTGCGCCTTCTCGAGGTCGGCGCGAGTGCCATACGGCGTGGTTTTGCGATCTGCTTTCGCCCAGCAGTCTTCGCAGCAGACCACCTGGCCCTGGAGCGTTACCGGGCCTGAGACTTGGGCCGGCGCAGCGGCAGAGAGAGCGGCTGTGAGCGCGATGCATAGTAGTACTTGTTTCATTCAATTCCACTCGTGAAAGAAGCAAAAGGGTGCGGCCAGATTGTCGCGCTGCACCTCCTATACTCAGGCCGGTCGATTTCTTGTTCCAGTTGGGCGCCCTGGCAGGCTGCCGAAAGACTAACCCCTCGCCACTAAGCCAAGAAGGCACCAAGTATCACGAAGCCCACAACAGACAAGCTTGGTGCGGCTTCGTGTCGTTGTGTCTTGGTGGCGCTCTCCCTTTTTTGGCAGCCCCCTTAAGTCTACTTCTCAGGCTTCTTGAGACCAAACTTCTCCAAGCGGTACTGAAGCGTTCGGAATGAAAGCCCGAGCAGCTTTGCCGCCCGCGTGATGTTCCAGTTTGTCTGGTCCATCGCCTGCGTTATCAGCGAGCGCTCCACATCTTCAAACGAAATACCCTCGGCCGGCAGCTTGAAGTCAAACGCGGCCGACGGCGACCCTTCTTGACGCATCTCGACCGGCAAGTCTTCTACCTCGATCTCGTTTCCTTCGCAGAGCAGTATCGCGCGTTCGATAGCCGACTCAAGCTGGCGCACGTTGCCCGGCCACGAATAACTCATAATTAAATTGCGGGCGCCCGCCGTGAGCCCGCGTATCTGCCGGTTGGCGGAAGCGCTGTGCTTGGCTATGAAGAAGTCCACCAGTTGAGGAATGTCATCTCGCCGGTTGCGCAAAGGTGGAATCGTAATTGGTATGACGTTTAGCCTGTAGTAGAGGTCTTCGCGGAAGCGCCCATCCTTAACCATCGCCTCGAGATCTCGGTTTGTTGCGCCGATGACCCGCACGTCTACTTTCATGGTCTTCGTAGCGCCGACACGCATGATCTCCTTCTCTTGAAGCGCGCGCAGAATCTTGGCCTGCATGCTGATGTTCAAGTCGCCTATCTCGTCAAGGAACAGCGTGCCGCGGTCGGCTATTTCAAACTGGCCCTTTTTCTGGGTGTGCGCGCCGGTGAAAGAACCCTTCTCGTGACCGAACAGCTCCGATTCGAGAAGGTTCTCGTTTATGGCGGCACAGTTCACTGCTTGAAAAGTCTCGTTGGCTCGCGGGCTGGCCTTGTGGATGGCCCGAGCGACGCGCTCCTTGCCGACACCCGATTCACCACGAATCAACACCGTCGAACTCGAACCCGCCACCTTCAAGGTCATCTTCTTGACCCGCTCCATCTCTTCGGAGCCGCCGATGATCTCGTCGTCGATCCGATTGAGCCGGCCAAGTGCGCTTTGCACGACCTTGAGCAATTCGTCACGCTCGACCGGCTTGCCGAGGTAATCGAACGCGCCGCCTCGCAACGCTTCTTTCACCGAATCCACCGAGCCGTGCGCCGTCATCATCACTACGATGATCGAGGGGTCGATCTTGAGAAGCTCGTTGAGCAGGGTCAATCCATCCATCCCCGCCATCTTGTAGTCAGTCAGCACCAGGTCAAAGTCGTTCTCCCTCGCGAGCCGCATTGCTTGCTCACCGCTCTGCGCAGTCGTTACCGCGTACCCGTCGTCTTCAAGGATTAGCGTGTAAATCTCTCGCTGGTTCTTTTCGTCGTCTACTACCAGCACCTTGTTCCTCGGCATTGGTTGATCTCCCCATTCAGATGTTTATTGGCTTCGTGCGGCTTTGCGTCATTTGCGTCTTAGTGGCGTCACCTCGCTTTCCCTGCGGGACCGACTCGCTATTTCATCAGTCGCCCGCCGCCGGGAGCTTCACAGTGAACGTAGTTCCAAGGCCTTGTTGACTGGCCACGGCAATCGAGCCTTGATGCTCTTCGACAATCGCCTTGGTGACTGCGAGTCCGAGGCCAAAGCCGGTTTGCTTGGTCGAAAAGTACGGCTCGAATATCTTACCCAGCGACTCTTCGCTTATGCCAACGCCCGTGTCTGCTACGGTGATCTCGACGAACCCATCGGATTTGGCAATGCGCGCGGAGAGTTTGCCGCCCCTCGGCATGGCTTGAAGGGCGTTGATCGCGATGTTGGACAAGCACGATTTCAACCTTTCCCGGTCGCCTCGGGCTTCAATCCCCGGCTCGCTCTCTTCAACCGTCACCTGAACTCCTTGTTCAACCGCCTGCGGGCGAATCAACGAAACCGTCTCCGCGAACAGCTTGCCCATGTCTACATTCTCGACCGCAAGTCGCGGCGGCCTCCCGTAGTTGAGCAGGTCGTTAACCAATCGCTTTAGCCTTTCCACTTCATCCTTGATCGTCGAGAGTATGCGGTTCAGTTGGCTGCGGCGGGGTTCGTCGTCGGGCGCATACTTGCTCCCGACGTGATCGATCGACAGATTGATGACGTTGAGCGGGTTGCGAATTTCATGGGCAACTGACTGAGTCAGTCTTCCGATTGCCGCCGAACGCTCCGCGTGATTGAGCTTTTCTTCGAGCTCGCGTTTGGACTTCAATCCATCGATCATCTCATTGAAAGTCGTCGCGAGCTGGCCGACCTCGTCCCGTCTGTTTACATCGACTCGAAAGTCCAGATTGCCGGCCGCGACTCGACGGGCAGCGCGCGCCATCTCCTGGATCGGCTGAGTGAACCGCCAGCCGATCACTGCCGCGATTGCCAGAGCCAACCCAAGCAATCCGCCGGTTGCCAGCAGCCGAACGTTCGCCAGCTCGCGGCTTCTAGTGGCGAGCGTCTTCGACGCGTCCTCGATCTTATTTGTTATCGATTCCTGGTTGCTGACGATGACGATCCAATAGAGCCCTCGGTCCGAGGTGAAAGGAATGCTGTAAGTCTTGAATGACCCTCCGCGAATCTCCGCGCGGCCCTCCACGATCACTTCTTCTTTGGGGACCGTGATGGACCCGCCGTCCAACTCGGGCAGTGTTGTGTCGCTGACCTTGCCGTCTTTGTCGGCGACGATGATGTCCTCGACCGTACCGGGGAGCTTCACCTCGCCCGCCTCGATCTGCTTGTAAAGGTATCGATCGGAGGCAAGGTTGTGTATAGCGAGGCCGATTGCAAGCGCGAAGTCGCTGAAGCCGCTGTTTACCGCGTCCTTAACCTGCTCGCTCTGGACTGTGACCTCCTCGGCTGCCTGCTTGCGAGACCAGTTATCGAGAGTCAGTACCAAAATGATCGTCAGCAACAAGAAGGAGGTCAGCAACAGCATTAGCCGCGCTCGAAAGCTCATGAAGAATCTGACCCTGTCTGACATGTCTCCAGTCCTGTCCAATCTCTGATGCGTAGTAGCCGCATTCCTGTGCGCCGACGCGTTCGGTGACCCGCTCGAGAAAATGATAGCACAGACACTAGTGATCTCAGATTTCGGGAGGCTTGCTGAGCCTTCGAGTCGAGGAATAGAATGACTGTCACGCAACCCCCAGAACATCGCGACAGGCGGTGAGGAGAGGAAACCTCGAGAAAAGGATGAGGAGGAACCACATGATCCGATTCGGAAGCATGAAAGCGTTGATGGCAATCGCGGCGATCGGTCTGGTCAACACCGTCGCGCCGGCTCAACAACCAATCGACAAGACAGGGCGACCCACGATACGCGTCAGCGGCGAGGCAACGGTCACCGCAAAACCAGACCAGGCAGAGATAAACATTGGAGTGGTAACGCAAGCCGCGACGGGCCAGGCCGCTGCAACTCAGAATGCGCAGAAGCAGGACGCCGTTCTATCGGAACTCCGCAAGCTGCTGGGCGCGGCCGCGGACATCAAAACCATCAGCTACTCCTTGACCCCGAACTATCGATATCCGAAAGAGGGCGGGCAACCAACCATCGCCGGCTACACGGCGAGCAACGTAGTTCAGGTTAAGACGAACGACCTGGCGCAAGTTGGCAAGGTTATCGACATCGCGACTCAATCGGGCGCTAACACGGTCCAATCGCTTCGCTTCACGTTAAAGGACGAGCAGGGGGTGCGATCTCAAGCGTTACGTGAAGCCGCCATCAAGGCCAGGGCTAAGGCTGACGCGCTCGCCTCGGCGCTTGGACTGAAGATCGTGCGAGTGCTGCATGTGGACGAAGGCGGCGTCTCGATGCCGATACCGATGGCCGCACGAACGTTTTCAGCAGAAGCGAATGTCGCGCAGACCCCGGTCGAGTCCGGCACAATCGACGTTCACGCGACGGTCACACTCACGGTGGAGATTGCTCAATAGATGGAGTCATAAGCCTGGACGCGAGCAGACGCCAAGGTGACAACAGAGGACGGAGCCCATTCGCGGTCGAAAAGTTGAAGCTGGCTTTCAGGAGTCGAGATCTAGACGCTTGATGGATCAGTTTAAAGGAGTGGAGCGGGTGACGAGGCTCGAACTCGCAACTTTCAGCTTGGGAAGCTGACACTCTACCATTGAGTTACACCCGCTCACTTCGATGCGACGGTCGGTATGTTAAGGCTTGCCGGCGACGATTGTCAATGAATGGCCTCTCCAAACTCAAAGTCCGCAGACTTAAAAAATAAAGTTTATCGCACTCAATGCAGCCCCGGCACTGCGTATCGAATTACGAACAGCGCGGCGAATACATAGATCAGCCAGTGAGCCTCCCGCCCTCGCCCCGTTACCAGCTTCAAGAGCGCATACGAAATAAATCCAAACGCAATTCCGTCCGTCACGCTGAACGTCAACGGCATCAACACAAGCGTAAGAAAGGCGGGCAGCGCTTCGGTAAAGTCATCCCAATCGACGTCCCTTAGTGATTTGATCATCAGACTTCCAACTACGATCAGCGCCGGAGAAGTGACTGGATAGAGCACGAAAGTCCGGGCGACCTGCTGGCCCTCGACATGGATAGCTTCTTGAATCGGAAAGCCCCCGCTTATCGCTTGAACCACCGGCGAGAAGAAGAGAGCAAGTAGAAACAACCCGGCCGTCACTAACGCCGCGAGACCCGTCCTGCCGCCCGCCGCAACGCCTGACGCGCTCTCGATGTAGCTCACCATCGTGGTGTTCCCTGCCAGCGCCGAGCCTACCGTGCCAATCGCATCGGCCAGTAGCGCCCGACCTGCGCGAGGGAGCTTGCCGTCTTTCATGAAACCCGCCTGCTTAGCGATGCCTATCAGCGAGCCCACGGTGTCAAATAGATCAAGAAAGAAGAAGACAAAGATAACCGCGAAAAGGTTCTGCGTTACCGCTCCCACCACATCAAGCTTGAAGGCGGTCGGCGCAAGCGAGGGAGGCAAGCTCACAAGCGCGCCGGGCATACTGACAACACCGAACACCACGCCGGCAATCGTGGCAACGAGAATGCCAATCAATATTGCGCCTTTTACCTTGCGAGCCAGCAATACGATCGTCGCGGCGACGCCAAGTAATGCCACGATTACCGGCTTACTGTCTAGATGTCCGAGGGTAACGAACGTGTTCGCATCAAGCCTCACCAGCCCCGCCCATTCGAGCCCTATCAAGGTGATCAACAGGCCGATTCCCGCTGCTATCGCCGACTTCAAAGACTCAGGTACCGCGGCAACGAGTTGCTCGCGAAAGCCGAACGAGGCCGTCGCCACGAAGATGACACCCGAAACAAACACGGCGCCTAAAGCTACTTGCCAGGGCACTTTCATCGTCAACACCACAACATAGGCAAAAAAGAAGTTGTGGCCCATCGCCGGAGCGACCGAAACCGGGTAATTCGCCAGCAAGGCCATCAAAATCGTGGAGAATGCGGTGATTAGACACGTCGAAGTAAACACGGCTCCCGCGTCCATTCCGGCAGCGCCCAAAACGACTGGCTGGACGAAGATGATGTAGGCCATCGTCGCGAAGGTTGTGGCTCCAGCCAGAGTCTCCCGCCGTATAGTCGTGCCATTCTGGTCAAGGTTAAAGTAACTCGTCAGCATAAGCTGCAAGTGAAAGAAGATTCCGAAGGTTTGATGAAAATCGAAGAGCGGCGGGTCTAGCTCTCGCCGCGCCGCTTGGTGACTTTGGGCGCCAACTTTGAATAACGATCCAGGATTTCCTGCTTATGGTGAGGGCTGGCGTTGTCCAGTACGACATGCCGGACCATCACAAGGAGTTTCTCGCGCTTGCCACCGAAGCGCCCGGTTAGCGGGTGCTGGCCTGTAACGTCGACAAGCCCTTCACGCACCCATTGCCAGAACTGCCGTTGAGTGGTCCAGAACTCGTTGTCGTTCGCGCACACGATCCGCGCCGTCTTCTTAGCGCTTCGTTTGGTTGGTGCTGACTCCATACTTCGATTCCGTTGAGGCCTTGATCAAACAAACTTAGAGCGTTTCTTTGATCTTCGCTCCAATGTCGGCAGGGCTTTTCACTACGTGAATGCCTGCGGCTTGCATCGCAGCCATCTTCTCGGCCGCGGTTCCCTTCCCGCCCGCTATAATCGCGCCGGCGTGTCCCATTCTCCGGCCCGGAGGCGCCGTTTGCCCGGCGATAAAACCGACGACCGGCTTTGTCATATGATCGCGCACGAACTCGGCTGCCAGTTCTTCGGCGGTCCCGCCGATTTCACCGATCATCACAACTGCATCGGTTTCGGCGTCCTGCTGAAAGAGGCTCAACGCGTCGACAAAGTTTGTGCCGATCACCGGATCGCCTCCGATGCCGATGGCAGTTGACTGACCCAGTCCGAGATTGGTTAGCTGGTGAACCGCTTCGTAGGTGAGAGTCCCGCTGCGCGAGACGACGCCGATGCGTCCTTCGGAATGAATGTGGGCTGGCATGATTCCGATTTTGCACTTACCCGGCGAGATAATCCCCGGACAGTTGGGACCGATCAAGCGTGTTGCGCGGTCCGCCAGGTAATCAAATGCGCGAACCATGTCGATCGCGGGAATGCCTTCAGTTATGCATACCGCCAGCGGCAGCCCCGCATCGGCGGCCTCCATGATCGCATCGGCAGCAAACGGCGGAGGGACATAGATTACGCTCGCGTTCGCGCCGGTTTCTCTGACCGCATCGGCCACCGTGTCGAAGATCGGCACGCCGTCGTGCTCGGCCCCGCCCTTGCCGGGAGTCACACCGGCCACGATCTTCGTCCCATAGGCGATCATCTGCCCGGTGTGAAACGAACCTTCCTTGCCTGTAATCCCCTGAACGACTACGCGAGTGCTTTTGTTAACGAGTATGCTCAAGCGCTTCTCCGGAAACAGTATTCAATCCCAAATGAAACGATTGCAAAAGACGAGCAATATAGCATGTGAAGAAAATAGTTGTGAAGCGCAGTCGCTCGCACGGGTGCGCGTCGCATTTTCGCGCGCGCTCTCTCGGTCAATGCCGCGGATCGCGTTTTCGTTAGCCCAGGCGTTCACGCCTGGGGTGCCGCGGAGCTGAATTAGTTAGGCCCGTTCACGGGCCTTGCCACGCAGCTTTAGCTCAGGCACGTCGAATCTTGACATCACCCTTTGCCTGAAGGCCTAACCAAAGCCCGGTGAACCGGGCTATCTGCTCGGTCGCCACGCGTAACCCAGGCGTGAACACCTGGGCTACGGAAAACGGCCATTGGTGTCCTTCAAATCTACACGGCCCCTGTCCATGTGGTATGCGTAAACTCTGACGCTCACCCGGCTCGCACCGCGCGCGCCTCGGTTCCCTCCCTTAGAGACAACCGGCCTTGCGTGATTGACAATGGCAGCGTTTTTGGAGTAGAACGCTCAACGTGCGCGGCTGACCTAATGGGGATCGATCCACTCGGTATTGACCAGCATCGTACTCAGGCCTCTAGCAGCGTCAGTGCCTATCGCAGATACCCGACCGCCTCGAGGTAATCCGTTTGGTTTCAGAAGAGATCTCTCATTACCGCATTATCAAGAAACTGGGTGCGGGCGGAATGGGCGAGGTGTTCCTTGCCGAAGACATCAGACTCGATCGCAAGGTAGCTATCAAGATGCTGCCTTCCAGATCGATCGGAAATGAACAAGCCAAGCGGCGTCTATTCCGAGAAGCACGAGCCGCGGCTGCGCTCGATCACAAGAACATCTGCGCTATCCACGAGGTTGGCGAAGACAAAGATTGCGCCTTTATCGTTATGCAGTACATCGAAGGCACCAGTCTGTCGGCCAAAATCAAGAATTGTCCGCTTTCGCCGCTCGAAATAGTCGACATCGGCATACAGGCAGCAGAAGCGCTGGTTGAAGCCCATTCTCACGGTATCATCCATAGAGATATCAAGCCTCAGAACGTGATCGTTACGCCGCGCGGGCAGGTGAAAATCCTCGACTTCGGTCTTGCGAAGATTCTCGAGGATGAGCAAGTCTTGGATTCGTCGTTCGAGACCGCGAGCCGGTTGACTCAAACGGGAGAAGTAGTAGGCACGGTCGGGTATATGTCCCCCGAGCAGCTCAGGGATCTGCCCGTGGATACTCGCAGTGACCTGTTCTCGCTAGGGGTGACCCTTTATGAGTGTGCAACCGGCAAGGCCGCTTTTTCTGGATCCAGCAAGATACAAATATCCCTGCAGGTTATTCAGTTCGACCCGCCGAAGCCTTCCCAACTAAATCCGGGTATCCCCGTTGAACTCGATAACATAATCCTGAAAGCGATCGCCAAGGACGTCGACCTTCGTTACCAGTCTGCCGGCGAGATGCTGGCAGACCTCTCAAGGCTCCGCGGATCGCTTCAGGACGGAAGCACATCAAACACCCGGCCGTTTAGCACCGAACCGGGCCCGTCGCGGCCGCGACCGGCGACCAGCCTGTCGAGCACAATAAAAAAAGCCCCATTCCGTGTGAAGCTTGGAGTGCTTCTTGTGCCGCTGGTGATAGGCGCGGCGTTGTTGGCCATACGGATCGGGCAGCCCTCTTCGCATCAACCTTCGCCGGAAGCCAGGCGCTGGTACGATCGGGGCACTGCTGCGATTCGTGAGGGCGCTTATTACCAGGCGAGCAAGGCACTGGAGAGCGCGGTCGAACTGGATGATAGATTTGCGCTGGGGCATGCGCGACTCGCCGAGGCGTACGTTGAAATGGACTACACGGATAAGGCGATGGAACAACTGATCCGCGCAACTTCATTGGTGCGCGATCGGTCGGCGCTTCCAATCGTCGATGCGATGTATCTGGACGCCATCGAGGCGACGGTAAGACGGGACTTTACGAGTGCAATCGATTACTACCGGAAGATTGCCGAGCGCGCAACGGACTTAGAGAAGTCCAGCGCATATGTGGACCTTGGGCGCTCATACGAGAAGAATGAGAACATCGACAAAGCGATAGAGACCTATAGGGAAGCTACCAGGGCGGACTCGCAAACCGCAGCGGCCTTCCTCAGGTTAGCCATCCTCTACGGTCGACGTCAGGATCTTAAGAGCGCTTCGGAAGCGTTCGACAAAGCCGAAGCGATCTATCAGGTTATAAGTCAGGAGGGGGTTGTGGAAGTGCTTTACCAGCGCGGCACTCTCTTCAGCAAAATAAGAAAACTCGCCGAGGCAAGAATCCAATTGGAAAAGGCGCTGGAAATATCGCAAGGGCCCGCCGGTAACAAGTACCAGTTGGTGAGAACGCAGTTGCAACTGAGCAGCGTCTACTACGCTGAGGGAAATACCGAGCGGGCTAAGGAAATCGCGACCAGGGCCATTGCCTTGGCGGAGCAGAACAACATCCGAAACCTCGCGACCAACGGTCTAATAGACCTCGGTAATACGCTTGTGGCCCGCGGTGAATTCAACGAGGCCGGCAACTACTTCAAACAGGCGCTCGAGTTCAGTCGAGCCGATAGAGCGCGCCGGACCGAGGCAAGAGCTAAGCTGGGTCTTGGCGGCGTGATTGTGCAGCAGGGCAATCCTGATGAAGCAATCCGTCTCCTGCAAGAATCGCTTGATTTCTATCAACCGGCTGGCTATCGCAAGGAGACTTCAATCGCGCTGGTTCTACTCGGACGTGCTCATCGAAATAAGGGCGAGTATGAGACCGCTTTGAAGATCTTTGAACAAGAGCTGCAACTTGCAAACGAGCTAGGCGATCCGGCGCTGGTCGTTGCCTCGCATTCAAGCATTGCTGTTCTGCTGGGCGTCGAACAGGAAAGGTATGCTGAGGCGCTTCCGCACCTGGAGGAGAGTTACAAGATCAATGAGAGGATAGGGGCAAAAATCGGCATGGTGTATGATCTGCTGAATCGTGGAATCCTGCTCTGGCAACTTGGACGGTACCAGGAAGCGCGCGCGGATCTCGATTTAGCCTTCTCGATCGCCGACCAGCCGGAAGCGAGCTTTAAAGCGGTGCCCGCATGGGTGCATTTGGTAAACTCTCAGATGGCGCTCAGTGAGCGGCGGTTAGCAGTAGCCAAAGCAAAGGGTCAACAGTCCCTCGATCTTGCCGGCACGCAATACCCGGACGTGGTACTTCAGGCAAAGCTCGCTATCGGGCTAGCCCAGGCGCTTTCGGGCGCACCTCAACCAGCAAGAAGGCTATGTGAAGAAGCAGTTGCAACTGCAAAAGAGTTGAATACGCCGCGACTGATCTCCAGCTCGCTTCTGGCGCTCGCCGAGGTACTGCTGCTGGGGAACGACGCCCCGCGCGCATTAGCGACTGCCTTGCAAGCGCAGGCCATGTTCGCGCAGTCCGGGCAGCAAGACTCAGAGTGGCGCGCCTGGCTGATAGCAGCGCGCGCGAGCCAACTAGAGGGCAACAAATCTACCACGCAGGAGTACGCATCCCGCGCCGACAGCCAATGCGCGGGGCTTCAGCAGAAATGGGGCGCCGAAGCATATGACGGCTACTTGCGCAGGCCTGACATTCAAGCCTATCGCAAGCAGATCGCCCAGATATTAACTCGCAGCAAATGACGACTCTCAACTTCCAAGGAGAAAACACCAATGATGCCTCAAACTGAGATACCGATACACAGCGGGAACGGGGTGTACTTTCGGCCCGAGGGCAACCCCGGGGGCGGCGGCGCGGGCGGCGGCAGGCGGCCCGCCCCGAAGCCGGCCAAGAAGGCGACAGCTAAGAAAGCAGGCGGGGGAAAAACAAAGAAAGGCGCCAAACGTAGATAGCTTAACAGCCCTGTCTTTGCTTCTGGTGCGAGGCTGAATCTGTGGTAGTGGTGCAATAGCGTGTTGAGAAGAGTCTCGCCACTAAGTCAACAGGGACACGAAGAGCCACAAAGCTTTTCTTTGTGCGGCTTTGGGTCCTAGTGTCTTTGTGGCAGGAGAACCGGCACCGCTCGTCGACCCACTATGATCCCACCACCCCAGCTCGCCGACTTGACAGTCTACGGCTCTGCCCCCGATAATGCCCGCCAGTTTGAG
>JBASRN010000158.1:0-29281 GCA_049273855.1 Blastocatellia bacterium
GAGTGTGCCGCGCGTTGCCGATGCCGTGATCGACTTTATGCTGGGACTTGCGGGGAACGAAGAGATTCAGTCGATAAACCCGCTCGTCGCGGAAACGAACGACGGCTATTTGAACGACATTCGCGGCCGGCACATAACGAGCACCGATGTGATGGGCGCAATCAAGAGCGGGAAAGGCGGAGCGGTCGAGGAAGGCTCTGTTGGAGCCGGCACGGGCACGGTCGCATTCGGCTTCAAGGGCGGAATTGGAACTTCGTCGCGAAGGTTGCCGGCCTCGTTGGGCGGCCACACCGTGGGCGCGCTTGTGCAGACTAACTTTGGGGGCGTGCTCACAATTGCCGGGGTGCCGGTCGGCAAGGAGTTGGGCCGCTATTACCTGAAAGAAGAACTCGAGCGACCGCCCAGCAACAAGCGCGCGGGCAAGGAAGCGGACGGGGCCACTGTTCGGCCCCGCGCTGGAGCAGATGTCGCCGACGGATCAGTGATAATTGTGGTTGCTACTGACGCGCCGCTTGATTCGAGGAATCTCAAAAGGCTCGCGGCGCGAGCCATGATGGGGCTTGCGCGAACGGGCTCGTCGGCGAGCAACGGGAGCGGCGACTATGCTATTGCTTTCTCCACGGCTCCCGCGGTTCGGGTTAAGGCAAGTTCGAGCAGTACCTCTTCACCGAGGCACGTGACCCTGCTTGCTAATGAAGCTATGTCCCCGCTCTTCGAAGCGGTCATTGAGGCCACCGAGGAAGCGATTTACAACTCGTTGTTTCGGGCTACTACCATGACGGGCCGAGGCCGAAAGGTCGAAGCGCTCCCACTCGACAGAACGGCTGAGATATTGCGCAAGCATGGAGCGGTTAAGTCGCAATAGCGTCGATCCTGAGCCTCTCAAGCGTAGTTTCCCGCCTTATCGCATTCGCGATCTCAGTCGTTCAAGCATCCGTTACTGCGCCATCAGATGAAGTCTCCGGGTCTCCAGAGCGAAATAAGACACTCCGCCGATAGCCCCAAGGGTGTTAGAATTCAAGGACGTGGACAACACGACGATAGACGAGAGCGTCTCAACTCCTGACATTCGATTGCCCCGAACCGAGAAGTGAGCCGCCACGGAGGTCATAGTTATGCAAGGCAATACTTTCCTCAGACAAGCAGCAATCGGTCTGGTGTTCATTCTGGTTGCGGGCACAGGGTTTCAGTCTTTTGGACAAGGCGCGCGCCCCCGCTACGGCTCGCCCCAAGGCGGTCGCAGCGTGACGATTCCCGAAGATTCGGTTATCGCTGTCCGGATGGATGCGACTCTAACCTCCAGGACTGCTCACGTTGGCGACAGGTTCACGGTGACGGTGACGGTTCCAGTCTACGTTGACGGGACCGCTGTCATACCTGCCGGGTCGATAATCGAGGGGCTAATCACCCAGGTAACACCGGCGAAACGGATGAGCAGATCCGGCTCAATCGCTGTTGAGTTCGAGAATCTGGTGCTTCCGGACGGTGCTCGCGTGAGGCTGGTCGGAGTACTGACGTCGGATGACCCTCGAACTCGGCGCCGAATAGACGATGAGGGCCGCGTCTCGGCTGATGGAGAGAGCCGCAAAGTCGTGTTTATCGGCGGGGGAGGAGCGCTCGGGGCGATCCTTGGAGGAATAGCCGGGGGAGGTAAGGGCGCGGCGGTCGGCGGCGCTCTTGGCGCCGGGGTCGGCCTTGCGGGTGCGCTGCTTCTAAAGGGAGAGGAGGCCGTTGTGCCTTCCGGGACTGCCTTGGGCGTTCAGCTAAAACAGCCGCTCACGATTAATGATGTCAGTGTTGCGCAGAGACGTGCTGACGTTGATCAGTTTCCGAGGCAATCCGATGATCCCGTCACGGCCGATCCCCAACCACGTGACTCTCGTTCCTCTGACAGAACAGCAACCGACTCGGAACCGCCGGATCTACGCCGAACGGATAGAACAGTCGGCGATCCTCTGCCGCGCGATTCTGAAGCGTCCGATAGGCCGCCCTCTACCACGGATGAATCTCCATCGGAGGAGCCGCCCACGGAGACCGAGCCCAACCTGCCGCTTAGCTCGCCTGAAATGATTCGAAAAGCTCAGACTGCGCTGAAGGAGCAGGGCTACTACGAAGGACAAACTGATGGGGTGATGAGCGCGCGCACGTCCGCGGCACTCAAGACCTATCAGCGCGAGCATAGCCTCCCGGAAACGGGCGAGCTAGATCAGCAGTCCGCTGACAGTCTCGGGTTGTACAAGTCTTCGTCGGGCAGAGGTCGTGTACCAGCAACGGTGCCGGAGTCGGGCCGGAATGATCCGAGCGCAGATCGACCGCGTGATCGGAGTTCGTCTCCTTCTCCGGACTCACGAACCGATCCACGCGGCGGAGACGACGTGGAGCTTGCCAACGTCAGTTCCGCGTCCGCGACTCGAACACCAGATGGCGGGATTCGCATTCTCATCAACACCCAGGCAAATACCGGCGGGTGGAAGTGGTTTGGTGACAGGGTGGTCAACGGCGACACGCTCGAAGTGTATGCGCGAGCCGTGCGACCATCGGGAATGGTCACCCAGGTGTTGTCGAGGGGCCGGATTGAACTGGACGTAAGGGAGGACGTTGGGAATGTTCGCCGCGTTGTTGTCCACTCGAATAGTGGCGATCAAGTTTTCAGGTTAGAGAGCGGTCCCGCTTCCGTGCCCGCGATCGATCACGATCGCCCAACCACTGCGCGGTCTGAAGTGAGCTTGCAGAGTCAGGCTGACGACTTGCTCGCTTACTATCAAAAGCTTTGCGGCGTGCGGCTGACCGGGTCGGGCATCGAGGTCGATAACGGCGTCAAATATGGCGACGCGGAGATCGAGTTGCTGTTTGCGATCGACGGTTTTGCAAACGCGGCGCAGTTGTACTCGAGGCTTACAAACTCGCTACGGGACAATCAGTCGCGCCGTGAAGCGACTCTCGATCTGGCTCGCCAGGCGCGCCGCACCGACCGAGTTATCTCCACTTCGAACAGCAGGGTAGCGGGGTCGCTTGCCACAAGGTGGGACCCGATACGCCAGGACGTGCTCAAGCTGATGAAGAATTACAACATCAGCGCTACAGAGATCGAGAACGATTAGGCAGACGCGCATCTGTTTCAGCGCGGACCTAAACCGCTTCGGCTTTCGTGATCGGGCTTCGAACTCTCAAAGCGAGGGCCTTGGCCAATCTTTTGTGACGCCGGGTCCTAGCCGACCCCCTGCTTGGCTTCCTTCCACCAATCGACTATAAAGTCTTCGCACAAGATCGTTGCAATCGTGGTTTGCTGAAGATTCGCTTGCACGCTCGTCGTTACCGGCGATGAAAGATCTCAAAGAAGAAGCGACGTCGATTTTCCTCGAAACGCTGAAGAGCATTCAGCTCGATTCAGTTATCCGAAAAAAACTTCTATTGGAAGGGGATCGGCTTCTTGTCGATGGTAGGCTGCTCGATCTCAGCGACTATCGCGAAGTGGTCTTGATCGGTTTCGGCAAAGCAAGCGGGAGCATGGGCGCAACCCTCGAAGCAATTCTGGGCGATCGACTGAACAGGGGCGTCCTCGTAACGAATCGCAAGTCACGAGTCAAGACGAAGTCTGAGTTGATAGTTGCTGGGCACCCGCTGCCGAATGAAAACAGCTTGAGGGCGGGTGAACGGATCATTCAACTGATTGAGTCTTGCGGCAGCGACTCGCTAATCCTCTTCGCAATTTCAGGGGGCGGCTCGTCGCTGGTTGAGCTTCCGCTGTCGAGCGCCATCACGCTGGCGGATTTGCGAGAGCTAAACAGAGTTCTCGTCAATTGTGGAGCTACGATCCGCGAGATCAACATCGTCAGAAGACGTTTCTCGCGAGTGAAGGGCGGACGGCTGGGTTATCTTGCTCGAAGTTGCCAAAGCGTTGCATTGTTTGTCTCGGACGTTAATCCGGGCGACGTCAGGTCGATCGCGTCAAATCCGCTGTTGCCCGATGATGCCTCTGATGATGAGTTCGCGGGCGTGCTGGAACGATACGGACTGACGGACAAGATGCCTGCCTCGGTGAGGAACTTGATCCTCAGCGGCGAAATCCCGGAGCTGCCGCGCGAATGGCAGGAGCAAGGCAAGGCCCTTAGTGTGTTGTTGCTGCAAAACGCGGACGCCCTCTCGGCCGCGAGCAGAGCGGCCGAAGCGCGGGGGTATCGCGTTGAGGCCGATCCCGCGCCCGCCGAAGGCGACTACAAAGCGGTGGCTGACGCCATCGTGGAGAGACTCATCGAGACCCGCTGCGGTGAATCCTCTGAGAAGATTTGCCTCGTCTCCGGAGGCGAAGTGTCCTGTTCGGTGACTGGTCGGGGGTTCGGTGGGCGCAACCAGGAATTCGTGTTATACTGCGCAGCGCGTTTGGCCGCGCACGGCTTGAGCGGGAGGATCGCGGTACTTTCCTGTGGCACCGATGGCATCGACGGTAACAGTTCAGCGGTGGGAGCCGCTGCCGATGCCGGTGTGATAAGCGCCGGTTGTAAACTGGGACTCGATGCTTCGAGCTTCATCGCTCGGAACAGTTCCACTTCGTTCCTCTGCGAAACAGGTGCCCTCATCGTCACCGGTCCGACAGGCAACAACGTTCGCGATCTCACCATTCTGCTGATCAACTGAGATGTGCGGCCGGAGACACAACATGGCGAAAGGAGAAGACTGCATGCTGAGGATCGTTCCACTTCTGATAATCGCGCTTCTGATGGTTGGATGTGTAGACAAGGCGCCCTCGCCTGGGGCGAAGCGAGTTGAGAAGGATCCCAAGATCGCAGCGGCTGAGGAGAAGATTGCGAAGACCACGCCCGAAGGAAAGGCGATGATCGAAAAGGTCCAGGCGATGAAGGCTGAGGTCAACGAGCAGCCATCCGGCAAGACCGTGAAAGAGATCGCTGACGGTTGGACGAACAACCAGGGCGCTTACAACATCAGTGTAATAGGTTGGGAGGCGTCGCAGAAAAAGCCGTTCGCCGGCGAGAAGACGGGCCGTTGGAAAGTTGTCTTCCATTATCAGGACTATCAGAAGCAACAACTTGCTGCGGAGTGGGAATACAATCCTGAGACGAACAAGGTGTACCCGTTTGAGCTGACAAACGCTCCGCAGTTCTGGACGGCTCCCGAGGCAAGTACTCAAGGCAAGAAGGGAAAAAAATAGCTCGCGCGCGCTGGTCGAGTCTCCGTTGGGGCCGATTGGGGAACGGGTATGGAATCAGTGGTTCTGCTGGTGGATGATGATCCCACCGCTCGCTATGGAATGCGGCGCGCGCTCGAACGGCAGGGCTACACCCTTCTCGAGGCGGAAAGCGTCGCGACTGCCGAACTTCAAATCGAGAAGCGAGCACCAGATCTCATCTTGCTGGATGTAAAGCTCGCGTCTGAATCAGGCCTGGAGTACCTGCCGTCGCTTGTCTCGCGGAAGAACCCGCCTATCGTGATAGTAGTAACCGCACACGGCTCCGAACGAATGGCGGTCGAGGCCATCAAGCTGGGAGCCTACGATTACCTCCCCAAGCCGTTCGATGTTGACGAGCTGAGAATTCTCGTAAGGAACGCGGTCGAAGCTCGAAGACTGAGAGAAGAGAATCAGCGGCTGCGTATCGAGCTTGCCGGCTCCGGGGATTTCGGCGAGCTGATCGGGTCATCCAAGGCGATGGCGAGGGTCTACTCGCTGATAGAGAAGGTGGCGCAGACCGATGTGAGCGTGTTGATTACAGGCGAATCCGGAACGGGAAAGGAAATCGTCGCCAGGGAGATTCACGCTCGCGGCCGCGCGCCGGGTGGCCAGTTCGTGGCGGTGAATTGCGCGGCCATGCCGGAAGAGCTTATAGAGTCGGAGATGTTCGGCCACGAGAAAGGGGCCTTCACCGGCGCCGCCTCTCAGCGAATCGGCAAGTTCGAAGCCGCCAATAAGGGAACGCTATTCCTTGATGAAGTGGGTGACATGAGTGCTTCAACGCAGGCCAAGCTTCTCCGAGTGCTTGAGGAGAAGAAGTTCCAGCGGCTCGGAAGCAACGAACTCAGGTCCAGTGACGCCCGGATCGTTAGCGCTACCAACAAGCAGCTTGAGGAGCAGGTGCGTCAAAACAAGTTTAGGGAAGATCTGTACTACCGGCTCTGCGTGGTGACAATCGATGTTCCCCCTTTGCGAGAGAGGAAGTCCGACATCCCCGCACTTGCGCACTTCTTCGGCCAGAGGTACGCGTCGGCATACAAAGGACATCCGGTCGCGATTTCCGGGGAAGCGCTAAAGAGAATGCTGGAGTATGACTGGCCCGGAAACGTCAGGCAGCTCCGGAACTTCATGGAACGGGCCGTTGTTCTGGCCGAACACGAAGAGGTCGCCCTGGATGAGTTTCCTCCGGAGATGAGCCGCGGCACGGCCGACCCTCAAACCGTGCCGGACTCGGAGGGCATCTCGGTCTCACCAGACATCGGTTTCAAAGACGCGAAAAAGGAATTCGAGCGCAAATACATCGAAAGGATCCTCAACCAGTCGTCAGGAAACATCACCCGCGCCGCAGCTCTGCTTGGAATGCACCGCCAGAGTCTTCAGCACAAGATAAAGGAACTGGGACTTACTAAGGTCTTCAGCTCCTGATCAGAACGGAATGTCGTCTTCAGTCACCGCTGCATCCGGGGCCGGGGCTGCTGCGGATGCTGATGCCGACGCTTCGGTCCTTGGCTCTCGCGAACCACTTTCTTCGCCTCGAGACCCAATGAACTGTATATCGCTACCCTGAACTTCAAGGCTTGTGCGCGTGTTCCCGTCTCTGTCCTGGTATTCGGTGAGAGACAAGCGGCCTTCTATATAAACCTGGCGGCCTTTGCTCAAGTACTGACTCGCGACCTCTGCTTGCCTGCGCCACAGGGTCACTCTGAACCAGGTGGTCACGTCTTGAAACTCTCCGGACTTCGCCTTCCTGCGTTCGGTTGTCGCCATGGAAAAATTGCACACGGCTGTGCCCTCAGGGGTATAGCGCAACTCCGGATCGCGCCCCAGATATCCAACGAGTATGACCTTGTTAAACGACGCCATTAGTAATCTCCTTCAAGTGTTGTAGTTGGCCGCTTGGGGTTGGCCAATCATACCCACGTGTGAATGTTCGTCCGCCAACATATTGAACGGCGCGGCGGCGTCGACCAACCGGCGAGTCTAATCTCAGGCTTCCTTGTGGGCCGTAGCACAAGGATTATCCCGGTTGCGGCAACGCACAACGCCGGTTTACATCTTATATTCACTCGCGTCTCGAGAGAGATCGTCGGGCCACTGATCCGCCTGTGATTGCTCGTTGTCAGTCACCGAACTGTTCGAGCTTTTGATCACTTCATCCTTTACGTAGATCGGACAATCGACTCGAAGCGCGAGAGCAATGGCGTCACTTGGACGCGAGTCGATGACCAGCACCTCTCCGGCCCGAGTCATCTCGATGACTGCAAAGAAGGTACTGTCTATGAGGTCTGTAATAACGACGCGCTTGACTGAGGCGCCCAGCTCCCAAACGACGTTTTTCAAAAGGTCGTGTGTCATGGGGCGCTGAGTCGCCAGCTTCTCAATTTCAACCGCGATCGCATTAGCCTCAAACGCTCCGACCCAGATTGGAAGCATCGACTCCCCGTTCACTTCCTTGAGAATGACGATGGGCGTATTGGCCGTCGGATCCATCATAAGACCGCGAATCTTCATTTCGATTTCCATTCCGTGCCCCCAACCTCGCGAGTATTCCTTGAACGTCAGGCCAGCATTAGAACATGCTCGATGGTCAATGTCTACGTACCGGGCCGTAGTTGACAGATCAATTTCGTGGCCGCTAGAATTCACTTCTTCGAGCGGGAGTAACTCAGCGGTAGAGTGCGACCTTGCCAAGGTCGAAGTCGCGGGTTCAAATCCCGTCTCCCGCTCCAAGGTTCCAAGGCGAAGGCGACATCTCAAAAGCGGGAGCGGTTGCCTTCGCTTTTCCTTTGACAACGAGTGGCGGCGTAGCCAAGTGGTAAGGCAGAGGTCTGCAAAACCTTTATTCATCGGTTCGATTCCGATCGCCGCCTCCATCATCTTCCCTTTGCTCAGTGGTTTACGGCTTCCGCGAGAAGCCCGCCTCGGACTGCGAGAGGCGACTGTAGCGAGAACTGTAGCGACCCTTTGCATTCACCCTGCCTTTTGTGCGGCCTTCCTCGTGTTGTATTCGGCGATCTTTCCCATAGCTTCAAACTGGTGTTCCTGGCTCGGGTGAGCGTATCGCAGACCAGGCGTGAGTGTCCTAGTAGGCTGGCCAGGGTCACAAGGTCAACGCCCGCTCGTGCGGCTCTTGTGGCGAAGGTGTGTCTGAGCGCGTACAGCTCGAAGGGCGCGACTTTGGCGCGTAGGACGGCTGCTGTATGAGCGGCATTGATCTTCACTAACGGGCTGTCGCTGTCGCCGCGCCCAGGAAAGAGCCACTCACCCTTGATCTTGATATTCTCGACGCGGTTCATTGCGGGAGCTCTTCGCCGGCCTGCTCGCGCACCATGTACGTGGCGTACCACTCGGGCCAGTTCGCGTCGCGCTGCCCGGTGCGCTTCTCGTGCTCGCCGTGGGCGGCCTCCGCACGCCGAAGTGCGCTCGCCAGATCGTTCGCCGACGCGAAGGTCGTCGTTGCGGGGTCGATGCGACCGGGCAGCCGCGTCGTGACCTCCTGGAACAGCCAGCCGTTGCCGTCCGGATCACTGAACGAGGCGAACGAGCGGTAGCTGCGATGCTCGGGATCCGGACGGCTGACCCGGAGCCGCCCAAACAGGTAGGGCTCGTCCGTGCCAGCGTACACGCCGCCGGCGTCGTGGAACACCTCGCCGATCTCGACGCCGCGACCGAGCAGCTCGTCGCGGGCGGCCTCGATGTCGGAGACGATCAAGTACAGGCCCTGGGCGGATCCGGGTGCCGCCGCGGTGACGTTCTTGCCGAAGATGACCGAGCACCCGGAGCCAGGCGGCGTGAACTGGATCACGCGGAAGTCGTCACCGGTGGCGAAGTCGGCGTCTAGCCGCCACCCGAGCCTCCCGTAGAACTCCTTCGCGCGGTCGACATCCGAGACGGGGATGACGACTACCTCGAGCTTCATTCCGACTCTCACGACGCTCGCGTCTCTTGCGTCGTTACTACGGATTTCATACTTCAGATTTTCCATGTTCTTTCCTCCTATGCGTTCACCTGAATCAAAGTCATATTTGTTGAATGCGAGCGTCAACAAGTCCTCCTATGAATCTCGTTCGTTATCGTTGAAGAGCGCTTGCCGACTTCGCCTCGCTTGAGCGTAGCGGCCTGAAAGCGGCTCGAATTTCCTCAGCAAAGTTGCATTCCCAGGGTGCTGAGATCGCATCATGATTCTCCTCGCTGGCGCACTGCAGCAGCCGAACGGCTCGACGATCAGCCGCAAGCGGCGCGGGCTTCATCTTTCATAAAGCAACATCGCTGAGCGCCGCTTGTCGGCTGCATCGTAGTGTTAGCCCGCCGCCGTGCCGCCGAAACAGACGATGTAGCCGTCAGGGTCTTCAATGTAGAAATCCTTCGTGCCCCACGGCGTCACTTCCAGCGGCTTGAGGATCTTCGCGCCATTGGCGACACACTGTTCGTAGAATGCCTCGATGCCCTCGACGCCCGCCGAGGCATCGAGGTGCTCGTTTTCCCGACGATGCTGGCGCTCGGCCGGATTCTTGGGCGCTTCCTTCAGATGCAATTCCAATCCATCCAAACAGCCGATAGCGTAGAATCCGCCCCACGGCTCGCCGAAACTAAAACCCAGCCTCTGGTAGTACGCGATAGAGCGCTCAAGGTCATCGACGAGGAACTGCGGAGCGAGCGAAGTGACACGCGGCTTGGTTTGGTTTGTCATTGTTATACGTTTTCCTTTGTCGGGCTAACGCTATGCCGTTAAGCTGCAGGCGCCGAAGGCGACTGTCAGCTTCAACGGCCTGTTAGGCGGCGCCTGCTTCATCACAGTGAAAATAGAAACGGTTTCCGTCTACGTCCTCAACGGTGAACTGCCTCAAACCCCAGGGCTTCTTCTCCAGTGGCTCCACGATCTTCGAACCTAACGATCGGAACTCCTCGTACGTGGCGTCTATGTCTTCAGCGAATACCCAATGAACCGCAGGTTCAAAAGGTTCTTGTCGTCTTCGGAAGAAGATGGCCACATTTCCACGTGAGACAGAGCCGATCTCTTTCCCTGGATAAAGCCATCCGATTTCAAAGCCGAGAACATCACGGTAGTACTGCTGTGCCTGTTCTACGTCTACTACCGGCAGTTCGGGTACCGGCTGGCCAATCGTCGTCAACGACTCCTTTTGATTCATTACATACTCCGATCGGGCGTGTGCCTCTCGCGCCGCCTAACATGAAATGACTGTGCCAATTTCCGTAAAATAATACGTCGCTTAGTCCCCGTAAGTAAATTGCAGAGCCCGGTAATTGAAAGGCGTTAGGCTTTCGTAGAGCACTAACGGAAACATGCTTCTTAGACACGCTCCAAGTCGCCGAGTAGCGGGACGTCTTAACGCGAATAATCAGATGGACATCATTTATGCGTTCATCCACTATGCGTTCATCGACCGAGAGGGGCGTCAGAAGGCGGTCGCTAACTATCCTAAGTTCGGTAATAAGCTTATCGTCCTTGAGTAAGCAGAAAAATGGCTCTTCGTCTGTAGTCAGTGTATCCCCGCATACCTCTTTGCACTCATCGGGCATGCGTAGAGCATCGAGAAGCACTTTCATTCGGTTATCAATATCGCCGCCGTGTTTGACTAGATCACCTGGTTGATCACGTCGAAGAAGTAGAATATCGAGCGAGCAGGCGTAATCTTCAATCACTTCACTGCCAAGTAACGGCAAGAATCTATATCCGCATTTGGCATAATTATCTGCAAGCAAATCGGATCGGGAGCGTCCTCCGTAATAGTCTTTCTCTTCCAACCAAAGCTCTCGCAAATAGGGATCAGCTGCCTGGCCTTTGTTGTTCAGCAGATATAGCCTGACCCTCCTGCGTCAAGTACCTTTAAGGCATTTGAGATATGACTTTCCCGGCCTTATCCAGTATCTGAAACTTTGCCGAGCCTCTGGCATCAACAATTAATTTGATGCGAGTTTTCCCTTCAGCGTCTGACAAGACAATCTCCGCGTTCTGATCCTTATTTGAAAGAGTGATTCTGTTTTTTCCTACGGAACCTACTTTGCTGATGTTTGCATCCAAGGGCTGTCTGTCCAGGATGACAAATGCAGATTGATACCCTCCTTTCCCATCCTCATACTTGCTGAAGCCAATCGCCTCCGAGTTTGAGTAATCGAAAGCGAGAATACTAGCTTTGACATCGGGGGTCTCTGCTATGGCGACTCCCCCGACTTCATTGCCGTCAGCGTTGTAAAAAACAATGCCGGCAGGCTTGATAGAACGCGGATACTCCTTTCCGTCGACAATTGGATTGGGAAACTTCTGCTGGTTGGAAATAACTAACCTGTTCCCACCTTTGTCATCAACAATGTTGATCCGTTCTACGCTGAGTTCCTCAAAGGCGGCCTTCCTGGGGGATTGGGCGCCTGCCTCTCCAGGTACCAAAGAGAAACCGGTTTGTATAACTACCACCGCTGAGAGAGCTAGTAGACCAGCCTTGAGTATGCTGAGTTGTGTCTGCATTCGTGCTTCCATACTCACCTCCTATTTTGGTCTTATTTGGATCGAACTACACGCCGGCGATTACGCAGAATGTGTGGTGAGCGAATGCAAACATTGTGTCGGCAGATTTGAGACTAGAAACTCAAGACAGGAACGGATTCACGAACTGGCGCAAGTAACTCTCCGGAAGAGGGTTGCTCCCCTGGCCCTAGGCAAACTTCCGCGAAATGCCAGAGCTCGAGGAAACCCGCTAAACTGGGCTGAGTAGAGTCTGCCGATGTTTGCGCTTGCGTTGTTCGGGCCGAGGGATTGACTCGCGCTTTTCTACGGAACGCTCCCGACCGGAACCGACCGGACTGCATTCAACCACTCGAAGTTGAACCGGCGCGTTTATCCTGTTCAGATCGTCGATCAACTCGATATATGCAGCGCGTTGCTCTTCTTCAAACTCCCACAGAGGCCGCCAGTCGTATGTTGTAAACGGGTTTTTGA
This sequence comes from Blastocatellia bacterium, assembly GCA_049273855.1. Classification (GTDB taxonomy): domain Bacteria; phylum Acidobacteriota; class Blastocatellia; order UBA7656; family UBA7656; genus Onstottus_B. The sequence continues at coordinate 12,141 of JBASRN010000158.1, forward strand.
CTTCCAACCGCCAGCGCTTCTTGCTTGTCGTGTTCCGTTTCATAACCCTGAAAGCTCCAGGCTACACAATAGGGCAGCGGTTTTCGGAAGTCTGTTCAATATTGAACACCCCGGACAATAATTGTGGCTACCGGGTGAAAAACATCTCAGCAGGATCAAGCCTCTCACCGACAAAGCGGTCGAGCTTGCATCAAGACGAGTCTTGCCGCAGCCGCAGAAGAACGATAAGACTGAGAACCCGGCGGTCAGCGCTTGACCGGGGCTAACGGCGTGGTTGAAGCTATTACCCACCGTGGAAGACTCGACCGCAAGACAAGACAACGACACAGCACGAGACGTTGCGAAGCAAAAGCCCCGGATGTCGCCGCGCGACTTGCTTCGGTTGCTTTCCTACACAAAGCCGTATCGGGTGAGGCTTGCAATCGCATTGGCTTCACTGGTGATCGCGGGAGCGCTCGGGTTGGCGTTTCCCCAGGTTGTGCGAATGATCATCGACGCAGCATTCGTCGAGCGTGACTCCGAGAAGCTAAACAAACTCGCCTTGCTTCTGGTCGGCGTGTTTGCCGCCCAAGCGGCGTTCAGTTTCTTGCGAACCTATTTGCTCTCGTACACTGGCGAACGCATAGTCGCCGACGTAAGAACTCAGCTTTACAACCATCTCATCGGTCTTCCGGTCGCGTTCTTCGCGAACCGGAGAGTGGGCGAGCTAACCTCTCGACTGGCCTCCGACGTTAGCGTGGTTCAGACCGCAACCACCGGCAGTGTGACCGAGCTCTTGCGGTTGAGCTTGATGCTGGTCGGCGGTGTGGTCATTATCTTTATCACCAACACCCGGCTCTCTCTTCTGATGCTTGCCATCGTCCCGGTTGTAATTGTGGCGGCGCATTTCTATGGCCGGTACGTTCGGCGTTTGAGCACCAAGGTTCAGGACCGGCTCGCCGAGGCAAACTCGGTGCTTGAAGAGACGCTTTCAGCCATTCGCATCGTTCAGTCCTTCGTAAGAGAAGAGTTCGAGCGCGCGCGGTATCGAGACCGCATCCAGGATTCGCTGAGGCTCGCGGTGAAGCGCGCAGTAGCGAACGGCGGCTTTATCGCGTTCATCATTCTGGTAGTTTACAGCGGCATCGCGGTTGTTCTCTGGTTCGGAAGCCGGATGGTCGTTGCTGGTCAGATGACCGCCGGAGACTTGATAGCGTTTGTCCTTTACACGTTTTTCGTGGGGGGAGCGGTCGGCGGAATGACTGAACTTTACGGCCAGTTCAACCAGGCTATCGGCGCAACCCGGCGGGTGTTCGAGTTGCTCGACACCAAAGCCGAGATAGAGGACCCAGAGAATCCCAAGCCGCTAGCCATTATAAGCGGCCGCGTTCAGTTGGTGGACGTACACTTCACGTATCCCGGCGACCGCGCGCTGCCGGTCCTGACAGGAGTCAACATCGAGGCGAAACCCGGGGAGATCATCGCCCTTGTTGGTCCAAGCGGAGCAGGGAAGTCGACGCTCGCGGCATTGATACCTCGCTTCTACGACGTATCGTCAGGGGCTATTCTGGTCGACGGTCACGACATCAGATCAGTACGCCTTAGCGAGCTGAGAAGCGCAATCGGCGTTGTGCCTCAAGAGACAACGCTGTTTGGCGGTACGATTCGCGAGAACATAGCTTACGGTCGGCTCGGAGCGACCGGCGACGAAATTGAAGCCGTCGCCCGTGCCGCCCACGCGCATGAATTCATCACGGAGTTCCCGGACGGCTACGAGACGATCGTGGGCGATCGAGGAGTGAAGCTCTCGGGCGGCCAGCGCCAACGCGTCGCGATTGCTCGGGCGCTGCTCAAGAACCCGGCGATACTGATACTCGATGAAGCGACGAGCTCGCTCGACTCTGAATCGGAACGGCTGGTGCAACAGGCACTTGAGACGCTTATGCTGGGGCGCACGACGTTCGTTATCGCTCATCGGCTTTCAACCGTCCGCCGCGCGGACCGGATCATTGCGCTCAATGAAGGCAGGATAGCTGAAGAAGGCACTCACGATGAGTTGCTGGCCAACGCCGGACTCTACAAGAGGCTCTACGAGATTCAGTTCAGGGACTCTCGGTTGACCAGGGCTGTGGCTTCAGAGGTCGAGCGGTGAAGCCCACGCAAGGACGAGTCCTGGTCAATATCTTTGTGATTTGGTTTAGGGGCGGCCACGGAGTAACCATGCTCGTTTTGCGAGCCAACGCCGCTTTAGAAACCCTTCCCGTAAGCTGTCTGATGAAATCAACAGCTTACGGGGATGGTTTCTAAGGAGCGCCGCCCCTACATGAAGACGTTCACCCGTCACGCTTCGCCCAACACATAGATCGGCATCGTCGGCTGCGCCGAGCCACCCTCCGGCTCGAGGGTGATGGCGGCTGCAGCCAGCTTGGTTATGTTTGAAGGAACCCTCACAACCGCAAAGCCGTGACCGGTCTGGTCGGGCTCGATCAATCCCGCGCTTATTTTCGCGTCCGGTGTGACGAACCAGAGTTGGTACACTCTTCCGGCTGGCGCCGGCGGAAGTTCCGCAGTCACAACCCAGCGGTTCGCTTTCGTGTCCCAATACACCTTTGCCGAAGCCGAGGGCGACGGCTCTTGTCCCGCGAGTGTCAGCATTCGCCATTGTCCGGATGCGAGCACGGCGTTGATCTGATTCAGTTCTTCGGCTCGCGCGGTCTCGCGTTTCAGCTTCTCTCTCAACTCCAGGTTGTCCTCGAGCGCCGACAAGGCTTCCTGCTGATTCGAGCCGATCTGGGTTTTCAAATCTCGCCGATCAAGTCGCCAGGCAATAAACGACACCACGGATGCCAACAGGAACGAGGCCGCGAGCGCCCACGGCAAAACAGTTTTCCACAACGGCTGCCCCGGAGCTTCCGCTGCGGTTGTCGTCAGCCCGGATCGATCTCGGAAGTCTAAGACGGCAGCCTCCGCTCGCTCCGGCGGATCCTGTGCCTCCCTTTCGATTCGGGCCGTCAGAACGTCACGCAGATAAGGAGGGGGTGAAGCCTCAGCCGCGCTCAGAGCGAGCGATGCCGTCACCTTCTCAAATTCCTCAAGCGCCGAGTTGCACAACGCACAGCCCTCGCGCAGGTGAGCCTCAAACGAAGCAGCATCGCGCTGGCTGAGCGCTCCGAGTGCGTACAGCGCCGCAGTTGCCTGCTGGTCTTCACTTATGGTTACGTGCTTCAACTTCCAGGCCCTTCTTTCTAGTTAACTCGAATAAGCGGCCGCAAGGTCCCTTATCTCATCGGTCGCGATGCGATGCTTCATGCCTGGTCCTCCAGAACCGGGCGAAGCATGTCACGCAGCTTAATCATTGCCAGCCGCGTCCGGGTCTTCACCGTGCCCAGCGGCTGACCAAGGCGCAAGGCAATCTCGCTGTGGCTCAACCCTGAGTAGTAAGCCAGCTCTACAACCTCCCGCTGCTCGGCAGGCAGAGCTTGGAGCGCCGAACGAACCAGGCATCGCCGTTCGGAGTCGACCGTCGTCTGTTCGGGACTCGGCTCACGATCGCTGATCTCGGCGACCGCATCAAGCGGGTCCTTAAGGTGGTCGTGTTTGCTCGAGCGAAGCCGATCAATCGCTCGGCTGCGCGCAATCGTCATCAACCAGGCCAGAGGGGCTCCGCGCTCCTCGTCGTAGCTGGCCGCTTGCCGCCATGCTTGTGTGTACACGTCCAGCAAGACTTCCTCGGCGGTCGATCTGTCGCCGACGATGCGCAGCACAAGCCCGAACACCAACCGGCTGGTCGCATCGTACAGCTCGCCAAGCGCAGACTGGTCCCCTCGCGCCGAACTTCGTATCAGCGCTGTCCAGTCCTGATTACGCGTATCGAGTGCGATCGAGTCTTGGGGCGCCCCCAAAAGTTTTCTCCCTCGTTTAAAGCTACGCGAATGCGCTATGTTACGGATTTACAATTGATCCGAACCAAACTCACGAGGCAAGCGCAGAAGAGATTCGCAACGATAATACAAGAAACGAGGATCAGTCCAGGGTCGAGTGCGGGATGGGTACGCCTCACTTTTTCGCGCAGCGACTGGGGGGCACCCGGACCGCCATTCTTCAACCACGTGTTGGTTGATGGCGCTTAAGAGTGCAGGCACTCCATCCAGCGGAGTTGCAATGTCTGTAGAACCGCGAGCCACACCGCGCCACACTCCGGAGGGTTGGCAACTCCGTGAGGAAGTGAAGGACTATAGTACCGTGGCGACCCCTCACAGTTTGATCTCTGCCGGCGCGAACTCCACCGCGTCCGCACTTACCACGTAATATGTTGTCTTGTTGCGCACGCCGGTTAGCGCGGCCCTAATCGCCTCACCATGAAGATGTCCGTAGACGCAAGCGTTCGCGGAATACGCATCAATCAGTTCAGTGAAGCCGCTTGGTTCGTGATTCTCATTGGTCGGAGGATAGTGAAGCGCGACGATCAAGGCGTCGAACTCGCTTCGTCGAGATGTGAGCGGCTCAAGGGCGCTTCGCAACCGGCCTACTTCACGCCGGTAGATCTTATCGTCCTCGGGCTTGAAAGATGAGTCAGCCGGACATGACCAGCCGCGAGTGCCGGCTATCGCAACGCGGCCAACGATCAAGGAGCTTGCCTGAAGAACCTTGATTGAAGGATCAACGACGCGGCTCATCTTTGCGAGCGACTGCCACCAGTAGTCGTGATTTCCCTTGAGCAGGACTTTCAAGCCCTTCATCTGGCCGATTCGTTGGAGGTCGGGCAGCGCGTCTTCCATGCGCATTGCCCAGCTCGTATCGCCGGCTACTATCAGAATGTCGTCGTCGCGGCCGATTCTTTCCCAGGACTCAAATATCTTTCGATCGTGATTGCGCCAGTGCTCGCCGAACCGGTCCATGGTCTTGCCGGTTCCGCTCTCGAGATGCATGTCTCCTATGGCGAAAACTCGCATTGGTCGCGACCTGGAGAGTGTCCGCTAGAGCGGCAGACGCAGCCGAGCCTGACATCCTCGAGCGCCTCGGCGATTCTCGAGAGTGAGCGATCCGCCGTGCGCCTCGGCGATCTGACGACTCAAGACCAACCCGATGCCAGAGCCGCCGGGCTTGGTGGTAAAGAAAGGCACAAACAAATTGCTGGTGTTCGAAAGCCCCGGTCCTTCGTCATCGATCCATACTTCCAGACGGGCGCCAACCTTGCGCCAGCCCACGGTGACGCCGCCGCCGGTTTCCAGCGATGCATCGACCGCGTTGCGCAGCAGGTTGATAAGCAGTTGTTCCAACTGGTCACCGTCGGCCCGCAGCGTGACTTCAGGGCCAGGTGAGAGTGCGATGCTGATTCGAGTCTCGAGACCCACAAGTCGTTTTACCAGAGCACTGACGCTAAGCGGTTGAAGCCGCGGCAACGGAAGACGCGCCAGCCGCGAATACGCTTCCATGAAGCGACCCAGCGAAGCGGCCCTCGCCGAGATGACCCCCAACCCGCGTTGCATGTCGTCTTTCCAATCCGGCGCGCGCGGCTCGCGCGCGACCAGACCTTCAAGACTTCCCGCGATCGACTTGATGGGGGCGAGCGAGTTGTTTAGCTCGTGCCCAAGAACCCGGAGCAACCGCTGCCACGCCTGACGCTCTTCCTCTCGCAGCGCGCGGCTCAAGTCCGAAAGAACCAGCAATTGATGGGGCACGCCACGTTCGCGAAAAACGCTGCGATGCACCTCCCATCGCCCCGCGCCGCCGGGAAAGGACATCTGAAGCGTGCGCGTTCCTTCGCCCGCCAGGCAATCTTCGAGCCCCAGTTCGGCGGCATTCCGGCCAATCACTCGCTCGGCGGGTTGCGCAAGCAACCGCTCCCCCGCCCGATTCACAAGCTTGAGTCTCTGCTCGCCGTCGAAGGCAAAGATGGCCACCTCGATCTCAGCCATCACGGTCCTCAACAACGCTGTCGCTTCAAGCGCGCCGAGGCGTTGCTCTCGAAGTATTTGGCCGAGGAAATTCACTTCGAGCATGGCTTCGCCCAGCGCATCGTCATGGGCCGCGCCTCGCGCTCTGATCGAGAAATCTCCCTCGCGCAACGCTGCCAGCAGGTTCGAAAGAGTTTGAAGCGGGAAGACGACGCGCTCGCGAACCGCGTACGAGAATCCAAGCCAGCAGCCGGCGATTACCACCGTGAGCGTCCACTTCACTTTGTCCGTGTACGCGCCGTCCCAAAGCAGAATCATGGAGACAAGCACCGCGGGGACGGCGCCCAATAGCGACATCGCGAAAATACGCAGATCGTGGTTTGCCGAACGCGGTTTCGGATGGGTCCTGCTTTTTTCACGAGCCGACGCCGAAGACGATTTAGGTTTGCCTTCGACCCGGGTTGATGAGAGGTTAGCCGACTCTGTCGAGGCAGAGATGCTTAGCTCTCGAGGATTCCCGGGCTTCTGGGGCCCCGCGGCCGTCCCCTCTTTGCTCTCCGCAAGCGCGCGCCACCGCCGCGGGAACAGCGTTCCCGGGACTCGTTCAGTCGCGCGTGCCTTGATGTCCTTCATAATCCGAACCGCTGCAGCCGGCGGTAAAGAGCACTCCGGCTCAAGCCAAGCTTCTCTGCGGCTCGGCTCACGTTGCCGTCGCATTGCGCAAGGGTCCTTTGAATCAGAAACCCTTCGACTTCCTCGAGGCTCATGTCTTCTAGCCTCCGCGAAGCCTCCTTGCCGGATTGAAGTCCCAGATCGCGAGGCGCCAAAGTGGCTCCTGAAGCCATCAGTACTGCTCGCTCGATGGCGTGGTCCAGCTCTCGAACGTTGCCCGGCCAACCGTGCTTGATGACGGTTTGCAAGGCCGCCTGATCGAAACCCTCGACGTTCTTGCGATACTTGCGGGCGTGTTGCCGAAGAAAGTGATTAGCGAGAAGCGGAATGTCTTCGCGGCGGTCCCGCAGCGGCGGAAGGTGGATCTCGACGGTGTTGAGGCGAAACAGAAGGTCCTGACGGAAGCGCCCGGCGCTCACTTCTTCGCTGATGTCCGCGTTTGTCGCGGAGATGATTCTGGCATTCGCGCGGCGCGTCTTCGAAGATCCGACTCGCTCGAATTCTCCCGTCTCGAGAACGCGAAGCAGTTTGGCTTGATGCTTGATGGGCAGGTTGGCTATCTCGTCTAGGAAGAGCGTTCCGCCTTCTGCCATCTCGAAGCGTCCGACGCGGTCAGTCTTGGCGTCAGTGAACGCGCCCTTTACGTGACCGAACATTTCGCTTTCAAAGACGCCTTCCGACAGCCCGCCGACGTTAACGGTGACCATTGGCTTCGAGGCCCGTTCTGAAATCGCGTGAAGAGTCTGGGCGACGACTCCTTTGCCTGTCCCGTTCTCGCCGGTTAGCAGGACGTTTGCCGCCGACGGGCCGACTCGCTGAATCATTTCGAGCACCGGGTGCATAGCCGGCGCCTCGGCGATCAGCGTCGGCCGGCCCTCGTCGCGAAGTACGCGATTTTCGGCTTCGAGACGCTGCCCGCGTCTGAGCGCCTGCCCAAGCTCAGCCTGCGTGTGAAGGATGGTGAGCAGTCGGGCGTTGTCCCAGGGCTTCTGAATAAAGTCGGTCGCGCCCCGTCGCATCGCTTCGACGGCCACGTCCACGCTGCCCCACGCAGTCATGACGACTACCGGCAGGGTGCTGTCGAGCTTTTGAACCCGCGTCAGAAGATCGAGGCCTTCCTGACCCGAGGTCGTATCCCGCGCGTAGTTCAAATCCATCAACAGCACGTCAAAGTCTCGCTGCTCCAGCGACTGTACGATGGCGCGCGGCGATTTGACCGCCTCGATCTCGAAGCCTTCGCCCTTGAGCAACAACCGAAGCGCCTCAAGCACGTCGGCCTGGTCGTCAGCTATCAATACCCTTGGTGTGAACGAGTCTTGAGTCTTCATCTCTGAGCGCTCGGCTTATTTTAACCTCGATCGCGAGAAATCTGAACTCCCGCCAGCGTGTGGCAGTGAACGTCTTCTCAGCGTGACCTTTGCGGCTCTGTGTCTCCGCGGTTAGATAGTGTCGAAAACCCTGTTAACCGCGCCGAGCCGCAGAGACCGCGCTGAGAATTGAAGTTAGGACGCCACCCAGCATGTAGCAGCCCTGCTGAGCCGCTTCACTCTCGACACATTACTCCTTACGAAAGATTAGCGGCAGCGCCGCGATGACAATCGCGAAGCTGCCGCCAATCGTAAAGCCCTCTTCTTTTGCTATCCGATTTCGCTCAATGAGGAGGAGCCTGGCCTAAACCTTCTCGAAGCCGCTCTCCTGCATTTCGTGCTCGGCCTTGGGTTCGTGCTCTTCGTCAACAACCCGGCCGTCGAACAGGTGTACCTGCCGGTCCGCGTGCCGCGCATAACGCGGATCGTGAGTCACCATGCAAACGGTCGCGCCCTGCTGATGAAGCTCGCGAAGCAATTCCATCACCGCTTCGCCGTTTGTCGAGTCGAGGTTTCCTGTCGGCTCGTCGGCAAGCAGGATGAGCGGATCTCCCGCGACTGCCCGAGCAACCGCGACCCGCTGTTGTTGGCCGCCTGAGAGCTGGCTGGGAAGGTGCTTCGCTCGATGCGCCATCCCGACTCGCTCGAGCGCCTCCATTACTTTCTTCTTGCGCTCGGCCGCCTTTGTCCCGCGATAGGTAAGCGGCAGTTCGACGTTCTCGAACACGTTCAAATCGCCGATCAGATTAAAGCTCTGAAATATGAAGCCTACCTCTCGATTGCGGACGCGCGCCCGCTCCGAGAGCGGCAGGTCGGCGACCGGCTTGCCGGCGAGGTGATAGCTGCCGTCGGTCGGAGAGTCGAGCAGGCCAAGGATCGACAGCAGGGTAGACTTGCCGCAGCCCGAAGGTCCGGCAATCGAAATGTACTCGCCTTTCTTTAGCTCCATGTGAATGCCGGCGAGTGCGTGCGTTTCCACTTCATCAGTGAGAAAGACTTTGGTGACGCCGTCGAGCCTAATCAGGGGTTGGTCGGATGCGCTCATTGTAGTTTGTTCCTCCAGGTGTTTTTGTGCTTCAGTTCAGGCGAATCTCGTTTGCGGTGTCCCACGCGGAAGTGTCCGAGAGAATCACCCGGTCGCCTTCCTTCAGACCGTCGAGAACTTCAATCGTGTTGACGGAGCTGCGGCCGAGCTTGACCTGCACCCGAACCGCCGTCTTTCCGTCTCCTTCGAGTTTGAACAGCCCAACAGTGCTATTCTCCTGGCCGTGAACCGGACGGCCAACATACAGGATATCGTCGAGCTTTTCTAGTTGGATGGTCCCGTCCACGCTCAAGTCGGCGACCGCGCCCCTGGGCAGCTCCCCCAGCAGCTCCGCGTCCACTGTGCGGGTGCCGTTTTGAACGGAAGGATCTATGCGAATAACTTTGCCGGGAATCACGCCGTTGCGAGTGTCGATCGAAACGGGTTGTCCGATCTGAACGTCCTTCGTCTGGGTCTCGGCGATCTTTAGTTCAGCCTTCAACTTGAGCGGGTTTGCGACTCGGGCAAGGTTCGTCCCCGGAGTCACCTGCTGCCCAACTTGCACTTCGATCGTCTGCACCACACCGTCAATGCCGGCCCGCACCTTTAGTTGATCGACTTGCTGCCGCCTGAGCTGCACCGCATCTCTCAACTGGCGGACCTTTTCCTCTTCGGCAGCCAACCTGGCTTTGTTTTCCTCGGCGCTTGCGGTCAGGCGTTGAGCCTCCAGCGTGCGCCGGTTGTCGGCGTCAGACGCGGCGATCTCGGACAGCTTGACTTCCAGACTCGACTTCAAGCCGCTCTTGCCAAGAGAGTCGTTCACCTCAAACGTCATCTGGGCTTTCTTATAGTCGGATGTCACCTGGGCGAGGGTCGCCCTCTGATCGAGGATCAGCTTCGCTAGTTGAACTTTGAGTGTCGCCAGATCAGCTTCGGCTCCCCTGAGCTGCGATTCAGCGTCGAGCGCAGCTTGCTGAACTTCGGGGTTGGACAATTCGAGCAACAATGTGTTCCGCGTAACGGCGGCGCCCGGTTGAACGAGTCTCTTCTCGATACGACCCTGGCTGATGGCCGGAACGTATCGAATCTCCTCGGGGACGAGAGTGCCGAGTCCGCGAACCTGGCGAAGCATCGAGCCTCGCGCCACCGTGCCCTTCCAGGTGGTGCCGTCCTCGACGCTGGGCACGGCCGGCTTCAAGCGCGACACAAAAACTGTTATGACGGCCAGAACGACCACGGCGGTCAAGGCGTAAAGAATTCGTTTCACCCGCCGCTTCTTGGCTGCTGATTTGCGGGGTATATCCATCGGGTCCTCCGAAGCTACATAGGGAACTTTTGTGCCACAGGGCCGCCCTGCTTTAACCGTTTGCGTGGCTTATCTTAGCACAACCGCACCTGAACCTGTGAGCCCGTTGCGGTTTCGCTTCTGGGATAAACTTGTTCAGTTTCGAACAGGGATTTGGGCGGTTCAATCGTTGACCACCCACCCGTCTCTCAAGTTGATTATCCGGTCGCCGTACGAGGCATTGACCTCCGAATGCGTGACCTGGACGATCGTGGTGCCGCCGTCATTCAGCTTCTTAAAAAGCTCCATGATTTCTTTGCCCTGGTCAGAGTGCAGGTTGCCGGTGGGCTCATCGGCCAGAATAACTTTTGGATTGGCGATAACGGCGCGGGCCACGCCGACCAACTGCTGCTGGCCGCCGGATAACTGAGTCGGATAGAGATTGCGCTTGCCGACTATTTGGAAACGGTCAAGCACATCGCAGACGATGCTCTCGCGTTCGGCCTTTTTGATATCGCGATATGAGAGCGGTATTTCGAGGTTCTCGTAGACCGTCATATGGTCGAGCAGGTGATAGCTTTGAAACACAAACCCGATGTTTTTGTTGCGCAGCTCGGAGCGTTCCTTCTTCCCCAGCTTATGAACGGCCTTGTCCAGGAAATGATACTCGCCCGTCCACGCGCTATCGTGCATGCCGAGCAGATGTAGCACCGTCGATTTTCCGGCGCCCGACGGACCCATGATCGAGACGAACTCGCCTGGCTTGATGTCGATATTGACCCTGCGAAGCACGAAGACTTTTCCAACGCCCGCTTCGTAAAACTTCTCAACGTTCCTTAGACTGATCATTGCTCAACTCCTCGCGTGCTCAACTGTTAAGATCGCTTGTTACCCGTGATGTCTTCGTACTCATTATGCCACAGGAAGGGTTAGCCAACTATCGTGCCAACGATCGATCCCGAGATAAACGAACAAAAGGCGAGTGTTAGTCCGCGGAGGTGCAGGCAACTCGATCTTCGGAGTTCGCGGTTTTGGGAACACGCTGTCCACAATCGAACAACGCCTTTGCACCTTTCCCCCTTTGGGTTAAGTGCGCTGACGGAAAGACGTCAGGCCGCCGAGACCACGATGCTTCGCCAGCTTGCCGAACCGGCGGGGGGTCAGCAAGAATCTTCCCGGAGATACGATGAACGAACACATCTTCCGTGAATACGATATCCGCGGTGTAGTTGGCGGCGACCTGACCGACGACACTGTCTACGATCTGGCGCGCGCGATCGGGACCTTCTTCAGAGCCAACGGTGCGCACCGTGCAAGCCTCGGCCGCGACGCCCGCGAAAGCTCACCCCGTTTTGCGGAGATAATGACCAGGGGCTTGAACGAGACGGGTTGCGACGTGCTCGACGTCGGAATGGTGCCGACGCCGGTCTTGTACTTCACGTTATTCACCGAAGCGGTCGACTCAGGCGTGATGATCACCGGCAGTCATAACCCTGCTGACAACAACGGGCTCAAGATATGTCTCGGCAAGAGCTCGATCTATGGCGAACAGATAAGCGAGATAAAATACTCCGCTATGACGCGCAAGTTCGCGAGCGGAACCGGAAAGAGGGAAGAGCGGGATGTGGTGCCCGCCTATCGCGAGCACCTGCGGTCAAACGTCAACTTCGGCTCGCGGCGCTTGAAGGTCGTGGTCGATGCAGGCAACGGGATGGGCGGCTTTATCGCCGCGCCGCTCTATCGCGATCTTGGTTGCGAATGCATTGAATTGTTCTGCGAACCCGACAGCCGCTTCCCGAATCACCATCCTGACCCAACCGTAGTCGAGAACATGCGGTTTGCCATCGACGCCGTTCGTGAGCATAAAACAGATTTGGCAATAGCCTTCGACGGCGACGCGGACCGAATCGGAGTCGCAGATGAAACCGGACGCATCATCTGGGGCGATCAGTTGATGGTCATCTTTTCACGAGAGATATTAAAGCAGCATCCAGGTTCAACGTTCATCGCCGAGGTGAAGTGCTCGCAGACATTGTTCGACGATATCGCTCGTCATGGCGGCAACCCGATCATGTGGAAAGTCGGCCACTCGCTGATCAAAGCGAAGATGAAAGAGACCAGCGCGGCGATGGCCGGAGAGATGAGCGGCCATCTGTTCTTTGCCGATCGATACTTTGGCTACGACGACGGGATCTACGCTGGAGCGAGATTGCTCGAAATTCTGACCAACACCGATCAGCCTCTTTCGGCGCTTCTGGCTGATCTGCCTCGGATGTTTTCGACGCCGGAGATCCGCGTCGAATGCCCGGACGAAAAGAAGTTCGAAGTGGTTCGCCAGCTTACCGAAGACTTCAAGAAGACTCACGAAGTGATCGACCTCGACGGCGCGCGTATTATGTTTGAGCACGGTTGGGGACTGGTGCGGGCTTCAAATACCCAGCCGGTGATTGTGATGAGGTTTGAAGCTGATGACGAAGAGAGCCTTAACGAGTTACAGCGCGGGGTCGAGCTAAGGGTCAACGCCCTGTCACAGCACTAGCAGGCTGTTGAAAGACCGAGTGCGCCACAAAGCCTCGAAGACACCAAGCCGCACCAAGTCAACGAACGCGGGACTTTACACGCTTGGTACTGTTTCGCGCCCTGGTGGCTTTGTGGCAAGAGGGCAGTATCTTCAGCAGCCTGCTTGTTTATGACCAGAATTTGCCCGTACTTTGGTAGATTCTTGACCGACAGGGGAAGAAAAGTACATGAGCGCTAAAGTTCCTGGAATGCCTCAAGGTACTTAACACCGGTGCCAGTGTTGAACAACACGACTCGTTCTCCATTATCGACTTCGCCGCGGTCGAGCAATTTCCTTAATGCGGGTAGACACGCTGCCCCTTCAGGTGCCGCGAAGATCCCTTCCGCTGATCCGATCTCCTTCACCGCCCCAATCAACTCATCATCAGTCACCGACACCGCGGTTCCGCCGCTCTTGCGTAAGATGTCCAGCATTATGAAATCGCCGACTGCCTTCGGTACCCGCAGACCGGCGGCGACAGTGTGAGCATCGGGAACGTCTGCTCCAGTGCTTGCGCCTGCGGCGAAAGCTCTGACGATAGGCGCGCAGCCTTCCGCCTGGACGGTCACCATCCGCGGCCTGCGACTGTCAATCCATCCCATTCGCTCCATCTCGTCAAAAGCCTTCCACATCCCGATCAGGCCCGTGCCGCCGCCCGTCGGATAGAAAACCACGTCCGGCAGCTCCCAGTTGAGTTGCTCCGCCAGCTCGTAGCCCATCGTCTTCTTGCCTTCGACTCGATAGGGCTCCTTGAGCGTTGAGACGTCAAACCAGCCTTCTGCTGTCTTTCGTTCGGCGACGATCCTTCCGCAGTCGGTTATCAAGCCGTCGATCAAGGTCACGTGAGCGCCGGTCTGCTGGCACTCGATGATGTTTGCCTTCGGCGTATCGCCTGGCATGAAAATGAAAGCCGGAAGGCCAGCCTTTGCCGCATACGCTGCAAGCGCGCCAGCCGCGTTGCCGGCGGACGGCACCGCCAGCTTCTGCACGCCGAGTTCCTTCGCCATCGAGATCGCAACCGCCATGCCGCGGGCCTTGAACGACCCGGTCGGGTTGACGCCTTCGTCTTTTATAAACAGGTGCGACAAGCCGAGCTGCTCGCCTAATCGCTTAGCTTTCAACAGCGGCGTCATCCCTTCTCCAAGCGTGAGCTTGTTCCGCTCGTCATCGAGCGGCAACACTTCGCGATAGCGCCACAGTGAGGCCTCACGCCCCGGAAGCCACTCGCGCGTCAAGGTGCGCGCCGCTGCTTCAAGGTCGTAAGCCACCATAAGCGGCTTTCCGCACTCGCACAGGTTGTAGAGCTTTCCTGGTTCGTATGTTTTGCCGCACGCCGAACAGTATAGGTGAGTGACGTTCATTGATCTCCTCGAACTGCGGTATGAATTGCACGAGTATAAGCGGCGAGCTGAAGCAAGGCAATCGTCCGCAGCATCAAAGGTGCGGGCGGAGGAGGATAGAGGATAGAGGATAGAGGATAGAGGATGGAGGATGGAAGATGGAGGAGCGTCACTTCTCTATCTTCAATCCTCTATCTTCTATCCTCCATCCTCCATCCTCCATCCTCCTCTTCTCGTCTAAGGTGACCTGCTTGTTAAACGTCTCGGGCGGATGCTAGAGTCTTCAACTCAAATACAGGAAGGAATCAACATGGCTAACCGCAAGGCAATCATCCAAACAAGTCACGGCGCAATCACGATCGAACTTTTCGAAGACAAGGCGCCGATCACAGCGGGCAACTTCATAGATCTGGTAGAGCGCTGCTTCTATGATGGACTGAAGTTTCATCGATACGAGCCCGGCTTCGTAATTCAGGGTGGAGATCCGCAGGGCAACGGCACCGGCGGGTTCACGGATCCCGCCACCGGCCGCGAGCGACGCATCAAGCTGGAAGTCTCACCCGAACTCAAGCACGGCGAAGCCGGTGGAGTGGCAATGGCGCGATCGCAGAGTCCCGACAGCGCGTCGTGCCAGTTCTACATCACGCTTGGCCCGGCGGCTTTCCTCGACATGAACTACGCGGTTTTTGGTCGCGTCGTGGATGGAATGGACGCGGTCAAACAGCTTAGAGCAGGCGATCCGATGACCAGCGTGACCATTGGCAAAGCTTGAGTCCATTCTCTAAACCTTGTCTCTAAACCTTTATTATTGCGTCCGACGAGCATCGGACTTAGACTGAGGCCGCACTGCCCCCGCGACAAGGACTGTTGCCAACCGATCACCTATTCGAAGCGAGCCAGTAGCAGGACAACCGTATGTTCAGAGCCGCCGTTCAGATTCCCAGCGAGCTAACCCGAGCCGAGTCGACGCTAAAAGAGTTGGAAGCCAGGCTTGAACAAACCCGGTCAATGCTTGAAGAGCAGCGCTCTAACCGTTTTGAGATCGAAGGCCAGCGACACACGTTGGAAAGGACCGGCGACATAAACAAGCTGATGGAGATCAAGCAGCGGTCGCTCGCCTTGGACAAGTCGATCAAGGACCTTCGCCGCTCCGAGGCTGAAAGCCTCGAACGAATCGAGTCAGCGAAGCGCTATTTGATCGGGTTGCGCGAAAGGCTCAATCGGCTTCGTCAGGAAGCTGGTAGTCTTTCCGAGAAGCTCGATGCCGATGAGGTCCCGCCCGAAGTTCTCCCGCAAGTCCAGGCGACGCTTAGACGCGTCAAGATGCAAATCGAAATGCTCGCGGGAGCAGAGTAGCCAACCTCTATTGAAGCTCACCTGCCGCCGGACGCTTCTTCTCGCGGATCCATACTAAGAGCGAATCAAAGGCTGCGGCGGTTCGAGCCGCGTTGATGTTGCAATGCCCGTCGGCCGCGACAAACTTCTGAACAAACATATCCTGAGTCCCTGCCATCGAATGGCCGGTCACAATCGTCTCGCGCGGCTGACCGTAGGTGGTTACAAAGTAGCGGCGCATCGCCTCGGTGTCTTCGACCGCTTCCCTCACCGCCCAACCCTGCGTGCTGTAGGCAGACTCCGCGAATGCGAAGCCTCGCGAGAGAAAGACGTTTCGGATTGCTTTCGCGAAAGGATTGTCTGCGTTTCCCGCCGGAGTCCCTTTGACCTCGCAGCCGTGGCAGTAAATCACCAGGCCCTTATTCCAGGCGGCGGGCATCTCGATGCGATAGTTTGCGCCGTTAATCTTGCCCCCGTCGACCTGCGGTTCTTGCTGAGATGAGGCATTCCCTTGCGTGACGGCAGCACCAGGGGTCAGACAGATGAGAGTGAAGAGTGTGATAGTCAGTCTTTTCATGTCGAAGTTTCTCCTTTTCGGATTCACGAGTTCGAGCGGCCAGCGTACACTCCGGCGAGATTTCACCCGAAACAAAGGCCTCTGTCAGACGCGCACGTCCCCGCCTCAGTGTAAGTCGAGCCCAGCATGCGCTGCTTGTTCAGGGATGACGGCAGTGCTAGAGTCTTCACCCGCGAACACAAGAGAAAGGTTCGGGACGAGACCTGGCGGTCGTCAACTCGATCTGGCTCGTCCTGTGTGACACCAACATCCTCAAAGGAAAGAAATGGCTGAAGAAGTTTTGACTAATGTGTCGGATCGCGTCGCCACTCTCACTTTCAATCGCCCGGACAAGCTCAACGCCCTGAGCCAGGACTTGCTGGCTCGGTCAATTGCGACTCTGAATGATTGGGGCCGCGATCCCGAGATCGGC
The DNA here is from genome assembly GCA_049273855.1 of Blastocatellia bacterium. Classification (GTDB taxonomy): domain Bacteria; phylum Acidobacteriota; class Blastocatellia; order UBA7656; family UBA7656; genus Onstottus_B. Next base: position 28,589 of record JBASRN010000158.1, read on the forward strand.
TGCATCGTGGTCACCGGCGTCGGCCGAGCGTTCTGCGCGGGCGGCGATGTTTCAACGATGGCGGCGGACGACTCCGAGACCCTCGAGAGCAAGATCGACCGGTTGCGCGATATGCAAGAGCTGAGCTGGCTCCTCTACAACAGTCCAAAGGTAACGATCGCAGCGGTGAACGGTTTCGCAATGGGCGCGGGGCTCGGAGTCTGCCTGGCTTGCGATCTGAGGATTGCGTCGGACCAGTCGAAGTACGGAACGGCTTACGCGAAGGTCGGCTACGGCGGCGACTTCGGCACTACGTGGCTGCTGACTCAATACGTCGGCGCGCCCAAAGCTAAGGAACTGTTTTTTCTCGGCGAGATCCTCGACGCCCAGGAAGCTCACCGGCTGGGTCTGATCAATCGGGTACTTCCGCACGAAAGCCTGCGAGCGGAAGTGGACGCGACAGCTTCTCGCATTGCGCACGGTCCGCTGACCAGTTACCGCTATATGAAAGCCAACGTTAACCTGGCGGCGAGCACAGACTTTCGCACTCTGCTTGATCGCGAAGCAGAGACGCACATGCGTTGCTCGATGACCGCCGATCACAAGGAAGGCGTGCGAGCGTTCATGGAAAAGCGCGAGGCTAAGTTCACTGGGCGATGAAGACGAGTCGGGGAGTCGGGGGAACGCCTTCAGGTAGGGGCGGCCCTCCTTGGC